>SCQH01000068.1 GCA_004321925.1 Nitrospirota bacterium | reverse complement strand
GCCCGGAGACAACATAAGCATGACGGTCGAGCTGATATCCCCGATAGCGATGGAGAAGGAACTGAGATTCGCCATCAGGGAAGGCGGCAGGACGGTCGGTGCCGGTGTTGTTACCGAGGTGATCGCATGAGGGATATATTCCTTTTCCAGTGTCCTGAGTGCAAGAACAAGAATTATTCCACCAGGAAGAACAAGAAGAACACGACTGACAAGCTGCAGAGGAAGAAGTACTGCAGGCACTGCAGGCAGCACACCCTGCATAAGGAGACAAAGGCGTAGCGCATAGCGACGGCTTATTTCTAAATCAATACAGGCCAGTAGCTCTAACGGCTAGAGCATCGGACTCCAAATCCGAGGGATGGGGGTTCAAATCCCTCCTGGCCTGCCAGTATGAAAGAGGGTTGTGAATGATAGAAAAAATAAAGCAGTTTTTCAGGGAAGTCAAGGCTGAGACCCATAAGGTCGTCTATCCGAACAGGGAGGAACTGATAGGTTCCACCTGGATAGTCATCATTACGGTCATTGTCATTTCGCTGTTCCTGGGTGTTGTGGACCTCGGTCTTACAAAAATTGTCGGAGTGGCGCTCAGGTAATATCATGACAAAAAATTGGTATGTCGTACATACATATTCAGGTTTTGAAGAGAAGGTAAGGATCTCGATCGAGGAAAAGGTAGGCGGGCTCGGCCTCCAGGAGAAGATCGGCAAGATCCTGATCCCGACCGAGCGGGTCGTTGAAATAAAGGCCGGGAAGAAGAAGGAAAGCGACAAGAAGTTCTATCCGGGCTATATCCTGGTCGAGATGGAGATGGATGACGAGACCTGGCACGTGGTGAAGAATATTCCCCGGGTGACCGGTTTTGTCGGAGGCAAGCACCCGGTGCCGATCCCGATAGAAGAGGTTGATATTATTGTTCAGCAGGTCGAAAAGGGACCTGTGCAGCAGGTGAAGACACAGTTCCAGAAGGGTGAGAGCGTCAGGATCATGGACGGACCCTTCAGTAACTTTAACGGCTTTGTTGATGATGTTGATATGGACCACGGAAGGCTTCGTGTCATGGTCAGTATTTTCGGCAGGCAGACACCGGTCGAGCTGAGTTTTTTCCAGGTTGAGAAGAATTAGGCCGTGCCGGAAAGAGAAAGGCAGGAGGATTAAAAGAAGATGGGTAAAAAACAGGTAGTTGGCCAGGTTAAACTTCAGATTGTGGCGGGTAAGGCAACCCCTGCGCCTCCGGTTGGACCGGCGCTTGGTCCGCACGGGGTAAATATCATGGAGTTCTGTAAGGCATTCAATGCCCAGACGCAGAGTATGGGCGATACCATCATACCGATCGTCATGACCATTTATGCTGACAGGACGTTTACGTTCATTACAAAGACGCCTCCTGCATCAGAGCTGATCAAGAAGGCTGCCGGGATCATCAAGGGCTCAAGCGTTCCGAACAAGGACAAGGTGGGTAAGCTGAGTTCAGCGCAGGTGCGGGAGATCGCACAGACCAAGCTGCCTGACCTTAACGCATATACGATAGACGAGGCGGCCAGGATCATCGCCGGGACTGCACGAAGCATGGGCGTTGAAGTTGTTGATTAACAGGAGGTATACATGAGCAAGAAGATAGAAGCAGCTGCTGCAAAGGTCGACAAAACAAAGGAGTATTCCATTGATGAGGCGGTGACCCTTGTCAAGGAGGCGGCCTTCACAAAGTTTGACGAGACGGTCGACCTGGCCTTTAATCTTGGCGTTGACCCGAGGAAATCGGACCAGATGGTGCGGGGGACGGTCGTTCTTCCCCACGGCACCGGCAAGACGGTCAGGGTCCTTGTCTTCGCGAAGGGCGAAAAGGAGAAAGAGGCGCGGGATGCAGGCGCCGACCATGTTGGTGCGGACGACCTCGTTGAGAAGATCACCAAGGGATGGTTCGAGTTCGACAAGGTCGTTGCGACGCCGGACATCATGGGTGTGGTCGGAAAGCTGGGGAAGGTCCTTGGTCCCCGCGGACTGATGCCGAACCCGAAACTCGGGACCGTTACCTTCGATGTGGGCAAGGCAGTGAAGGATATCAAGGCAGGCAAGGTGGAGTATCGGACGGAGAAGGCCGGCGTGGTCCATGTGCCGATCGGCAAGGTATCGTTCGATAAGCAGAAGCTCATCGACAACGCGAAGGCCATAATCGAGTCCGTGCAGAAGTCAAAGCCGGCAACGAGCAAGGGGAAATATCTGAAAAAACTGAGCATTTCATCGACCATGGGGCCGGGGCTGAAGGTTGATGTCAGTTCAGTACTCTAAGTAAAAAACAACACAAAGACAGACGTACTATCTGTTAACTATTAGTCAGAGACCGTAGGTGGTTTGCTTAATTTGGCTTCAGAAGGGTTGAGGCCATGCCTACCGAGGCTAAGCTCAAGCAGCAAAAGGTGCATCAGGAGAGGTCAGGATCAGCGGTCCTCTTCGAATGTTCACATTTCTCTGCCAGTGTCTCTGGGAAAGGAGGTCTAAACTGAACAAGCAAGAAAAAGCAGTAATAATCACCGACCTTAAGGACAGATTCTCAAAGGCCAAGGCAGTTGTCCTGACTGATTACAAGGGCATGACGGTTGCCGAGCTTACCCAGCTCAGGATCCTGCTCAAAAAATCCTCACTCGACTACGGTATCGTGAAAAATACCCTTGCGAAGATCGCGGCACAGGACACCAAGGTCTCTGTTGCCGGGGAGCACTTTAAAGGGCCGGTCGGGATAGCGATCGGCTACGATGATCCGGTCCTGGTGGTAAAAAAGGTCCTTGAATTTGCGAAAGGCAATGATAAGCTTCAGGTAAAAGGTGCGGTCGTCGAAGGCAAGTTCTGCGAGCCGAAAGAGGTCAGGGAGATCGCGAGCCTGCCCTCACGGGAAGTTCTTCTGTCGATGCTCGCCGGGGCATTCCAGGCGCCGGCATCGAAGATGGCAGCGGCTCTTGCGGCGTCGGTCACCAGTTTCGCCTATGCTGTTGAAGCGCTGAACAATAAAAAAAATAACTCATAACATAAAACCAAGGAGGTTTGCATAATGTCTGTCACAAAGGAACAGGTTTTTGAATTTATCGATAATATGACCATTCTTGATATGTCGAAGTTCGTCAAGGAGTTTGAGGAAAGGTACGGCGTCACCGCGGCAGCACCCGTTGCCATGGCAGCAGCAGCCCCGGCAGCAGGCGCAGCAGCAGTTGAGGAAGAAAAGACCAGCTTCGACGTCATTCTCTCTTCAGCTGGCGACAAGAAGATCCAGGTCATCAAGGTCGTCAGGGAACTGACCGGGCTTGGGCTGAAAGAGGCGAAGGACCTTGTTGACGGCGCTCCGAAACCGGTAAAGACCGGGGTATCGAAGGAAGAGGCCGCTTCCATGAAGGCAAAGCTTGACGAGCAGGGAGCAACAACAGAAATAAAGTAGGTTTTTATAGAGCTTAACCGGGATCCGGAGGCAGGGATAACCTGTCTCCGGTCTTCCGTTTTCCCGTATCTTTTTAAAGAGAAGGAGACATATGGCAAGGGTGCTTAGAGAAAGAAAAAGTTTTGGCAAGGTGCCTCAGTTCCTTGAAGTGCCGAACCTTATTGAGATACAGAAGAGGTCATACGACAAGTTTCTGCAGAAAGACGTCCCCATGGACAAGAGGGAAGATACCGGGCTGCAGGCCGCCCTCCTGAGCGTCTTCCCCATCACGGACTACAACGAGACCGCAGAGATCGAGATCATCGGCTATACCGTCGGGGAACCCAAATACACTGTCAGGGAGTGCCTCCAGAAAGGCACGACCTTTGCTGCACCGATAAAGACAAAGGTCAGGCTCAACCTGTTCGAGCTTGATACGGCCGGGAAGAAGAAGCTGAAGGAAGCAAAGGAGCAGGAAGTATATGTCGGCGAAATGCCGCTCATGACCGAAACCGGGACCTTTATTGTCAATGGGACCGAGCGCGTCGTCGTCAGTCAGCTGCACCGTTCTCCCGGAGTATTTTTCAGCCATGACAAGGGGAAGACGCATGCCAGCGGCAGGCTGCTTTACTCTGCCCGGGTCATCCCTTCACGCGGTTCCTGGCTGGACTTCGAATTTGATACCAAGGATATTCTCTATGTGAGGATCGACAGGCGCAAGAAACTTCCGGCAACCATCGTGCTCAAGGCACTCGGGTATTCCAATGAGGACCTGCTGAAGACGTTCTACCCTGTTGATACGATCATGATAAAAGGCAGTAACGATTTTTCGATTGTTGTCAGCGACGTGCTCGTCGGGCTGAAGGCCTCAAAGAACATCGTGTCACCGGACAATAAAGAGGTGATCGTCAAAGAGGGCAGCAAGATAACCAAGGGCGCGGTCAAGAGGATGGAGGCTTCGGGCATCAAGACCATCCCCATAACCAAAGATGAGATACTCGGAAGGATCACCCTGAAGGATATCGTCGACCCCGGGACCGGGGAGATCATCCTTGAAGGTAACGAGGTCCTCAATGAAGAGGGCTTCAAGAAGGTCCTTTCGTTAAAGATAGATACCCTGAACCTGCTTTTTATCGACAACGTGCATTACCTGTCGTCCCTGCGGGATACGCTGCTGGCAGACAAGGTGCATAACCAGGAAGAGGCCCTTATCGAGATCTATAAGAAACTGAGGCCGGGTGAGCCGCCCACGATCAGGGCAGCGAGGGACCTTTTCAACGGTCTGTTCTTCGATCCCAAGCGGTATGACCTTTCACCGGTCGGCAGGCTGAAGCTGAACAAGAGGCTCGGCCTCGACGTCGGGCTGGAGACGAAGGTCCTTACAAAAGAGGACATCGTCGAGATCGTCAAGTATATCCTGAGCCTGAGGACCGGCAAGGGAGAGGTCGATGATATCGATCACCTTGGCAACAGGAGGATCCGCGGTATCGGAGAACTTCTTGAGAACCAGTTCAGGATCGGGCTTGTGAGGATGGAGCGTGCGATCAAGGAGAAGATGACGCTGACGGAACTTGAGACGGCAATGCCTCATGACCTCATCAATTCAAAGCCGGTCATGGCTGCGATCAAGGAATTCTTCGGCTCGAGCCAGCTCAGCCAGTTCATGGACCAGACAAACCTCCTGTCGGAGATCACCCATAAAAGGAGGCTCTCTGCACTGGGGCCCGGCGGTCTGACACGCGAGAGGGCAGGGTTTGAGGTCCGTGACGTTCACCCGACCCACTATGGAAGAATATGCCCGATCGAGACCCCGGAAGGTCCGAACATCGGACTTATCACCTCGCTCGCATCATATGCGCGGGTCAATGATTACGGATTTATCGAGGCCCCGTACCGGAAGATAAAGAACGGGAGGGTTACCGAGGACGTCGAGTACTTTTCGGCCATTGACGGCGAAAAGTTCATGATCGCTGAGGCAACCTCCGCAGTCGATAAAAAAGGGCATCTGCTCGGGGATTCCGTTTCTACACGGCAGGGCGGCGACTTCAGGATGGTGACCCCCCAGGAAGTCCAGTATATGGACGTGTCTCCCAAACAGGTCGTCGGTATCTCGGCAGCGCTCATCCCGTTCCTTGAAAATGACGACGCCAACAGGGCGCTGATGGGTTCGAACATGCAGCGGCAGGCAGTTCCCCTGCTGAGGCCGAGCGCTCCGATCGTGGGCACCGGCATGGAGTTTGTAGCAGCCCGTGACTCAGGGGCCCTCGAGGAAGCGAAAAGGGAAGGGGTCGTTGAGAGCGTTGATGCTTCACGGATCGTGGTCAGGGTGTCGGGCAGTGAAAGCGGTGTTGACATCTATAACCTGATAAAGTTCCAGAGGTCAAACCAGGCGACCTGCATCAACCAGAGACCCATTGTCAATGTGGGTGATGTTGTTTCCAAGGGTGATATCCTTGCCGATGGGCAGTCGACCGATCTTGGAGATCTTGCCCTCGGGCAGAATGTCCTTGTGGCCTTCATGCCTTGGGGTGGGTATAACTTTGAGGACGCGATCCTGCTGAGCGAGAGACTGGTCAAAGAGGACATCTATACGTCCGTTCACATAGAGGAATTCGAGGTCGAGGCACGGGAGACGAAGCTCGGGGCAGAAGAGATAACCCGGGACATCCCGAATTTCGGCGAAGAGGCCTTAAAGGACCTTGACGAAAGCGGCATAATCAGGATGGGGGCCGAGGTCAAGCCCGGCGATATCCTGGTCGGAAAGGTAACCCCCAAAGGTGAGACCCAGCTGACCCCTGAGGAGAAATTGCTGAGGGCAATCTTCGGCGAGAAGGCGGATGAGGTCAAGGAAAGCTGCCTGTATGTGCCCCCCGGTATCGAGGGGACGATCGTTGATGTCCGGATCTTCTCCCGGAAGGGCATCAGCAAGGACGGCAGGGCCAAGAGCATCGAAGAAGACGATATCCAGCGCCTCCAGCGGGACCTTGAAGAAGAGATAAAGGTCATCAAGGAGGAAAAATTCAAGAAGATCCGGCAGCTCCTTGCCGGGCAGCGTGCGTTAGAGGATGTCAGGCATCCGAAGACCAAGGAGTTCATTGTTTCCCGGGGCAAGCTGATCGCGCTCAAGCAGCTCGAAAGCGTGAAGGATGAGCACCTGATCAGGATCAAGGTCGACAATGCCGACAGGCAGGAAAAAATAGAGCAGACGAACAGCGAGTCGAACCATTACATAAAGGTCCTTGAGGCAAAATATGATGAGAAGGTTGAACGCGTCAGAAAGGGCGATGAACTGCCCCCCGGCGTGAACAAGCTTGTCAAGGTCTATATAGCCATGAAGCGCAAGGTGCAGATCGGCGACAAGATGGCCGGCCGTCACGGGAATAAAGGCGTTGTCGCCATGGTCATGCCTGAAGAGGATATGCCGTTCCTGCCTGACGGCACCCCGGTGGATGTTGTGCTGAACCCCCTGGGTGTTCCTTCACGTATGAACGTCGGCCAGATCCTCGAGACCCATCTGGGCCTGGCAGCCAAGATGCTCGGGCTTCATGTTGCGACGCCCGTCTTTGAAGGGGCCCGGGAGACCGAGATTCTGGAGATGCTCGAGGAGGCCAACATGCCGGTCAAGGTCGAGGGCATTAACACCCGGTTCATGGAGGTCGGCGAAAAGAAGGACCGTGAGGACCCGATGCCCGGTCAGGTCGAGCTGCGTGACGGCAAGACGGGAGAGATGTTCGAACGGCCGGTCACTATCGGCTATACCTATATGCTCAAGCTCCACCATCTTGTCGACGACAAGATCCATGCCCGTTCCATCGGGCCATATTCATTGGTGACCCAGCAGCCCCTTGGCGGAAAGGCACAGTTCGGAGGCCAGAGGCTCGGCGAGATGGAGGTCTGGGCACTTGAGGGGTATGGAGCCGCATATACCCTGCAGGAATTCCTGACGGTCAAGAGCGATGACGTGACCGGCAGGGCCAGGATGTATGAGGCGATCGTCAAGGGAGATGCCACGCTTGAACCGGGCGTCCCGGAATCGTTCCACGTATTAATAAAAGAACTCCAGAGTCTGGGACTTGACGTTGAGCTCCTGGAAAAAAAGAAGAAGGGGGAATAGAATGGCAGAAGACATTTACGCCATATTCCAGAAACCTAAAAATCCTACTGACTTTGAAGCAATAAGGATAAAGTTAGCCTCTCCGGAGAGGATACGGGAATGGTCATATGGAGAGGTCAAGAAGCCCGAGACGATAAATTACCGTACCTTCAAGCCGGAACGGGACGGTCTTTTCTGCGCGAAGATCTTTGGTCCTATCAAGGACTGGGAATGCATCTGCGGCAAGTATAAGAGGATGAAGCACCGCGGTATTGTCTGCGACAAATGCGGTGTTGAGGTCATCCAGTCCAAGGTGAGGCGTGAGAGGCTCGGACATATTGAGCTTTCAACCCCGGTTGCACATATATGGTTCCTCAAGGGAGTGCCAAGCCGTATCGGCACCCTGCTTGACATGACCATGCGGAACCTCGAAAAGGTCCTCTATTTTGAGAGTTATATCGTCATAGACCCGGGAGAGACACCGCTGAAGACCAAGGAACTGCTTGGCGATGAGGAGTATAAGAAAAAGACCGCTGAATACGGTACGAAGTTCAAGGCCGGCATGGGAGCTGAGGCGATCAGGGAGCTGCTCAAGGTCATAGACCTCGAGGTCCTTGCAACGGAGCTGAAGTCCAAGATCAAAGAGGCTGCTTCCATCGGCGTCAAGAAAAAACTGACCAAGAGACTGAAGGTCGTCGAGGCCTTCAGGAAGTCCGACAACAAACCCGAGTGGATGATCATGGATGTCATCCCCGTGCTGCCGCCTGACCTCAGGCCCCTCGTGCCTCTTGAGGGCGGCCGTTTTGCGACGTCGGACCTGAACGATCTCTACCGGAGGGTCATCAACAGGAACAACCGGCTCAAGAGGCTGGTGGAACTGAAGGCCCCGAGCGTTATCATCAAGAACGAAAAAAGGATGCTCCAGGAAGCCGTCGATGCCTTGTTTGACAACGGCAGAAGGTCAAAAGTGCTGAAGACCGCGACCAAACGGCCGTTAAAATCCCTCAGCGATATGATCAAGGGCAAGCAGGGACGCTTCAGGCAGAACCTGCTGGGCAAGAGGGTCGATTATTCAGGCCGGTCCGTTATCGTGGTCGGTCCTGAACTGAAGCTTCACCAGTGCGGCCTGCCCAAGAGGATGGCCCTTGAGCTCTTCAAACCGTTCATTTTCAGCAAGCTGGAGGAGAAGGGGCATGCAACGACGATCAAGGCTGCCAAAAAACTTGTTGAAAAGGAATCCCCCGAGGTATGGGATGCTCTGGAAGAGGTCATCCGGGAAACCCCGGTGCTCTTAAACAGGGCCCCGACCCTGCACCGTCTGGGCATACAGGCCTTTGACCCGGTCCTGGTCGAAGGCAAGGCGATCAAGCTGCACCCGCTCGTCTGTACGGCCTTCAATGCCGACTTTGACGGCGACCAGATGGCCGTCCATGTGCCGCTTTCGATCGAGGCGCAGGTCGAAGCGCGTGTGCTGATGATGTCGGTCAATAACGTGCTGTCTCCTGCCAACGGCAAGCCGATCCTTGTGCCGACGCAGGACATGGTCCTTGGCATCTATTATCTGATGAAAGAGAGGACCGGCGCCCTTGGTGAGCGGAAACTCTCCGATGAGGATATAGCCAGGATCAAAGACCCCCTGGAAAGGATGCAGGCAGACCTTCAGGGCAAATATAAAAGCCCCAAGGATGTCCGGGTCGCCTATGACTGCGGGCAGCTGAGCGAACATGCGAAGATAAAGGTCTGGTTGAATGGCCAGTTTGTCGAGACAACGACCGGCCGTATCCTTTTTTATGAGATAGTCCCTGAGGAAATAACCTTTGACATGATCAACAAGGACATGACAAAGAAGGAGCTGTCGAAGATCATCGAGTTTGCCTACAAAAAGGCCGGCAAGAGAAAGACCGTTGTCTTTCTGGATAATCTCGAGAAGCTCGGGTTCCATTATGCCACCAACTCGGGCATATCGATCTGTATGGCCGATATGCATATACCGTCAACCAAGCCCGGAATGATCCATAACGCCGAGCAGGAAGTCATGGAGGTCCAGAAGCAGTATGCGGACGGTCTCATCACGCAGGGTGAGCGGTACAACAAGGTCATTGACATCTGGGCCAACGTGACCGAGCGCATTGCGGACGAGATGATGAAGGAGCTTGGCGTTGAGGACGAGAAGACCTCAGCGAAGAACAAGAAGCCCCTGACCGAAGAGGAGTTAAAGGAAAAACGGTCCTTCAACAGCATCTTCATGATGGCTGACTCCGGCGCACGAGGCAGTGCGGCCCAGATACGTCAGCTGGCAGGTATGAGAGGTCTCATGGCAAAGCCGTCGGGCGAGATCATCGAGACCCCGATCACGGCAAACTTCAGAGAGGGGTTGACCCCGCTGCAGTATTTCATATCGACCCATGGTGCACGAAAAGGTCTTGCCGATACTGCTCTGAAGACCGCGAACTCCGGATATCTGACGCGCAGACTGGTGGATGTCTCCCAGGATGTGCTGATCACCGAAGATGACTGCGGCACACGGGAGGGTATCACGGTAGTCTCGCTCATCGAAGGCGGTGAGATAATTCAGCCGCTTGAGGAGAGGATACTCGGCAGGTTTGTTGTCGAGGACATAAAAGACCCTGATACCAAAGAGATGCTCTGCAAGAGGCATCAGGAAATAGACGAAGATACAAAAGACCGGCTGATCGAGTCTGGTATAGACAAGATCAGGATCAGGTCGGTCCTTACCTGCCAGTCCAAGTTCGGGGTATGTGCCCGCTGTTATGGCAGGGACCTGGGACGCGGCGAGCCTATTGAGATCGGCGAGTCGGTCGGTATCATCGCCGCCCAGTCGATCGGTGAACCGGGAACCCAGCTGACGATGAGAACGTTCCATATCGGTGGTACAGCATCAAAGGTTGTTGAACAGACCGTGTTGGAGGCCAAGCATGGAGGCACCATCAAGTTTGTCAACATCAACACCGTCAAGAACCGCGAAGGCGTGCTCGTTGTCATGAACAGGAACGGCAGCATCGCCATAGCCGACTCCAAGGGCCGTGAAAGGGAAAAATATGCGGTTGTCTACGGAGCCAAGCTGCTGATCCCTGAAGGCAAGAGGGTTGAGGCGGGTCAGAGGCTTGTTGAGTGGGACCCCTATTCAACGCCGATCCTTACCGAACTCGGCGGCAGGATAGCCCTCGGAGATATCGTTGAGGGCGCCACGGTCAAAGAGGAAGTGGACGAGACGACCGGGCTGTCGCATAAGGTCATCATCGAGTATTCTTCGAACATGAGACCGAGAATCTCGATCAAGGACGAGCACGGCAAGGCAACACTGAAACTGCCGGGGACGAACAATCCGGCCAGTTACCTGCTGCCTTCCGGGGCACATATCCTTGTTGACAAGAATGACGTGGTCTACCCCGGAGATATCCTTGCGAAGATACCGAGGGAGACGACAAAGACAAAGGATATCACGGGCGGCCTGCCGCGTGTCGCCGAGCTTTTCGAGGCACGCAAGCCAAAAGAGCAGGCGCTTGTTTCCGAGATCGATGGTATCATTGAGTTCAAGGCCGCACAGAAAGGCAAGCGGGTCGTGCTGGTCAAGGGGGGAGAGACGATCAAGGAGTACGATATCCCCAAGGGCAAACATGTGAGCGTTCATGAAGGCGACTGGGTAAAGGCCGGAGAGCCTCTCATGGACGGTGCCGTGAACCCGCACAGCATCCTTGACATACTCGGGCCGAAAGAACTTCAGGGCTACCTGGTCGATGAGGTCCAGAAGGTCTACCGGCTGCAGGGTGTTTCGATCAACGACAAGCATATCGAGGTGATCGTCAGACAGATGATGCGCAAGGTCAGGATCGAAGACCCCGGAGATACCATCTTCCTTATTGGCGAGCAGGTCGACCGGATGATCTTCCAGGAAGAGAACTCCCGTGTGAAGACCGAAGGCGGATCCCCTGCACAGGGTAAACCGCTTCTGCTCGGCATTACCAAGGCGTCTCTGACAACGGACAGCTTCATATCTGCTGCCTCGTTCCAGGAGACAACGCGGGTGCTCACCGAGGCGGCTATCAACGGCATGGTCGATGAGCTGCGCGGCCTGAAGGAAAATGTGATCATGGGCAGGGTCATACCTGCCGGAACGGGCATGCAACGCTACAAAAATACCTTTGTCAAGCGTGAGATCAAGCCCGTTTTTGCGACCCCTGAAGTAGAAGAATAGAAACCGGTTTTTATAGCAACTGACCCTCTGCACCGTGTCAAGACGATGCAGAGGGTTTATTGTTTTCTGCTGTTATCTGGTATGATTAAGGAGGCTTTTCAAGGACGTGTGCACTAACCAGGGCAGGCGGCACAACGGGTAAAGGGGCATCAGGATAACGCGTGAAGACCAATATTGCATTATTCGGACTTATCATCTTTGTCATCTCGGTCATCATAACTCTCAATACCTTCTTTCAGCAGAGCTATCAGGGCGAGATGGCGGAACAGTTCAACCGTGAAAAGCTCCTCATAGTCAAAACGGTTGCCAAGAGCATCGCTGATGAAATGGACCACCTTGAGGATGAGACTCGTGCCTTTTCGAGGCTCTTATACAACAGGGGCCTCGACAGCGGCGGGCTGGACCTTTTCATCAAGGATGCCTTTGCAGAGCTTGCGGAAGATATCGGCATCAGCATGAAGATCGTGGACACGGAGGGACGGGTCAAGTACCGCTCACCCACGTGGTCCGTGCCCGAAGATGACTTGGAGCTGCTTGAGCTGGCAAAGCTTGTAGAACCGGGCAAGGTCCAGTTTCTTGACAGGATCGAAAAGGAAAGGAAGATAGCACTCTTTACCCCCGTGGCTCGTGGCCCCGGGAAGGTGAAAGGGTACATCCTCATGGAGGTGACCCTTGATTCGATCAGCAAGAAGTTCCTGGCTCCCATCAGGACAGGGGTGAGAGGCTATGCCTGGATGATGGACAGCAACGGGACGCTGTTGTACCACCCCACGCAGGCCAATATGGTCGGAAGGAACATCTACCGGGCCGACAGCAGCTGCTTCGAATGCCACCAGTCTTTTGACCTCGAAAAGAAGATCCTCAGCAGCGAGGAAAAGGGATTCAGTTCATATATCGATCCCCGCGGGGAGGATAAGATCATCGCTTTTGCAAAGGCCAAGATCTCACAGATGTCATGGATCATCTGTGTCTCGATGCCCTATTCCGAGGTGACCTTCAGCATCCGCAAGAGCATGCAGCTGCATTCCCTGCTGGCGATCTCGATCTTCCTGACCACGCTCGGCTTTGCCGCCATTGTTGTTTCGATGAACAGGCAGCGGGTAAAGGCTGAAGAGAAGGCAAAACACCTGGAGACGCAGCGGCAGCTTGAAAAGGAGATCCTCCAGGCAAAGGACTACCTCGAAAATCTTCTTGAAAGCACGGAGTCAAAGATCATGGTGCTCGACAGGGGCATGATGATCAAGACGGTAAACTCAGCGCACGAACGGCTCTGCGGGATCAGCAAGGAAGAACTGGTCGGCAAGAGCTTCTTTGACGTCTTCCCGGTCAGTGCGGAAGAAGATCGTGCCAGCCTGGCAAGGACCCTCGATCTGTGCCTCAGGGGCAGCAGCATCAAGCTGAGCAATTACTCATATACCAAGGCTGACGGGACGCTCTATCTCAACATCAACATCAATCCCCTTGTCATCCATGGTGAGACAGAGGGCATCATACTCTCCAGCAGCGACGTTACCGCAGAGGTTAAGCTGAAGACGAAGATACAGGACTATGCCGTCAGGCTGGAGGAGATGGTCGTCACCAGAACCGACGAACTCAGAGAAGAGAAGGAGAAACTGGACGCGATCGTCAGCGCCATCGAAGGCGGCCTCTGTGTTTTCGACGAAGAGAAGGGATCGATGGTCTGGGCGAACAGGACAATACGGGACTGGCTCGGCAAAGACGAGGATGACCGTATCACCCTGGACGATATCGTCGGCAATAATGTCCTTGACCGGGCGATCGTGGACAACCAGCTGCTGCGGGAGGTCCTCTATCGTGATTTCAGGAACCGCAAGGGATATTTCCAGATAACCTCGACCCCCATTGCCGCGCCTGACGGGCATGCCAGGACCCTGGTCCTTATACAGGACATCACCGAGATGAAACGGATGGAAGAACGTATGATGAACTCAGAAAAGCTCTCCGCCCTCTCACGCATCTCTGCGGGGGTTGCCCATGAGATCGGCAATCCCCTCACCTCGATATCATCCTATGTGCAGATCCTCCGTGAGATGGAGCAGGATGCCTTTACCCAGGAGAGCCTTGATACCATTGCAAAGCATATCAACAGGATCGCCGATATTGTCAGGCAGATGTCGAGCTTTGCGAGGACGAGGACCTCTGATCTCCGGCATTATGACGTGCAGAACCTGATCAACCAGACCCTTGACCTCGTTAAATATGACAAGCGTATGAAGCATATCACGATTCGCAGGGATATCCCGGAAGGCCTGCCCCAGGTGACGGCGGATGAAACGCAGATCATACAGGTCCTGATGAACATCATCCTCAATGCGGCCGACGCCATGCCCGGCGGGGGAGACCTCGACATAACCGCCCGTGGCCTGGACAAGGAAGTTGAGATCGCGATAGCAGACACCGGTTCGGGCATCCCGGCCGAATATGTGGAAAAGATATTTGACCCGTTCTTTACGACCAAGGAAATGGGTACCGGCCTCGGTCTTGCCGTGAGTTATAATATCATCAAAAGTTACCAGGGGGACATACAGGTTGAGAACAGGCCGGAAGGCGGGACGGTATTCAGGGTGAGGCTGCCATATTATGAAAGCTGATACCTACAAGGTGCTGGTTGTCGATGACGAACGGGATATCTGCAGGGCCCTGGAGTTCCTCTTGTCCCGGGAAGGGTACAAGGTCGTCACAACACATAACGGCCCGGATGCCCTGAAAAAAATAGAGTCCGACGACTACGACCTTCTGATCACTGACCTGAAGATGGAGGGCATGGACGGGATGGAGGTCCTTGAACGGGCCGTTGTCCTGAACCCGAACCTGATTGTGATCATGATGACGGCCTTCGCCTCGGTCGAATCCGCTGTCTCAGCAATGAAAAAGGGCGCCAGTGACTACATCGTAAAGCCGTTCATCAATGAAGACGTGAAGATGAGGGTCAGGAGACTCCTTGAGCATAAAAAGATCCTGATGGAAAATATTGTGCTGAGGCAGCAGCTCAGCCAGCAGTTCGGCAGCAGGGAGTTTGTCGGGGTCTCGCCGCAGATCAACAAGGTCTTTGAGGTCCTTGAAAAGGTCATTCCAACCCGCAGTAATATTCTGATACTCGGGGAAAGCGGCACCGGGAAAGGGGTCATCGCCGAGATCGTCCATGTGAACAGCCAGCGCAAGGATAAGCCGTTCATATCGATAAACTGTTCAGCCATCCCGGAGAACCTCCTCGAGAGCGAGCTCTTCGGGTACAGGAAAGGGGCCTTTACCGGGGCGGCGACCGACAAGAAAGGGCTTATCACCATGGCGAATCAGGGGACCCTTTTTCTCGATGAGATCGGGGACATGCCGATGGGGCTTCAGGCCAAGATACTGAAGGTCCTTGAGACAGGAGAGGTGATGCCGGTCGGTGATACCAAACCGACGTTTGCCGATGTGCGGCTGATCGCGGCGACGAACAAGAACGTTGAGGAACAGATCCGGAAAGGACTTTTCAGGGAAGACCTCTATTACCGGCTGAATGTCATCGAGGTTACCATTCCCCCGCTCAGGGAACGCAGGGAAGACATAGCGGCGCTGGCGCGCCACTTTGTTGAAAAGTTCAGCAAGGCAAACAATAAGCGGGTCGTCGCAATTACGGATGAGGCTCTTGAGCTTCTGAACAGCTATTCCTGGCCGGGGAATATCAGGGAGCTGAGCAACGTGATCGAACGTGCTGTTGTCCTTGCAGGGGCGGACAGGATCGGGCCCCATGACCTTCCCCCGAAGATCATGGACCAGCAGGGGCCGAGGAGCACGCAGACGCTTAAGGACAAACTGGATGCCTTCGAGGAGAAGGTCATCACGGGTTCTCTGCGGACCCACGACGGCAATAAAGAGGCCGTTGCGCGGGAACTGGGAGTTGACCTGGCAACGCTCTACAGAAAGATCAAGAAGCTCGGCATAGCCGAGAGATAGCCGGACCCGAAACGCTCTCCGTGCGTGATATCCCTGCCCCGTCTGGTTTATTATTAAGTATGAGATTATCCGTTCTGGTCGTTGTTCTTTTTTTTCTATTTGCCCAGCAGGCTCCTTCCCATGCCGAGGTCTTTCAGTATTTTGATGAACAGGGGACGCGTATTGTCACGGATAATCCCTATGGGGTCAAAAGACCGGGGCCCCGGCAATCCCCGATGCCGACCGTTCATGCCAGCGGACCGAATATCAGACCGGCATTCGGGCCGGAATTCATGGGCGATGCCTCATATGACTATTATCCTGTCACCGGCAGGAGCTTTCAGGAGGCGGTGGAATCCGCGATGGCCCAGGGGCCGCCCGATCAGCTCGACGGGAAACGATACCCGGGACAGACACGCTGGAACCTGGGCTGGTCGTATAAGTTTGAGGCGTCTCACAAGCGTGAAGGTTCTAACCTGCATGCCTTCATCACGATCTATGACTTTGCCTTCAGGTCTGATGTCACGGTGCTCCTCCCCCGGCTGACCCCTGAATCAAAATTGCCCGATCACGACCTGAAGCTCTGGGATAATTTTGTGAAGGGGCTGCTTGACCATGAGAACGACCATGTCCGGATAACCAGGGACCCGGGCTACCAGGCAGAGGCGCTCAGGAAAATATCAGCGGTACGGGAACTGTTCATTCCCTATGACCCACTGCCGGACCCCCAGGTGCTGGTAAAGGATGCGGTTGAAGCGGAAACGGCAAAGATCGGATATGCCCTGATACGGACGATCAAGGCGAAAAATGACGATTACGACCGGGTCACCGAGCATGGACTCAGACCTGAGATGAAGGCTGTTTTTTTCGGACAGCAATAGAAAGAGCAGAGCGCACCCACCCATGCTAAAAACCTGGAGATTGATCGACTCGGGAAACGGGGCAGCCCCGTTCAACATGGCCCTGGATGAGGCCCTTGCCCTGTCTGTCAGAAGAGGGGCTTCTGCCCCGGTCCTGAGGCTTTACGGCTGGGTGCATCCCTCAGTAAGCCTCGGACGCTTCCAGCGGACTTCAGACATCGACACGGGCTACTGCAGTGCCCGGGACATCCCCGTGGTGAGAAGACCGACGGGCGGCAGGGCGATCCTCCATGATGCAGAATTGACCTACAGCTTTTCGGTCAGGACCGATCACCCGTCCTTTGCGCAGGGCCTCCGGGAGAGCTACCGGAAGATAAGCGGTGCAATAGGTCTGGCATTGCAGCGGACCGGCATCATGGCTGAGGCAAAGGACCGGCCTGAAAAGGGGACTGTCCTGGCCGGCAGTCCGCTCTGTTTCCAGTCGAGCTCGCGCGGAGAGATCCTTTGCGGCAGTAAAAAGATCGTCGGGGCAGCACAGAAGCGCTGGACGGACGGCCTGCTGCAGCAGGGAACGCTCCCGTACCGCTACGACAAAGAGGTGATGCGAAGCGTCTTTCGGCTCGGTCCGGAGATTGATCCGGACCAGTGCATGACCGGCTTAAAGGCTGTCATGCCCGACCTTCGGGAAGATCTGCTGAAAAAGGATATTGCAAAGGCCTTCGGGGATATTTTCGGGATCAGTTTTGTGCCGTCTCATCCGTCTGAGGAGGAACTGGTTCTTGCTCATGAGCTTGAGACCCGGAAATATCTTCAGGACTCGTGGACCCTGTGGCGTCAGTGATGTCAGGATCCGGGACAAGCGGCTGCGCTTCAGGGACTGCCGGCTTCAGTTCAGTCTCATAGTAATAATTGAAGACGACCGCAAGGATGATGAGTCCCAGATATCCCTGGGCAATGTACGACATGATCTGAAACGGAAAGGATATGAGCGTGCCGATGATCGGCAGCAGGTTAAAGGGATAGACGATCAGCATAATGAAGAAGCTCAGAAAGATATAGCCGGCCAGAAGGATCACATAGAGCCAGAAGGCCTGCTGGCGGCTCCAGAGGAATCTGAAGGCGGCAGTAAAGGATTTGAGCGAGCCCTCCCCGCCGAAGAAGAGTATGGCGATGCCGTAGACGGTGACCGCGAGGGTCCCGAGGATCAGGCTGAGCCCGGTCAGTACGAGCAGAAGCGAGAAAAAGATCCCGAGGAAGAGCGCCAGGGTGGAATCCTGCCCCCTGGCCGCAGAAACGATCGCAGCGATGCCGCCGCCAAAAAGGCCAAGGGCAAAGGTTATGACCAGGAATATAAGGCCTATGAGCACGGAATACCACATCATCGGCATGAAGAGACGCCTGGCCTCTGCGAAGAAACCGCGCATGCTGAAGGGGAAGGAAGGTTCGCGTACGCTCCGTCCGATGATGCCTACAGACCCGCTGAACACATACAGGCCGACCGTTGTTACCATCAGGACATAAAGAAGGAAGCAGGCGATGATGATCAGGATCAGTCCGAAATATTTCGAGATCAGTTCGGCAGGGTTCTTGAACAAGGACAGGACATCCTTCATGTCAGAGAGCCCCGTAAGGTCCAGACCGAAGATGATGAAGGCGATGCCGAGGGGTATCCCGACCATGATGAAAAACCCGATGCAGTTGAAGAGCATCATCACCGTCTGGATAACGATCAGCTGCCACCTGCTGTTGACAAGCCTGAACCCGCTTTTGATCGCCTCTGTATACGTCATATCCTGACCCTGATAATAACAGACATTATCGGTATTATACTACCTCCACCCGTATCTCCTCAAAGGAGTCAGCGGGGAGTTCCTTGATGAACCGCGAAGGCCTCAAAAAGCCGATGTTGTTCCAGTCCTCGGACGTGAGCGGATAGCAGACAGCGAGGGACTCGCGCGCCCTGGTGACCGCGACATAAAAGAGCCGGCGCTCCTCCTCTTCGTCATCGTTTTTGAGGGACTTCGAGGAAGGGAACCTGCCGTCGTTCATGCCGATGATAAAGACATGCCCCCATTCGAGGCCCTTTGCCTGGTGGACGGTAGACAGAACGACCTTCCCGTCAGTTTCATCAGGCTCACCCGTCTCAGGGTCAGCAACACCCTGCAGGGCCAGGTCGCTCAACAGGGTCTCAAGGGCATCGTACCGCTGGGAAAACCTGATCAGCTGCTCAATGTCTTCGATGCGCATTTCGGCATTGGGATAGGTGCGGTAGAGGTGGTCCTCATAACCGTTGCGTAATACATAGTCGATCGCCCCTGACGGGTCGGTCAGATATTTTTCGTCCCTGAGCTCCCTCATGACGGCAAGAAAAAGGTACATCCCCTCCTGCGATTTCCTGGGTACGTGTTTGTGGGCCTCAAAGACTGCATCCGCAGGATTTCCGGCTGCCCGGATGAACCCCCAGACCCTGCCGGCAGAGATGTTCCCGATACCCCGGATCAGTTTCAGGGTCCGCATCCAGCCTATCTCGTCAAAGGGGTTGACGATTATTTTCAGATAGGCGAGTATGTCCTTGATATGGGCCTGCTCAAAGAATTTCAGGCCGGACCGTATCTCAAAGGGGATACCCCT
>SCQH01000067.1 GCA_004321925.1 Nitrospirota bacterium | reverse complement strand
AGAAAGGGCT
Source organism: Nitrospirota bacterium (assembly GCA_004321925.1). GTDB lineage: Bacteria > Nitrospirota > Thermodesulfovibrionia > Thermodesulfovibrionales > UBA6898 > PALSA-1316. The sequence goes on along the minus strand of SCQH01000067.1, from coordinate 9,825 downwards.
GTTGTCCGCATGCAGCACGGTCGCCCTCACCCGTTCATCTGCCCGTTCGATATCCATGCCGAACTGGCCGAGCCCGATCATATCGTTCTTGCCTATCATGAAAAGCACGCCGCGATGGAAGATATCGCTGGCAAAACGCAGGATGAGCAGGGTTATCTCCGAGGCAGAGTTCGGGAACCTGAGCTCCTGGGTGAGCGACTTCAGGGCGGTAATGTCCTTGCGCTCCGCAGCCGGGGCCTCCCAGTCATCCTCCCACCCGCTGCCCAGGTCCTCTTCTGCCTCATCCCCGGCATCGGCCACGGTGAATTCCTCTGAAGGGACAAAGGACTGCTGGCTGGACTCGTCCTGCACCCTGGCCCCTTCCATCAGCAGATACTCAGGGCTCAGCCCCCGGGAAAGTTCCCAGCCAAGGTCGGTCAGCGTTGTCTTGTTGTCGAGCTCCAGGTCATCGAGTTCAAACTGGAAATCCCCGTCCTCCCACAGGAGAAGACGGTAGATGACCCTCTCGATCCTCTTCTTGGCGACCTTCTCGAGGTGGTCAGGCTTGACCGAGCCCAGATCGTTGAGGATCTCGGCTATCGGGGTCGTCGGCAGCTTTTTTTTTACCTCAAGGGCCAGGTTGAGGATCGTGTCCTTGATAAGCCCGGCCTCCAGCAGGGTCTCCCCGATATTGCCGGGTAGGTCGTCCGTCTCCGCCCTGACGATCATCCCGTTCTTAAAGACGATCAGCGCAGTACCCTTGCTGCCGTTGACGATGAAGGTGCCGGTCTTTCTGCCGACGCTGAGGATCTGGAAGATATCAGAGAGAGAAAGGTCTTCAAGCCTTCCGGCAAGGCTCATCGGATCTCTGCCCCCTTCGGGATGATGACGACCCCGCCTTCACTGACATCGAACCGCTCCCTGTCAGCCGCAGGATTATACCCTATGATCGTCCCGGACGGGACGTAGACGTCCTTGTCGATGATCGCCTTGCGGATCCTGCAGTTCCTGCCTATCTCCACATTCTCAAGGAGGATGGAATCCCTGAGGTCGACGAAGCTGTTCACCCTGACGTTCGGGGAGAGGACAGAGCTCTGCACCCTGCCGCCGCTGACGATGCAGCCGCCGCTGACGATCGAATCGAGGGCCACCCCGAGCCTGCCGCCCTTGTATTCCTGAGCAAAGACGAACTTTGCCGGAGGATACTGACCCTGGTTCGTCCTGACCGGCCAGTCCTTGTCATACAGGTTGAAGAGCGGGTCGACCGCAACGAGGTCCATGTTGGCCTCCCAATAGGCATCGATCGTCCCGACGTCCCTCCAGTATTTGGCCTCTTTCTTGTTCTCGTCCTTGAACTCATACGCATACAGGCTGCCGCTCTGCAGGATCGACGGGAGTATGTTCTTGCCGAAATCGTGAGACGAGGAGGTGCCGGCATCCGTCTTGAGCTCCGTGATGATCTCTTTCGTATTGAACAGGTAGAGACCCATGGAGGCATAACAGTGTTCAGGGTCGCCGGGGATGGTGACCGGGTCTTCGGGCTTTTCATGGAACCCGATGATCCGCAGGCTGCTGTCGACCTCAACGATCCCGAAGGCAGACGCGTCCTTTTTATTGATCTTGATCGTGGCAACGGTCCCGATGGCGTCCTTCTGCAGATGGAAGTTGAACATCTCGGCATAGTCCATCTTATAGATATGGTCCCCGGAAAGGATGAGGATATAGGGCGGATTCTCTTTTTCGATCAGATAGATATTCTGGAAGACCGCGTCGGCCGTCCCCTGATACCAGCGCTCGTCTATCCTCTGCTGCGGGGGGATCGTAAATATGTATTCCCCCAGTTCCGGGTTCAGGAGATGCTCCCAGCCCAGGGCAAGGTGCCGGTCCAGCGACAGCGACTTGTACTGGGTAACGACGACGATCCTTCTTATATGCGAGTTGATGCAGTTGCTCAGGGTGAAATCGATGATACGGTATTTGCCGCCAAAAGGCACTGCCGGCTTGGCCCTATGGATTGTCAGCGGGTGCAGCCGCTCACCTTTTCCGCCGGCAAGGACAAGGGCGAGAACATTGTTCATGGCCTTTTCTATTCTATGGTTGCTCATAGCCAACAGCTCCGTTCACAAAAAATAAAATCCTCCCGGGCCAGCCCGATGCCTATCCCGGGGACCTCAGCGCATGCATCATTTTTATAGTCGAGTATATCAGGAAAAATCGAAGAGTGTCAATGAGTTATATGCGTCAGATTGACAATTGGGAAGCAGGGGAATTAATTTAAATAATGATTGCGATCGTAGATTATGGAATGGGCAACCTCAAAAGCGTTGAAAAGGGCTTTAAGAAGGTCGGTATCGAGGCCCTGGTCACCTCGGATCCGCGGAAGGTGGACGATGCCTCGGCAGTCGTGCTCCCCGGCGTCGGCGCATTTAAGGACTGCATAAAGAACCTGAGGGACCGGTCCCTCACCGAGTCGATCGTCAGCTCGATCAATAAGGGCAAACCCTATCTCGGCATCTGCCTCGGCCTCCAGGTGCTCTTCAGCGAATCGGACGAGTTCGGTACCTGCAAAGGGCTTGATATCTTCAGGGGGCGGGTCGTCCGGTTCCGGATAAAGGAGAAGGTCCCTCACATGGGCTGGAACACCGTGCGCTTTCTCAACCGGCCGCCGATCATGACCGACGTCCCGGACGGGGCCTTCTTCTACTTCGTGCACTCCTATTATGTCATGCCTGACAGCCCGGACGTTGCCGCCGCAACGACCGATTACGGGGTCACCTTCACCTCGATGGTATGGAAGGACAATGTCTTCGCAACTCAGTTCCATCCTGAAAAGAGCCAGGGACTGGGGCTCAGGGTGCTGGCCGGCTTCGGACGTTTTGCGCAAAAGGCCTGACCCGGCCCGGTAAAAGAGCCCAACGGCGTTGTATAATCTTGATGCCAGTTAATTCAACCAATAAAGGAGTGGATCATGGGAAAATGCCCGTGCGGGTCTGACCGCTTATATGAGGAGTGCTGCGAGCCGTTGATCAGGGGGACAAGCCCGGCAGAGACGCCGGAGCAGCTGATGCGTTCCCGCTACACGGCGTATGCCATGAAGGAGATCCCCTATCTGCTGACTACGCTCCACCCGGACCACCGGAAGGATTATGATGAGAAGAGCACCCGTTCATGGTCTGAAAGCGCGCAATGGCATGGGCTTGAGATCCTCGGCACCGGTGCCGGCGGTCCCGGCGACAGCAGCGGCACCGTGGAGTTCATCGCCACCTTCACGCAGGCCGGGAAGAAGACAGAACACCACGAAGTGGCCTCCTTTTCAAAGATGGACGGCCAGTGGTATTTTGTCAGCGGGGAGGCCCCGTCCTTAAAGCCGGTGGTCCGGACAGAGCCGAAGGTCGGCCGCAATGATCCCTGCCCCTGCGGAAGCGGGAAGAAATACAAAAAATGCTGTGCGTAGAAGAAGGGTCACGCTCAGAACAAAATGGCTGAACGAAGCAGCCTGAGCCTTTCGGAGCTCAACGGCCTCATTAAAGCGGCTATCACAGGGGGACTGCCGGACACCTACTGGGTGGTCGCCGAGATCGCGGACATCAAGCAGAACCAGAAGGGCCACTGCTATCTCGAACTCGTCGAAAAAAAAGAACATACCACTGTGGCCCAGATCAGGGCCACGATATGGGTCTATGAATACCGGGCCATCAGCAGCCGTTTCCTGAAGGCCACCAGCGAAGCCCTCAGGCAGGGGATGAAGGTCCTCTTCCTGGCCTCGGTCTCATACCATGAGGTATATGGCCTGAGCCTGGGCATCAGGGACATTGACCCGACCTATACGCTCGGGGAGATGGCCCGCAAAAAGAAGGAAGTGATCGAACGCCTCAGGAAAGAGGGTCTCCTCGACCTCAACAAGGCGCGTGAACTTCCCCTCCTGCCCCGGCGGATCGCGGTCATATCATCACCGACCGCGGCCGGATACAGTGACTTCTTCAGGCACCTCGACCAAAACCCCTACGGTTACTGGTTCGGGCATACCCTCTTCCCTGCGCTGATGCAGGGCCCTGAGGCGGAAGGATCGATCCTGGGCGCACTCAGGAGCATTCAGGAAAAGAGCGCGTCCTTTGACCTCGTCGTCATCATCCGGGGAGGCGGGTCCGTCATTGACCTCAACTGCTTTGACAGTTATGCCCTTGCTGCCGGGGTTGCTGCCTTCCCCCTGCCGGTCATCACCGGCATCGGTCATGAAAAGGACGATACGGTCGTCGACCTGGTGGCCCATACGCGGATGAAGACGCCGACTGCAGTCGCCGAGTTCCTCATTTCCGGGGCAAGGAGTTTTGAGCAGCGGGTCCTTGAGCTTGAGCGCAGGGTCATTCAGCAGGCAGGCGAACTGCTGCGGTCCAACCGGCTGAAGCTCAACTCCTATGCCCAGAAGCTCCTGCTCGTCCCCATGAGGCTGACCTCGGTCTTCCGCAACCGGCTGCTCACCCTGCAGAGGGAGGTCCTGGCCCTGCTGAAACAGCGTTTTCAGGACGAGACGTCCGGGCTCAACCGCATGGAGCAGGCAGTGCGGCACCTTGACCCCGCCAATGTGCTCAAAAGGGGATACAGCATCACAACCTGCAGGGGGAAGCTCGTAAGGGAGGCATCGGAACTGAGGGCCGGCGCAGCCATTGAGACAACGCTGCATAAAGGGACGGTAACCAGCATAGTCCGGTCAAAAAAGGAGGTGCAGAGGCATGGCAAAGAGCAAAGAACTGACTTACTCCCAGGCTTTGAATGAGCTCGAAAAGATCGTCAGCGAGATAGAGGCGGAGGAGGTTGACGTGGACCTCCTTGCTGAAAAGATCAAACGGGCATCTCTGCTGATCTCTTTCTGCAAGGCCAAGCTCAGAACGGCCGAGGATGAGGTGAAAAAGGTGCTGACCGCCCTGGATGAAGAACAGACCGGTGAACCCGGCACCGAATAAGGCAGGAAGGCCAAAAAATAGTCTTGACAATATCACTACCCTGCATATTACTATTAAATCAAAAACTTAACAGGGTGAGGTATTGGAGAATACGGGATTACCAGGCAGTAACGGTAATGGGCAGGAAAAGAACCGGATACTGTCCTCTGCGCTGAAGCTCAGGAAAATAGTCAACAGGCTCAACTATCTCAATTTTAGCGGCATGCCCCTGTCGGTCGTCTTAAGAAGTTCCACCGGGGCGACCCTTTCTCTCAAAGCCCACCCCGAGCCCTGCTGCGGCACGTCGGTGCAATGCAGGTGGGACCCGCGTCCCCAGGCCTCTCTTGCCGCCTTCAGTTTCAGCCATATCCTGGTGAACGACGGCCACGAGTTCCTTGCAGTGCGTCCCCGCTGTGCGGAGATGGATACGGCCTCTGCCACCTTCGACCTCTCTGAACTTGAGATCTCGGAAGGGTCCCTGCGGATGCCCGCAAGGTCGAAGGCCTCCGGCATCGAAGCGGTCGTGACCCAGCATGGCATTATGCTCGAAGGGGTCCTCAACGACTTCTCGGCCATGTCCTTCGGGGTTGCGGTCCCGGAGACTTTTTCTCATCTCCTTAATTTTATCAACCGGGAGGACACGTTTCACCTTTCTCTCAGGAACAGCGGCCGGGAGATCGTCTACACGGGGGAATGCACCCTTGCCGGCATGAGGGCAGAACAGGACCTCACCCTGCTGGTCTTCGCCCCGCGGCTGACCGCCCTGTCACGCTTCAGAAGAAAAGAGATGCGAAGTGAACGCCACAGGCTCCATCCCACCCCCCATATCTCCCTGAGGCATCCTCTTTCGGGCGAAGAGCTCTCCTTCCGGGTCCTTGACATATCCGGGGCCGGAGTCTCGCTGCCCGACACTGCCGACAGGTCCACGCTGGTCGTGGGCATGCTCATCAACGAGGTCTCGATCGAATTTACCCGGGGGATCGCGGCCCGCTGCCGGGCCCAGGTGGTCTACCGGGAGACGGAGCAGAGCGAAGCCGGAAGGCCTGACGGCCGCATCGGCATTGCCTTTCTGGACATGCCGGCTGAATCGCAGGCCTTCCTTGCGGATGTCCTCGCCCGGGCAAAGGACAGCAGGAGCCATGTCTGCGCCCCGGTGGACACGAACGAACTCTGGAGGTTCTTTTTTGAGTCCGGCTTCGTCTATCCCGAAAAATACCACCACCTGCTGAAGAGCAGGGAGAGGTTCCAGGAGGTCTATGACAGGCTTTACCGGGGGGTCTCTTCAATAGGCAGACATTTTACCCATCACGACAGGGATGAGATCAATGGTCATATATCCATGCTGCATGTCCATGACAGGACCTGGCTTCTCCATCATCATGCTGCCGGAGGCAGAGCGGAATCCAGGGCAGGGATCGCCGTGCTTTGCCAGGCAGCCTCCTACATAAACGACTGCCATAACCTGCCCTCTTCCCACATACGATATATCCTGAGCTATTTCAGGCCGGAGAACCGTTTCCCGGCAAGGGTCTTCGGCGGCTTTGAGCAGAGACTGGGAGACCGGAAGCGCTGTTCCCGCGACACCGGCGCTTACTTCCTCTTCCGGAGCCGCACCTGCAACCATACGGTCAGAGGGCTCGTTGAAATAACGGCGCCTGGCCGGCATGATATCGAGGCGGTGACCGGTTCATACGCGGAGACCTCCGGAGGGCTTCTTCTTCAGTCCCTCGGCATACAGGACGCAGGCAGGGACCAGGGCATCGGGGAGCTCTATCGGGCAGCGGGCTTCTCACGCGTCGTGCGGCGGTTTGCCGTCAGGACTGCCGGCAGACTCAGCGCCTATGCCGTCGTCTCGGTCTCCGACACCGGCCTGAACCTTTCGGGACTGACCAGCTGCATCCAGTTCTTCGTCGTCGATCCGGAGGGCCTGGGCCGTGAAGAGTTCTTTTCGGCCGTATCGGAGCTCTCCCGGTATTACGAAGAGGAGGAGGTCCCGGTCATGGTCTATCCCGCCTCGTATGCCCAGGCGAAGGAGCTGCCGGTCGAAAAGCTTTACGAGGCCTGGGTGCTTGATGTGCATGAGGGCGGCGACTCGTTCATGAGATACCTGGAAGAACTACTGACAAGGGGAAAGGCGCGTTATGAACGGCGGATCCATAAATAACACTCCCCTCTATAACAGCCGGATCATCCGCCTGTACCTGAAACTGCTCGACAAGAACTATCCCTATGTGGACCAGGACGCGCTGCTCGATGCCTCGGGGATGGCGATGTACCAGGTGGAGGACGAGGGCCACTGGTTCACCCAGGACCAGATCGACCGGTTCTATGCTGTCCTGACACGCGGGACAGGCAACAAGGACATTGCCCGTGAGGCCGGAAGGTTTGCCGCCTCCGGGGACGCGATCGGGAACATCAAGCATTACATACTCGGCCTTGTCGGTCCTTCCCGGGCCTATGAAATGGTCAGTAAATATGCGGCCAACTTCTCCCGCTCAGCCGACTACGCCTCACGGAAGATCGCCGTTGGGACCATCGAGATAACGGTCACCCCGAAAAAAGGGGTGGAGGAGAAGAGATTTCAGTGTGAGAACCGGATAGGCTTCTTTCAGGCGATCGCCCTCGCCTTCGATGCAAAACTTCCGGAGATACGCCATGAAGAATGCTGCTTCGAGGGAGGGGCCTGCTGCAGGTACCTCATCACGGTCCAGAAGGACACGACCAGGGGATGGGAATATGCCCGCAATATAACCGGCATCGGACTCCTGATGGCCTTTACGTGGCTCCTGGCGAAATCGCCTTCGTTCGCCCTCACCGGGTTCCTCCCGTTCGCGTCGCTGGGATTCCTCGGGGTGCTGCTCTATATCTCCTCGCTTAAATTGCGCAGCATACGCACTGCCCTCGAAAATATGGGCTGCACGAACGACAGGCTCATGGCAGAGCTGAACCACACGAATGACACTGCCCTTCTGGTCAACGAGATATGCCTGCGCATCAGCCGGCATACGGAACCCGCCCGCATCCTTTCAGAGTTCGTCGAGGTGCTCAAAAAACGTCTCGATTTTGACCGGGGCATGATACTGCTGGCGAATGAGGACGAAACGCAGCTGGTCTACCGCAAAGGCTACGGGTATGATGCCGCTGAAGAGCAGGTGATCAGGGGGGCCCGGTTCCACCTCAGCAAACAGGATTCAAAGGGCGTTTTTGTCGTCGCCTATCATGAAAAAAGGCCGATCCTGGTCAACAATATAGAAGAGATCACGCCATCGCTCTCAAAGCGCAGCCTCGACTTTGCCAGGGCCATACGGGTCAAGTCCTTCATTGCCTGCCCGATCATCATGGAAGACAAGGCGATCGGGGTGCTGGCAGTTGATAATGTCCGCACGAAAAGACCGCTGTTGCAGCGGGACATCAACCTGCTGACGGGGATAACCCCGGCCCTTGCGATCAGCCTGCAGAATTCAGTGCTCATCGACTCGAAGATGCAGCAGTTCAAGTCGATTATCAGGACCCTGGCGGCAAGCATTGATGCCCGGGACCCGCTGACGGCCGGCCATTCTGAAAAGGTAACCGAGTATACCCTTGGGGTCTGCGCTGAACTGGGACTGAGCAGGGAGTTCAGGGAAGTGATGGCGGTGACGGCCCTGCTCCACGATTACGGGAAGCTCGCCGTGCGTGACGCGGTGCTGAAAAAGAATGAGAAACTGACGGCAGAGGAATACGCGGAGATACAGGCCCACGCGGCAAAGTCCCGGGAGATCCTCGAAAAGATCGCCTTCGAGGGTGAGTACCGGTCCGTGCCTGAAATAGCGGAGGCCCATCACGAAAAGGTCGATGGCAGCGGTTACCCGAGGGGATTAAAGGGGGACGAGATCCCCCTGGGGGCGAGGATAATCGCCGTCGCCGACTTCTTTGACGCTATAACCTCGAAAAGACATTATCGTGAACCGATGAAGCAGGAAGATGCCCTCTCCCTGGTCATGGAGGGCATCGGGTCGCATTTTGACCGGGAGGTCGCCCATGCCTTTATCAGATATTATACGAAACAGCACGGCATCATGATGCCGCAGAAGAGTTTCGCCCATGTCTCAGGTCCCTACGGTCTTTCTTCCCCTGCAGCAAATTAACGGTGTATAGAGGAACGTCCCGGGCTCCCTCAGGAAGCTCATGAACCCTACGGTCAGGTCTTCTGCCTCCTCCGCTGAAATGCCGAGGTGGGGCGCCACCTGTCTCAGGACGACCTCCGTCTTCTTCCTCCAGTTAAAATCCTGTTCAGGACTGATATTGCCGTAGACAAGGTGATGGGCGCTGACCTGCACGCCGAGCTCACTGAGGCCGAGCCGAAACAGATGACTGTAAAGCTTCCTCCCGGCATACGGATCAAAATTGAAGCGCGCCTGAAGGACGTCCATGACCTCTTTGAGCCGCTCGTCAAGCCGGCCGGGAAGGCCGTAATAGTTGAGGGAGTTATGGTCCAGGTCGGCGAGGCAGAAGATACCGCCCGGTTTTACCAGGGAAGAGATGTTCCTGGCGATCTCAAAGCTCTCCTCCCGGTAGTATTCCAGAAGGAACCGGACAAAGACAAAGTCATAGGTCCCGAGACCCATCAGGGGCTTCCTCACGTCCGCCTCGATAAATCGAAGCCCCTCGGCCGAGAAGGACCCGGCGGCATGCCCCAGCCTGTCAGAGGACCGGTCGATGCCGATGACCGGCACAGGCCCTGCTGCACTGGCGTACCGGCACAGGATGTCCGTGGTCCTGCCCGGCCCGCAGCCGACATCGGCAACCGACATGCCGGGCTTCAGGCCGGCCCATACCACCTGTTCAAGCAGAGAGGCCTCGTCTGTCTTGATGCTCAGCCGGGCATGTTCCTCAGTGCTTTCCATAAGATACGGCCGGTTGTCGT
>SCQH01000120.1 GCA_004321925.1 Nitrospirota bacterium | reverse complement strand
ACTTCTGGCCGACCTGATTGAGGACGGACAGCGGGCGCTGGTTGCCAGGGGCGGAAAAGGCGGCCGCGGTAATTCCCACTTTGCTACTCCCATCCGACAAGCCCCTCGCATGGCCGAACCTGGACAGCAGGGGCAGGAGCGGTGGCTGCACCTCACCTTGAAACTACTCGCCGATGTCGGCCTGATCGGCCTTCCCAATGCGGGGAAATCTGCCCTTCTCTGTCGTATCTCTGCCGCCCATTCGAAGATAGCAGAGTACCCCTTTACGACACTGACCCCGCACCTTGGAACCATCGAGATCGATCTGTTGGGCGCCTTCGTGGTGGCTGACATCCCTGGCCTGATCGAGGGAGCGTCCTCGGGCGCAGGTCTCGGGATCCGTTTTTTGCGACATATCGAGCGGACCCGCCTGCTGGTGCATGTCATTGATATTTCGGAGGGTGCAAGGGATCCTCGAGAGGCGCTGCTGGTGGTCGAGGAAGAACTGCGAGCCTTCAATCCCGAGTTGCTCACGCGCCCCCGCGTCATTGCCGCCAACAAGCTCGATCTTCCTCATGACATCCATCTCTCCATGCTCCACGCTCTCTGCGCGGAGCGGGGTCTCCCACTTTTTCCAATATCAGCCGTGACTGGTGAGGGGGTCGAGCGACTCGTTCTGTACCTGGCCGATCAGGTCAAGAAAGGTGCCGGGGGTCAAGGCGGTGCTCTCGATGAGCCATCCCAGGCAATCGGAACGGTGAAGTCATCAGCCATGAACATCCTATGAGTCGTGAAAAAAGATCATTCGCAGACGCTCGATCTTCTGCACGGGAGGCCAAACGGCTGGTCGTAAAGGTCGGCTCCGCTGTCCTGTCCAAGGGCGATATCGCCCTACACCAGGCAACGCTGGAGCGGATCTGCCGTGAGCTTGTCTGGCTTCGGAAGGAGGGATACCAGGTAATCCTGGTCTCCTCTGGCGCCATCCTGGCTGGGATGAGTCGGCTTGGGCTGACCGAGCGGCCTGGAAGCATCCCATTGAAGCAAGCCGCTGCCGCCGTCGGTCAAAGCCTGCTCATGCGTCACTACGAGGAGGCCCTCGCGCCGTATGGTCAGAAGC
>SCQH01000066.1 GCA_004321925.1 Nitrospirota bacterium | reverse complement strand
AGGAGGATATTCTGGCCATACATTTTTTCCATAGGGAAGCTTGTCCCGAAAGGCCCCCGTATCCCGACATGGGTGCCGCGGCCGACCTTTGTGAGGAAGCTGGTGAGACTCCCGGCCCTGCGGATGCAGAGCTCCACATCTCCCTTCCGTGAGGGCGAAGAGGAGATCGAAAAGGGGGCCTCCCCGATGCCCGGGATCTCAAGCATCAGGAACTGTCCGGGTTTGAACTCAAACCGCTCGCGCTCGCGCGGGTCGAGGATCTGGATCCGGTAGAGGTTCTCAAGGTCCGTCAGCCGGTGAATGCTCGTTATCTCGGCCTTGTAGGTATATTCAAAGGCCCCGAGGTCTGTCTTGCGGTGGAACCGGTTGTCGACCACCTGTGTAAAGGCGAGCTGATTACCCATGTTTCACCATGCCTCCGCGGACACTTGAGATCACCTCAGGGACCGTTATGCCGGCAAGGCAGGCCTCGCCGCAGCGTCCGCAGCCCACGCAGAGGGGCTCCTCGTATGCCTCGACAAAGCCCCGGTGCTTGTGGTAATAACGGTACTTCAGGCGGCTGTGCCGGTCAGGTCTGAAGTTATGGCCTCCGGCGACCTCCGCAAAATCGATGAAGTTGCAGGAATAGAGCATCTTTGTTTTTTTTGCACTGAGCAGGTCAATGGCCACATGCTCTTCGACACTGTAGCAATAGCAGGTCGGGCATACATTGGCACAGGTCCCGCAGGACAGGCATCTGTCCCCCCACTGTTTCCATACGTCCGACTGGAATTCCATATCAAGTATCTTTGTGAGGTCGGTCGTATCGACATGGGTGCTGAACTTCAGATGCCTGTCGGAGGCGGCCTTCATATACCGGACATGGTCTGCCTCGACCGGCTCAGCGGCATTGATCTTCTTGAGAAAATTAAAGGCAGTATCAGACAGTATCTCGATGAAATAGTTCTCCCCCAGGTCGGTGATGAACATATCAAAGCCGTGCATGACCGTATCAGATCCCATGGAGCGGCAGAAGCAATAAGGCTGAGGCTCACAATCGATGCCGATGATGAACATGTTCTTCCGCTTGGCAGCATAGTAGGGCATCGGGTAGGTCCCTGCCAGCAGGACCTTGTCGAGCTTGTTGAGGGCATTTATGTCGCAGGCATGCAGCCCGAAGAAGATATTGGGGGCATCGCTATTATAGTCGACAGTTTTTTCCCAGTCCCTGCCTGCCAGCCGAAACGCTGCCATGTCCTCTTTGTACGGCAGAAAATACTTCTTTGCCGGAAGTTTGGTGGTCGTATATTCCAGCCTGAGCCTGCTGAAGTCGCTGACCTGCTCAAAGCCGTAGATCGGGGCTGCATTTCTATCCTGCCCGATCTCAACAGGGCCGATCACCCTGTTTTCGGCCGCCAGCATCTCAAACAGACCCTTGAGTTCCTCTTTTTTTATGACCCTGAATATCATACCCACCAATCCTTTTCCTGCAGGTTCAGTCCAATTATCGGTCTTTTAAATCCTGCCGTCAATGAAAAAGTTGGGGGATTATTTGAACTGCTTGTTGAGCCTGCGCACGGCGAGGATGAAGGTCTTGAGACCCTCCCCTGAGGTGATATCGATCCCCTGCCCCATCAGCTCTTCGCGGAGCCGGTCGAGCTCTTCCTCGTAGATCCGGTCGATCTCTTCAGCTATCTTTGAGATCCTTGCCTTTTCCCCTCCGCAGGGATGACTGCACTGCTGGTCGCCCATAGAATACCTCTCTTGCCTGATACAATGTTATGCCTCCATTATAGCACCATGTCGGCATACCCGGAGTAGGGATGATCTAAATCATATGCAGGCCCTGAAAAAAAGGTTATGCTTAAAATATACAACAGAGCTGACCTGCCGCCTGAACGAGAGCGGCATCAGCCTGATACCAAGGAGGTAAAGACAATGAGTGGATGTGGATGTCAGGGAACAAAGGCAGTTGATTTTTCTGAAAAAAAGGGTGCCGGCCATGTCCCGGCAGATACGCAGCCGGAGCTTACCAACTGGCCGGTGCAGCTGAAGCTGATCGCAACAACAGCGCCCTATCTCAACGGAGCGGACCTTCTGCTTGCCGCGGACTGTACGGCCTTTGCGGCCACAGGCTTCCATGGCAGGTTCATCAAGGGGAAAAAGGTGATCATTGCCTGCCCCAAGCTCGATGATTCCCAGCAGTACTACGAAAAGCTGACCGAGATGTTCAGGACCAATGACATCAAAAGCGTTCATGTGGTCAGGATGGAGGTTCCCTGCTGCGGAGGGCTGGCATATATAGCGAAGCAGTCGATCCAGGCCTCAGGCAAGGATATCCCCTATCATGAGGTAATCATCGGTATCAAGGGCGATATCCTGAGCGAGGGCATGGCACCGCTTATCCCGAAACTCCAGGAGACAGGGGCATAACAACTGCTTTGTCCGCCAGTTTCACCCTGTTTGTCTTGAAAACAGAGGCGCGGATATTGTAATATTTAGTCTGTGCCGAAGTGGTGGAACTGGTAGACACGCACGTTTGAGGGGCGTGTGGGCGACCATGCGGGTTCGAGTCCCGCCTTCGGCACCATTTTTTTCCTCGCATCCCAAATAATCGGTGCCGCAGTCAATATAATCAGTATAATAAGAATCTGCCCGCGCTTTAACCCCTGTAGATCAATACATTACATTATCGGCTGAACCCCCCGGATAAACCTGTTGACGGGATATCAAATCTTTGATACGTTGAAATAAGGGGTGTTGCCGCACATGTGTCTTGTTAGACCGAAGGAGGCTTGATATGAATCTGAAAATGGCGAAGAAGTTACCTGCAGCACTGTTGGTTTGTTCAGGCTTGTGGTTTATTCCGGCCCAGGTGTCTGCGCACTGCGACACCCTCGACGGCCCGGTTGTCGTGACGGCAAGGGCTGCACTTGAGAAGGGCGATGTCACGCCTGTGCTGAAGTGGGTGAAAAAGGAAGATGAAAAAGATATCAGGGACCGGTTTCATAAGACCCTGGCGGTGAGGAAACAGGGCAGAGAGGCTCAGGAACTTGCGGACCTCTACTTTTTCGAGAGCCTCGTGCGCATCCACAGGGCCGGCGAGGGGGCTCCGTATACGGGGCTGAAACCGGGCGAGGCTGTTGAACCCGCGGTTGCGGCTGCCGATAAGGCGCTGGAGACGGGATCGGTTGACCTGCTGGTCAGGCTGGTAGCGGACGCTGCTGAAAAGGGCATCCGTGAGCGCTTTACCCGGGCTGCCGGTGCCAGAAAACATGCGGAGCATACGGTTGAGGCCGGCCGGCAGTTCGTTGCCGCCTATGTCGATTTTACGCACTATGTCGAAAGGCTGCATATGGATGCAACGGGTCCGCTGGGCCACGGACATGGCAATGCAGGGGCGCCCGCTTCCCCTGCACATCAGCACTGATCATTATCCGCAATATTAATGTGTCAGTGCATTTTATTAAGGAGGAGGATTTATGGGTTATACGAATGTAGCACTGAAAGACAAGATCATGGAGATGTATCCGGAGGTCGAAAAGCGGGGTGTTGCCGTCAGCCTTGACTTCAGTGAAGAGAAAAATGCCTTTATAGTGAAGTTCAGTAAGGGCGGCCGCGAATTGACCACCCATCTTGAGAAGAAGGATGCCGATGACTGCATGAACAATATCAAATGTGTTTATCTCGGGATGCAGATCGCTGAATTCATCAAGAATTTCGAAATGATCGAAAAGGGCTGAGGGGGGACAGAAAATGAAAAGTCCTGTTGTAGACTACGAGGCCTGCATAGGCTGCGGCTCATGCGTCGAAATATGCCCTGAGGTCTTTGAACTGAAGAACGATGACAAGGCCTGGGTAACAGGCTCCGGCAAGTGCGATTCCTGCAACTGCCAGGAGGCGATCGATATCTGCCCGGTGCAGGCGATCAGCTGGAGCGAATAATCCCCGGTAAGGGGCTACCACCAGAACTCCGGATAGCGCCTGGTCTTCGGGATGTTGTTCACCAGCAGGGCGATGACGAGCATGATAAGGACGCCGCCGCCGACCGGGAAAAGGGCATACATGAATCCGAGGCCATGGATCTTTGCCCCGCCAATGACGGCGATTAAGGCGGTCGCGCCGCCCGGTGGGTGAAGGGTCTTTGTCGCGTGCATGACAGCGATGGCTGTTGAGACGGCCATCGCCGCAGCAAGCCAGAGGTTGGCATGAAAAAGCTGCTGGCAGGCAACGCCCACAACTGCTGAAACCAGGTGCCCCCCGACAAGGTTCCTCGGCTGCGCAAGAGGGCTCTTGACCGCCCCATAGATCAGTACAGCAGATGCCCCGAAGGACCCCACGATCATAAGCAGGTCAATTTTTTCAAAGACATGGTAATTGGCAAAAGAGATGAACCCGATACCCAGAAAGGCGCCTATCCAGGACCAGACAATCTCTGTCAGGCTGACGCGGGGAGGGCTTGTGGTCGTGCCCTTCATCTTTTCAAGATAGGTCCCCAGCATGCTATGCCTGTCCGCCCGGCAGGGGGCGGAGGATATCGGCCCTCGAAACAATGCCGGTAAGCCTGCCTGAACGGTCAAGGACCGGGGCCCGGTTTATCTTCTTTTTATTGAAGAGGTCGGTGATCTCAAAGACCGGGGTCTCCTCCTGCACGGTTATGGCAGGCGATGCCATGATGTCTGCTGCTGTTTTGCTGCTGCCCGGCTGCGCCGGCAGTTCCTTCCCTTCCAGCCATGCGGAGATAATATCCATGACATGCGCGGTGGCTGACGCGCCGATGCGGGTAAGGAAGTCTTTTTCAGAGATGACCCCGGCTACGTTCCCAGACCCATCGAGGACAGGCAGGCCTGATATCCTCTTTTCGGCCATGAGGGCGGCAACATCCTTAAGCGGGGTATGTATGCTGACATGGTAGACGGTCCTGGACATGATATCGGCAGCCTTGACCGAGCGGCTGATACGTTCGAGGGCATGACGGAAGGCATGGCGGTAGATCTCCCTGAGGTCCGGCGGAGTGATGTCCAGGTATCCCTGGATATCCTTCATTCCCTCGTAGATATCCTCGTCCGAGATTTCGGGGTAGAATTTATCGTTGCTGTCAGCCTGCTCCATGACCGGTCCTTTCCCTTATCAAAGCATAGTACATTGTAAGGGATCAGTCCAGCCATAAAGTATGATTTTGCTCATAACAATATCTCTGAAATGGTCATCGGGGATTGAGATGCCTTCTGGGTTTGCCAGAGACTTGCCGGTATTGCAGGGGGACAAAATAAAGAGCCACACCCGGGAAGATCTTTCACCGCTGCCGGTGACCGGTCACCGTTCTACTAACCGGTAGCCTTCCTCCCTGTATGGCTCCAGGATACATCTGCGAACCCCAGATCCGGGATGGCTCGAGCTCTTTTAAATAGTGGGTGCTTCGACGGATGCTTCAGGCTTCCTTCCCTCGGAAGGCCTGCACACCACATCCGACTCCCGCTCCCTAACACAGTGGCTTGATCCTCTGTCTGTCCCGGACCCAAAGCCGCATATCTGCTCTATTTATATTATACCTCAATAAATCCGGTTGGTCAAATTTCAGGCATGGAAAAGTCAATGTAACTAATTGATTTCATGGTATTTATTGAGATACTATATTGTTCATTCTTTTCTGGGGTGCAAAAACGGTATAACTTCTTCATCGCTCAGGTCCATGTCGCGATGCAGGCCCATTGGTGCAGGTTTTATTGAGACATCCGGGCTTATTCGGAATCTCCTCCCAAAGCCCCTCCCTTTATCAGCTTCTCTGCGCTATACTGTGAACATGGATATTCCAATAAGACGGCTCGGCAGGACCGGCCAGGACGTAACGATCCTCGGCCTTGGGGGTGAGGGGGTGCTCAGGACCTTCGGGCAGGAAAAGGAAGCCTACCGGCTCATCAACCGTGCTCTCGACCTCGGCATAACATACTGTGAGTCTGCACGGGCCTACTCGGGAAGCGAAGCTTATTACGGCCTTGCGCTGAAGGAACGGAGGGGGGAAATATTTCTCACCAGCAAGTCCCACGCACGAGATAAGAAAGGTGCCCTGGCTCACCTCCATGAGACCCTTCGGAACATGAAGACCGGCCACCTTGACCTCTGGCAGGTGCATGATGTCAGGACGGACGATGAGGTCGAAGAGATATTCGGCAAGGGAGGGGCGATAGAGGCGTTTGCGGAGGCGCGGAAACAAGGGCTGGTGCGGTTCATCGGGGTGACCGGCCACCATGACCCGCTTATCATCCGGAGGTGCATAGAAATGTTTGATTTCGATACGGTGCTCATGCCGGTGAACCCTGCCGAACCGCATTACCGAAGCTTCATCGAAGAGGTGATCCCCCCCGCTGTCGAGCGGGACATGGGGATTGTTGCGATGAAGGTCTACTTCCGCGGGATGGCCGCTCAAATCGCCCCCGGAAAACTCGATCTGTTTTACCGCTATGCACTTTCGCATCCGGTGACCACTGCGGTCATCGGTTGCGATACGATCGGACAGCTCGAAGAGAACGTCCGCTTCGCTTCAGCCTTCAGCCCCCTGACCGGGGCTGAAAGGGCACTGCTGAGCGAACAGATCTCCCCGGTTGCGCGGCAGTTGATGCATTACAAGCCATAAACGGGCTTGCCCCCTGAGTTCACCGCGCAGATCATCCCAAGGCCTAAAGGGATTGTTCTCCGCCGGTCTTCAGGTATTCCCTCACTACCCTGATGCTTTCAGACGGTTTTTCTCCGAACATTGAATGTCCGCTTCCCCTGATGATCTCCATTTTCACGTTGGGGAAAAATTTCACCTGTTCCACCTGATGGCCCGCGCCGATGAGGCGGTTGCAGTCAGTGGCCAGAAAAAGAACGGGAGACGTGAAGTGATCAACGCCGTGGATCAGGTCGATCTTAATATCGCCTTTGTCATCCATCGCAGAACGCAGGACCGACTGCATGGCCCGGACACCTGTCCGCCAGTGCAGGGCGGCGGCATCCGGTATGATGCCGTTACAATAGTATTCCGGATTTGCATAAGGCGCAACCTGTCCCATGAAATAATCGGCTGCCGCATCTTTGTCCGGTCCTTTGATGTGGAGGGATTGGAACCAGGCCTTCGCCGCCCGGAACAGGAACCCGGCTTCCCACCTCGGCCCGAACCTTACACCTGCCTGCTTCATCATCTCCGTTGTCAGAAACCCCGGTTCGGCGAGCACTGCATGGCCGACTTTTTCGGGCTGTCTGCCAAGGTAACCCGCAACAAGCATTGCGCCCCAGGAATGGCCGATCAGGTCCACCTTCCTGCCCCTCCCAAAATAACTGACGATCGAATCCAGGTCCTGTAGCGAGGATTCCAGGGTGATCTCTCCGTCACCCGACCGCGGGGAAAGACCGCTCCCCTGCTGATCGTAAAACACCAGATAATATTCGTCAGAAAGGTCCTTCAACGGTAGTAAGCCCCGATAATCCCAGCCAGGACCACCGTGAACTATAATGACAACGGGATTGGTTGGTCTGCCGAAGGTCTCCGCATGAAACACCTTGCCGTTTATCGTCACGCGGGGGAGTGAGGGATCATCCGACGCCGTTTTCGGAACAGGGTATTCCCCTGCGGTCAGCAGGAAGAAAAGCATGAAGAGGGCGGTGGCAGCAGCGCTCAGATAAAGAAATGTTCTGAAAATCAGGGTGAAAGTTCTTTTCATGTAATCTCCTTTCTGCGGAGTCGCTCACTTGCGGGCTGCTCCTTATTAATTATACATGCTCCGGTCCGCGGGTGCAGGGCGCTAACAGTCCTTTTCTACGGTCGGCGACTCACGGCCCTTGACCTATCCGTCTCTTGCTTATGCCTTATTTTAGATATATGATTTATTTGATAAGGCCGCATCAATATGCTTCAGGAGGAAGGAAAGAAAATGCCTGCCGCCTATGAAAGTCTGAAGGCTGTCATCGACAGCATGGACGCGATCATATATGTAGCGGACATGGAGACCTATGATCTTCTTCTGGTCAACGACTATACCCGCAGGCATTTTGGTGATATCCAGGGGGGGAAGTGTTGGGCAAACCTCCAGCAGGGACAGACAGGGCCGTGTGATTTCTGCTCCAACAACAAGCTGATTGGCGCTGACGGCCTGCCTCGTGATACCTACGTCTGGGAATTTCATAATACGCTCAACGGCCGGTGGTACGAATGCCGCGACAAGGCGATCATCTGGAGAGACGGCCGCCTGGTAAGGCTTGAGATCGCCACCGACATCACCGAACGCAAAGACGCAGAGGAGAGGCTGCGGCAGCAGATTGAACGCTATGATCTGGTGACTGCCGGAGTGCGCGACGGCATCTGGGACTGGGATGTGCCGAAAAAAAAGGTCTTTTTCTCCGCCAGATGGAAGACCATGCGCGGATTTTCGGAGGAAGAGGTGAGCGATCACGAAGAAGAATGGAGCAGCGGTATCCATCCGGAAGACGCACCGCGGGTCTTTGCAAGTGTCCAGGCCCACTTTGCAGGGGAAACCCCCTGGTTTACTGAGGAATACCGGGTCCGCCGCAAGGACAATACCTGGATGTGGGTCCTCGATCGCGGCCTTGCCCTGCGTGACGCCGCGGGCCGCGTGGTCCGCATGGCCGGCTCGGAGACAGACATTACCCTGCGCAAGCAAATGGAAGAGGAGCGCGAAAAATTGATAGCCGAGCTCAGAGAGGCACTGGCAAAGGTAAAGACCCTTAGCGGCATGCTTCCGATCTGCTCCCATTGCAAGAAGATACGGGACGACAAGGGTTACTGGAATCAGGTCGAGATATATATACGTGACCGTTCAGAGGCTGAGTTCAGCCACGGCATTTGTCCTGACTGTTTAAAAAAATACTATCCTGAATATTACGATAAGTCTGAAGGGCAGGCCCGGGAATGAAACACTGTCAGGTCTTCCCGCTCAAAACATTGCCCGGTCGAGTGTCCGGTACTGGATCGCCTCTGCGATATGATGCGACTGAATGTCCTCTGACGCCTCCAGGTCGGCAATGGTGCGTGAGAGCTTCAGGATCCGGGTGTATGCCCGCGCCGAGAGCCCGAACTTCTGCATCGCCGTTTCCATAAGCGACAGGGCATCCCCCCTGAGGATGCAGTATTTTTTTATGTGGCGGGTCTTCATATGTCCGTTGCAATAGACCCTGTCCGCGCTGTAGCGCCTGAGCTGTATATCCCGCGCATTGACGACCCGCTGGCGTATGGTCTCTGATCTTTCGCCGCAGTATTCTGTGGCGAGTTCTTTATAGGGTACTGCCGGCACCTCGAGGTGTATATCGATCCTGTCAAGCAGCGGGCCGGAGACCTTTCGCCGGTACCGGTGGATCTGGCCTGGAGAACAGGAGCACTGATGGCGCGGGTCGGACAGGTAACCACAGGGACAGGGGTTCATCGCGCTGATGAGCATGAACGAGGCAGGATAGGTCACCGAGGCAATGGCCCGCGAGACGGTCACGTCTCCGTTTTCTATCGGCTGCCTGAGCACTTCAAGGACATTTCGCTTGAACTCGGGCAGTTCATCCAGGAAGAGAAGGCCGTTATGCGCAAGGCTTACCTCCCCGGGCTTCGGCACCTGACCGCCGCCGATCAGGGCGACGTCGGATATGGTGTGATGCGGGGCCCTGAACGGCCTGGTTGCCAGCAGAGCCTGCTCGTTCCTCATCAGGCCGGCTACGCTGTGGATCCGCGTGGTCTCGAGCGCTTCCTCAAAGGTCATGGGCGGCAGGATGGTGAGCAGCCGCTTTGAGAGCATCGTCTTGCCTGATCCGGGAGGTCCGACCATAAGAAGATTATGTCCGCCGGCAGCAGCTACTTCCAGTGCACGCTTTGCCTGTTCCTGTCCCTTGACCTCGCTGAAATCATCTTCATAGACGGCATTGGTCTCGAGGGCGGTCTTAAGGTCGAAGACGAGAGGGGCCATTGTCTGTTCGCCGCTGATGAAGTCTATGACCTCGGGAAGGCTGCCCATACCGTAAACATTGACGCCGTTTACCACCGCTGCCTCTGCCGCATTTTCAGCCGGAAGGATGATCCCCCTGAGGCCGGAGTCCCTGACCATGAGCGCCATGGAAAGGGCCCCCCTGACCGGCTTGATCCTGCCGTCGAGCGAGACCTCACCCGTGAAGAGAAAACCCTTGACCGCGTCCAGGGCGATCAGCCCTTCTGAGGCGACTATGCCGATCGCAATCGGCAGGTCAAAGGCCGACCCTTCTTTCTTGAGGTCTGCAGGAGCGAGGTTGACCGTGATCTGCTTGAGCGGGAAGTTGAAGCCGACATTTTTCAGAGATGCCCTGACCCTGTCGCGGCTCTCCTTGACTGCTGCGTCCGGAAGGCCGACCATCGAAAAGTGCGGAAGTCCCCGGGAAGATATATCGACTTCCACCTCGACCGGAAAGGCATCGATACCGATAACGCTGGCGCTTAAGATCTTTGAAAGCATGGATCCCCCTCCTCTGCCCGTACAATGCGTGATCCTTTGTGTGCGGCGAGTCCCCTGGATGCAGGATAGCATTAAACAGCAGGCAATGACAAGGATTATTTTCCCCCGGCAAGGGGGTATGGTATAGTACAAAAGCAGGTTGCATTTATTATCATGAGCAAAGCGTGGTCATACCAAGGGAGGAGGCATATATAATGAAGAGGACCGCTGTTTTATTGTTTGTAGTTTTTATCCTTGCTGCGTGCGGCGGAAAGAAAGAGGTCAAGCAGGCCTCCCCGGAATCTGTGGCATCGGCCGAGGCCTTTGCCCTTGCAGAGACGATACGGGAAGCCTTTGTAAAGAATGACCGGGTTGCCCTGCAAAAGAACTCAACGGCAGACGGCTACCGGGACATAACCGCGAGCAAGAAGGGTTTTGATCAGATAGAGCTTGCCTTCACTCCGCGGTGGGTAGAGATAAGCGGCAGCCAGCTTAACCTGAACGTTTCGTGGAAGAGCGCATGGACCAATGCCGGTAGAAAGGTCGAGGACAGGGGCATGGCAGTCTTTGTCATGGAAGGTAAGCCCCTGAAGGTATCAAAGATATTGCGGGCAAATCCTTTTATCTATCCGGAACAGTAAGGGGCTCTGCGTCACTTGCAGGTGCTGCAGGAACCTTTGCTGCACGAACTGCAGCCGCTTGTGGAACCGGCCTGAGGCTTGTCTCCACCGCTCATGCCAAAGGCGGAAAGCTTCTTCTTGATATTGCCTGAGGCACAGCCTGGACAGACGACCTCCGGCGAGCCGAAAACCAGCTTTTCGAAATCCATCCCGCAGCCGTTGCATACATACTCATAGATCGGCATCTTATTTCTTTGTCTTTGTGCCCTTGGCCGGAACTTTTTCCCAGTCCTTGAGGAACTTGGCCAGGCCAATGTCGGTCAGGGGGTGCTTTATCAGCTGCGCGATGACCGAATAGGGGATGGTCGCAATATCGGCACCCATCCGGGCGGCATCGATCACATGCAGAGGGTTCCTGATGCTGGCAACGATGACCTCAGTGTCAAACATATAGTTTTCGTATATCGTGATGATCTCACTGACCAGTTCCATGCCGTTATGGCCGATGTCGTCAAGCCTGCCGACAAAGGGACTGACATAGGTGGCCCCGGCCTTTGCAGCAAGGAGCGCCTGGGCTGATGAGAATATCAAGGTCACATTTGTCCTGATGCCGAGCCCGGAGAGCTTTTTGACCGCCTTGAGCCCTTCTTCGATCATCGGTATCTTGACGACGATATTTTTATGGATCTTTGCAAGGGTCTGTGCTTCCCTGACCATATCCGCGGCAACGACCCCGATGACCTCGGCGCTGACCGGCCCGTTGACAATGCTGCAGATCTGTCTGAAGGTCTCAACAGGGTTTTTGCCTTCCTTCGCAAGCAGGGAGGGGTTTGTGGTCACCCCGTCGATGACTCCCAGTTCCCAGGCCTTCCTGATCTCATCAATATTGGCGGTATCGATAAAAAATTTCATGTATTCTCCTTAGCCTGCAGTTAATGATATTGGTGTAAGCAGCACGGGTTTCGCCTGCTACACTTTATTATCAAATTAGTGTATTAATAATAGGAAATTACCGGAAAAAACACAATATATCCTGTAACGCATTGTTTCAAAGACGTTATTACGTAGTCCCATCATTGCATGGGCATCCTCGCCTTCCCCCCTGATGGTCCCGAGTCTGAATAAATAAATAAATCTTATCCATTTATCAGAAATATGAATTTGACATAAAAAAATGCCCGGGTCTATAGTTATAGGGTTGTAAAAAAGTTATAACTGCCATAACTAATATTTATTTTCATATCACGCTGTTTTTTTGAGTCCTGATTCACAGCTGATAATAACCGCTTCGCACAGCACGGAAGAGGCTTTTGGCGGAGGATTGATTTGCTGATTTTAATTTTAATATACAGGAGGAACACAGAATGTCTTTGATCAAGCCGCATGGTTCTGACGAACTAAATCCACTATTTGTATATGACACGGCTGAAAATGAAGCCCTGCAGAAAGAAGCGAAAGGTCTGCCTTCTATTGTCGTGAGCTCAGCTACTGCAGCGAACGCCGTTATGCTGGGTGGTGGGTACTTCAACCCCCTGACAGGCTACATGAATAAAGCCGATGCCCTGTCTGTCGCAAACAACATGAAAACAACATCCGGTCTGTTCTGGCCTACTCCGGTTTTAAACCTGGTTAAAGATGCAGGCAAGATCAAGGCCGGCGATCGCATTGCCCTGAAAGATCCCAACGTTGAAGGCAACCCGGTCCTGGCTGTTATGGATGTGAAAGCGGTTGAGGAATTCAGCGATGCAGATATGGCGCTGATGTCTGAAAAAGTATACCGCCCCAAGCCTCCTGAAGCACATCCGGGTGTTGAAGCATTCAACGCTCAGGGCAAGGTCTGCATTTCCGGGCCTATCAAAGTGCTGAACTTCTCCTATTTCCAGGATGAATTTCCGGACACGTTCCGTACTGCAGTTGAAATTCGTAACGAAATTACCGAGCGCGGCTGGAAGAAGGTCGTCGCTTTCCAGACCCGTAACCCGATGCATCTGGCTCATGAAGAGCTTTGCCACATGGCAATGAAGCGGTTAGGTTGTGATGGTCTGGTCATTCACATGCTGCTTGGTAAACTGAAGGCAGGAGATATCCCGGCACCTGTTCGTGACGCTGCTATCCGTAAGATGGTTGAGCTGTATTTCCCCAAAAACAGCGCAATGATCACCGGTTACGGTTTCGATATGCTGTATGCCGGTCCCCGCGAAGGCGTATTGCACGCTATATTCCGTCAGAACATGGGCGCAACCCACTTCATCGTCGGCCGTGACCATGCAGGTGTGGGTGATCACTACGGCGCCTTTGATGCGCAGAAGATCTTCGACGAGGAAGTGCCTGCCGGCGCGCTTAAAATTGAGATCTTCAAGGCTGACCACACTGCATACTCGAAGAAACTGGACAAGGTTGTGATGATGTGTGAAGCCCCTGATCATAAAAAGGAAGACTTTGTCCTTCTTTCAGGTACAAAGGTCCGTGAGATGTTAGGTCAGGGTATTGCACCGCCGAAAGAGTTCTCACGTCCTGAAGTGGCCGAGATCCTGATCAAATATTATCAGAGTCTTGAAAAATAGATTCATTGCAATAAGGGCAACTTACAAAGCATAAAAACAATGAAGGGTTAAGGGGCGGCAGTCAGGGATTGGGTGATAACCCATCCCTGACTGCCAATTCCCGGTTCCCGGGTAGAAGGTGAGAGGGGGTGAAGTACCAGATTTAATCAGGCAGCAGGTCGTTCAGTTATTTTTGTGCTGTTTCGTGTTGTTAAATATCATAAATTTTAAGGAGGTTAGTAATGCCAAGTTTCGTTATTACGGAGAAGTGTGACGGCTGTAAGGCGCAGGACAAGACCGCTTGCCAGTACATCTGCCCGAACGACCTCATGACCCTCAACAGGGACCTCATGAAGGCGTACAATCAGGAGCCGGAGCAGTGCTGGGAATGCTATAACTGCGTAAAGATCTGCCCTCAGCAGGCGATCGAGGTAAGGGCGTATCAGGACTTCGCTCCGTTGGGAGGCAATGTTATCCCGATGAGAGGAACTGATTCCATCATGTGGACGATCAAGTTCAGGAACGGATCTCTCAAGAGGTTCAAGTTCCCGATCAGGCTCACCGCAGAAGGTTCTATTGACCCTTATGCAGGAAAGCCTGAGGCCGATATGTCAAAACTCAAGCAGCCCGGATTTTTTACACACCAGGGCGCGGGCAAGACAATGCCCAACATGAAATAAGGAGGTATAAATAATAATGGAAAAAGAAACCTGTACATTTTCATTTTGTGCCAAGCCTGAGGTGGTTGAGGTAGAAACAGATATCCTCCTCATCGGCGGCGGTATGGCATGCTGCGGCGCAGCCTTTGAGGGAGCCCGCTGGGCAACCCCCAAGGGGATCAAGATCACCATGGTCGACAAGGCAGCAACAGACAGAAGCGGCGCCGTTGCAATGGGTCTGTCGGCGATCAATACCTATATGGGCGAGAACGACCCCAAGGACTACGTCAAGATGGTCAGAGGCGACCTGATGGGCATAACAAGGGACGACCTTGTCTATGACCTTGGCAGGCACGTTGACGATTCCGTCCACCTCTTTGAGGAATGGGGACTCCCTGTCTGGAAAAAAGGCGACGACGGCTTCTCCCTCGACGGTTTCCAGGCAAGAGATGCCGGCAAGAAACTGCTGAAGGACGGCGGAGAGCCGGTCAGGTCGGGCAAGTGGCAGATCATGATCAATGGTGAATCCTACAAGGTCATCGTTGCCGAGGCCGCTAAGAGGGCTCTTGAGTTCAACAGAGCCGCTACCGGCGTAGCCCAGAACCACTATGAAAGGATATTTATCGTCAAGCTGTACCATGATGCCAACGACCCCAAGAGGGTTGCAGCCGCAGCAGGCTTCAGCGTCAGGGAAAACAAGATATATATCTTCAAGGCAAAGGTCATGATCAACGCTTCCGGCGGCGCGGTCAACGTCTTCAGGCCGAGATCGACCCAGGAAGGCCAGGGCAGGGCATGGTATCCCGTTTGGAACTCAGGTTCAGGATATGCCCTCGGACTCCAGGCCGGCGCTGAGCTGACCATGATGGAGAACAGGTTCGTGCCTGCACGTTTCAAGGACGGCTACGGCCCTGTTGGCGCGTGGTTCCTCTTCTTCAAGGCAAAGGCAACGAACGCACTCGGCGAGGACTACTGCGTAGGCAGTAACTTCGACGAGACCAAGAAGCTTTACAGCCCGTATGCTGAAAAGCTCGGCACCTGCATCAGAAACCATATGATGATGATGGACATGAAGGCAGGCAAGGGCCCGATCTACTTAAACACCCATACGGCAATGGATATTCTCAGCGCGAACTTCAAGGAAAAGCTTGGCGATAAAGAAGGGGCCAAGAAGGTTAAGCATCTTGAGGCAGAAGCGTGGGAAGACTTCCTTGATATGGCTATCGGACAGGCCGGTCTTTGGGCCTGCAAGAACGTCGAGCCGAACAAGGAGCCTTCGGAGATCATGCCGACAGAGCCTTACCTCCTCGGTTCACATGCCGGCTGCGCGGGCTTCTGGTGCAGCGGACCGGATGATGTTGGTGCACCTGCCCATTACAATTGGGGTTACAACAGGATGTCCACCGTTCCCGGCCTCTTCATGGCAGGCGATATCTGCGGTGCATCCGGCCACAAATTCTCCTCAGGCTCACATGCAGAGGGAAGGAT
>SCQH01000065.1 GCA_004321925.1 Nitrospirota bacterium | reverse complement strand
GGTAAAAGTAGTTCTTGCGCGCGAACCTGCTGTAGCGCGAGATGCTGCAGTTCAGGGCGAGGCCGGTCTTCACGGCAAACTCCAGCGCCCTGCTGTTGAGCACCGGGAGCACGCCGGGCATGCCGATGCAGACCGGACAGGTCTGGCTGTTCGGCCCGGAACCAAAGGTCGTTGAACAGCCGCAGAAGATCTTGGTCTCCGTGAGCATCTGGGCATGGACCTCAAGGCCGATGACTGCTTCGTATCTCATAGCGACGGTCTCCGTTTCGACCATTCCTGCGACTGCTCGTAGGCATAGGAGACCCTTAGTATGGTCTCTTCGTCGAAATGCCTGCCGATCAGCTGAAGCCCTATGGGAAGGTTCTCCGAGGTGAAGCCGCAGGGGATCGAAATGCCGGGGACACCGGCAAGGTTGACGCTGATGGTGAATATATCGGCAAGGTACATCTGGAGCGGGTCCTCCGTCTTCTCTCCCAGTCTGAAGGCAGGGGTGGGCGAGGTGGGGGTTGCGATGACATCCGCCTTTTTGAAGGCCTCTTCAAAGTCCCTCATAATAAGCGTCCTGACCTGCTGGGCCTTCTTATAATAGGCGTCGTAGTAGCCCGAGGACAACGTATAGGTGCCGAGCATGATCCGCCGCTTCACCTCGGGGCCGAAACCCTCGGACCTGCTTTTGACGTACATCTCAAGGAGGTCTTTGCCCTCTGTCCTGATGCCGTATTTAACCCCGTCGTACCGTGCAAGGTTCGAGCTTGCCTCTGAGGTGGCAAGGACATAATAGGTCGCGACCGCATGGCCGGTATGGGGCAGAGAGACCTCCACCGGGATCGCCCCGAGGGTTTCGAGCTGCCTGATCGCCGCCCTGACAGCCGCGTCTACCTCCCTGTCCATGCCCTCGATGAAATATTCTTTCGGTATGCCGACCCTGAGTCCCTTGATCTCCCTGCCGAGGACCGCAGTGAAGTCAGGTACGGGATGAGGGGCCGACGTGGAGTCCCTCGGGTCCCTGCCTGCGATGAGGTTCAGCAGTATCGCGGAATCGCGCACGTTCTTGGTGATCGGTCCGATCTGGTCGAGAGACGAGGCAAAGGCCACGAGCCCGTACCGCGAGACGCGGCCATAGGTAGGCTTGAGCCCGACAACACCGCAGAGAGAGGCAGGCTGGCGGATCGAACCGCCGGTGTCGGAGCCGAGCGCTGCAATGCATTCATCTGCCGCAACGGCTGCTGCTGAGCCGCCGCTTGAGCCGCCGGGGATGCGCCCGGTGTCCCAGGGATTGCGCGTTGTATGGAACCCGGAGTTCTCGGTGGAGGAGCCCATCGCAAACTCATCGAGGTTCGTCTTGCCGGTCAGCACATAGCCGCTCTCTTTGAGACGTGAGGTCACCGCGCTCTCATAGGGAGGGACAAAGTTCCTGAGTATCTTCGACGAGCAGGTCGTCACTATGCCGCGGGTGCACATATTGTCCTTGATCGCCACGGGGATGCCGGTGAGCGGGCTGAACTGGCCGGAGGATATCTTCCTGTCCGCCTCAGCGGCCATGACAGCCGCCTCGTCCCTGGTCACGGTCACATATGCCTTTATGCGGTCCTCGACCGCGTCTATCCGCTTGAGGACCGAGTGAGTCACCTCCTGTGAGGTTATCTCCCGTCGTGCAAGCAGCCCGATCAATTCATGTATGCCTAAACTGAAAAGTTCCAGAAAGACCTCCGGAAAAAAAGATTAAAAATTTTAGCACCCGGTGGAGACTGTTTGCAAGCCGGAGGGATGAAACGCCTTCAGAACAGGCGGCCATGAGGTATAATATTCAGCATAATAAAAAGGGAGGCAGACCAATGGATATACTGCAGAAACTGACAGAGGACCTTGCAATAAGCATGAAAAGCAAAGAAGAGGGCAGCGACCTCAGGACGTCCACCCTCAGGATGATGAAAGCAGCGCTGAAGAATGCCGAGATCGCAAAACGCGGAAAAGGCGACCTCAACGATGACGATGTGGTCTCGATCCTTTCGACCATGGTCAAGCAGAGGAAGGATTCCTTTGATCAGTATGTTGCCGCAAGCAGGCAGGACCTGGCAGACAAGGAGGGGCGGGAGATAGCGATCATCCAGGAGTATATGCCGAAGCAGTTCAGCCCTGAGGAGCTTGATGAGGTCATCCGGGCCACGATCCGGGAGACCGGCGTAACGAATATGAAGGAGATGGGGAAGCTGATGAAGGAACTGCTGCCGAAGGTGAAGGGCAAGGCAGACGGCAAGGCCGTCAACCAGCGCATCCGGGAACTCCTCGAAGGGGCCTGATCCGGAACGCTTCCGGCTATTTCTTCTTATTGAAATCGACCTTGACCACCTTCTGGTCGGGTTGATGCCGTTCTGCCGGGGTCTTTGAGTCCACGGCCTGGGGGAGGTCCTGTTCTTCACGGGAGACGGTGAACTGGGCCGAGAGCTCAGGCGAAAAAACTGCGAAGATATCGTCAGGCGGGATAAAACATTTTTCTGTCCTTGACCCGAAACCGAGGGTTGCGGAAATACCGGCATCCCCCCATTCGAAATGCATCATCTTGTTGAAGACGAGGACAATGCCTTTTTCCTTCTCTTCCGGGAGAAACCCCCTGCTGCCTATCCGTACTCTGTCGGAATGCCGGACGACGATGAAGACCCTGCCGGCGAGTTCCAGCAGATCATAAAAGATCTGCTTTTTGAGGTCATTGAGGTTCGAGACCATAATTCGACTTTTCCCCGTTTACCCGGATAGCATAATCTACCGGTATATCCTCAGGCTATTTTTTCAGAAGCTTCGCTGCCCTGCTCACGATCGCCTCTGGCGTGAACCCGAACTTCTCGAAGAGGACCTTTGCCGGGGCAGATGCGCCGAAACGGTCGATGCCGATGACATCTCCCTGAAGTCCGGTGTATTTATGCCATCCAAGGGAAGCGCCTGCCTCGACGGCGAGCCTTTTTTCGACCTTCGGGGGCAGGACACTGTTCCGGTAGGCAGCCGGCTGGCGGTCAAAGAGATAAGTGGAGGCCATGTTGACGACGCGGACCTTTGCGCCGCCGGCCCTCAGCTTATCGGCTGCTGCCAGGGTGATATGGACCTCTGACCCTGAGGATATGAGGATTATGTCAGGGGTCCCTTTTGATTCAGAGATCACATAACCGCCTTTTTCGACCCCCTCGGCAGGGGCATACTTCTTCCTGTCGAGGACAGGCAGGTTTTGGCGCGTGAGGACGAGCGCATGCGGCATGCTGTTGTCTTTGATCGCGATCTTCCAGGCCACGGCTGTCTCATTTGCGTCTGCCGGTCTGATCAGGTTCAGCCCCGGCATCGCCCTGAGGCTGGCAAGGTGCTCTATGGGCTGGTGGGTCGGGCCGTCCTCCCCGAGACCGATGGAGTCATGGGTCAGAACGTAGACCGCATGAGCGCCCATCAGCGCAGAAAGACGTATCGCCGGCCGCATATAATCGGAGAAGACGAAGAAGGTGCCGCCGTAAGGTATCAGCATCTTTGAAAGGGCCATGCCGTTAAGGGCCGCTCCCATGGCATGCTCCCTGACGCCGAAATGGATGTTCCTGCCGCCCTTTGTACTGCCGAAGTCCGGATATTTCTTCAGGTGTGTATTGTTCGACGGGGCCAGGTCAGCAGAACCGCCGACCAGCTGCGGCAGTTTGTCCGCTATGGCGTTGAGGACCTTGCCCGATGCGCTCCGCGTTGCGATGGCTCCGTCCGTGCTCTTGAATACCGGGAGTTCCGCCTCCCAGCCTTCAGGCAGCTTTCCTGCTGCCAGGGTCTGCCAGAGCTTTGCAGGGCCGGGGTTCTTCGAGCTGTATCTTCCGAGGAGCTTTTTCCAGGCGGCCTCTTCCTTGCGGCCTTTGGCCACGGCCTTTTTCATATGGGCTGATACTGCCTGAGGGACGTAGAACTTCTTGTCAGGGCAGCAGAGGTTGTCCTTGGTGAGCTTCAGCTCGGCCTCTCCCAGCGGTGAGCCATGAACGTCGGCAGTGTCCTGCTTGTTGGGGCTGCCAAAGCCGATATGTGTCCTGACCATGATAAGCGACGGTTTGTTCTTCTGCTTCTTGGCCTCCCGTATAGCCTTTTCTATCTCGGCGAGATTATTGCCGCCGGCACTGAGGACCTGCCATCCATAAGCCGTAAACCTTTTGGAAACATCCTCGGTGAAAGCAATATCGGTGGACCCTTCGATCGTTATCTTGTTGTCTGAATAGAGATAGATGATCTTACCGAGCCCCAGGTGGCCGGCAAGGGAGGCAGCCTCTGCCGAGACCCCTTCCATGAGGTCCCCGTCGCTGACGATGCCGTAGGTACAGTAATCCAGAAGCGGGAACCCGGGCCTGTTGAACATTTCAGCCAGATATCTCTCTGCCATGGCCATGCCGACACCCGTAGCAAAGCCCTGTCCGAGCGGACCGGTGGTGGTCTCGATGCCGCAGTCAGGACAATACTCGGGATGTCCCGGGGTTGGGCTTTCCCACTGCCTGAAGTTCTTAATATCGTCCATCGAGATCTTATGGCCGGTCAGGTGAAGCAGGCTGTAAAGGAGCATGGACCCGTGGCCGGCTGAAAGCACGAACCGGTCGCGGTTAAACCAGTGGGGGTTCGAGGGGTTATGCTTCAGGAATTTTGACCACAGGACATAGGCCATCGGCGCGTCTCCCATCGGCATGCCCGGATGCCCCGAGTTGGCCTTCTGGACAGCATCAGCAGCGAGCATCCTGATCGTATTAATGCACTGTTCGTCGATAGTCATCTTCTTACCTGGGATCTTTTTCACTGAACGGCCTCCGGTTTCGTTATTGTCTTATCCTGCAAGACAAAAAGGGTTTATGTACGGGGTAAAGTTATTAAATGCAGATTATCTTAACACAATCAATCCTGAGGTTTCATGCAGGCGCAGTAGGCAAAAAGCGCGCTTTCAGGGACGGCCTGTTACAGCCATCTTTCCGAAGGATAATCCCCTTTGAGCAGCCGGACCATTGCCTGCCCCAGCATCTGGCGTCCCCACTTGTACGGTGCATAGATCCTGAGAAAATCGAGCAGGTCGCGCACGACCCTGATCCGGTCCCGTCTGCTCAGCCTCCGGAACGAGGCCTTGAAGTCGGCCTCGTGCGGATTGCCCAGGAGTATCTGCAGGGGGTTCCACTGGTCAGTGCAGCGCCTGACCTCGGATGCGATGAGGGTCCTGTAGACCTCCTGCACCGGCAGGTTCCTCTTGAGCGCCTCGATCACCGCTTCCCCGGAAATGGCACCCGAATGAAGGGCGCAGCTCATGCCCTCGGCAAGCATATTGAAGAAGCCGGCAGCCTGTCCGGTTATCAGCACGTTCCCTTTGCCGAAGACATACCGGTTGATCAGGGACGGTCCGAAGTTCTGGGCACAGCCCTCGAGCTTTTCAGCAGGCTCAAGCCGCACCCCGTGTTTTTCCTCAAGGTATCTCTCAACGTTCGCATGCGCCCTGTGGAGATTGCCGCCGGCAGGAAAGCCGACGCCGACGATCTGCTGGTCATTGCGTTCGTGGCTCCAGGTATAGTGTCCGAGTCCCGGATGGAACCAGAAATGGAAATAGTCCCTGTCGAGCGGACATTCGATTATCCGCTGGAACTTCTGGCCGACCATGAACCAGGCTATGCCTGTCCGGTAGTCCGGATAGAGGGACTTGGTGACGCCGGATTTCGGGCCATCGGCGCCGATCACAAAACGGGCCCGGTAGAAAACATCCCGGCAGTCCTTCCTGGCCCTCACGGTCACCTCTTTTCCGTCGTCCCTGAGGTCAAGGAAGGTCGTATTGTCATGGACGGTCACGCCGCTCTGCTTTATCGCCCAGTAATCTGAAAATTTCCGGTGCAGATGCGGGGTCGGCCCGCCGTTGAAGTCCATCGGGATGGAGATCATGCTCGGGAAATGAAAGGTAACCCCCCTGCAGGAGGCCGGCTCATGAAGGGCCTCAGGGGGAAGGGGGCCGAAATTCTCGACGAGGAAGCGGTGGCCGCGCGGCGACAGGATACCGCTGCAGACCTTGTCACGGGGGAGCGTCCTCCTCTCAAGTGCCACGACGTCAAACCCCGCGTCTACAAGCCGCTTGGCCGCTGCAGAGGCCGCAAGGCTCGCCCCGACTATCAGGACGTCGGTCCTTATTTCCTGAGGGTCACTCATGCCTGCTTTCCTCATTCCTGTTCAAGAAGCCCTATATGCACGACCGGGACATCAGCCGCCAGCCTGAAGGCCCCGGCATCAGCGAGGTCTTCCACGATCACCCGGTCTATTTTTCTTCCTTTAAGGATACGGCCCGCATTCTCTATGCAGCCCGAAGCGGTAAGGTCCCTTCTGCCCTGCAGGCTCGAGGCGCCGGTCGAAAAGGCGACCCGCTGGAGGTCCAGGTTGGTCTGACAGCCGGTCTCGCGCCTGAGCCGGTCATAGAAGAGGACCAGACGTTTATGGTCCGCATGGTAGCCCCTGCTCTCTATCACATAAAGGTCCCGGCAGTTCAGATTCTGCCTCAGCCGGCCTTTTGACAAAAGCGCTTCGCCCAGGCCGATGATCTTTTTAGCCGGCAGCCATTTCCTCAGAGGACGGTGAAGCAGACCCTCTGCAACGATAAGCGTGCGTGCCGGATTGAGCGCTGAAATGAAGCTCTCGAGCCTTCCGGGCCTCATCGGCAGGCCTGCCTCTATGATCAGGGCGATATCCCGGCCGTCATCAACTGCCAGGGTCGTCCTGCCGTTTTTCCCGAGCTGTTTCAGCACTGCCCCGCGGGTTGCCGTGTCCTTTCCGAGAAGTTCTCCGGGGAGGAACAGCGATGCCCGGCCTGAAACAGTTCCTTCGGCCTTATGTACAGGTAACTCACCAGGGTACCATTCAGGGTAGTCATTTCTCGTCCTGTTCAACTCCTGGCGCTGGAGGATATTCAGAGCCGCAAGCCCGATCCCTTCCGGACAAGAGGCCTCGCAGGCGCCGCACAACAGGCAGGCGTCGATAGCAAGGGCGATCTCTTCGTGGGTGGCCCCTCCCTGCATCGCCTTTGCGCGCGCTTTGCGGGTATAGGACATGGTATGCCGGTGGTGCCATACCGGGCAGGAAAGCAGGCAGACGCCGCAGCCGCTGCAGGATTCGTGCCCCTTGCTCATGCTGCAGGCCTCATCATCATGCGTTCCATCAGAAGATCACGTCCCGGTTGAGGACCATGGCCGGGTCAGCCTTCAGCTTCATCGCATAATGCCTGTCCACCAGTTCATCCCCAAAGGCCTTCCGTATGTACCCCTTCATCATTCCGCCAAAGCGGTAATAGCTCAGCCCCATATCCACACCGATATCATATATCTCGTTCTTGAAGGACTGGAGGTAATCACGGCTGTGGTCCGTCTCCCGGAGCATCGGTTCGAATTCGCAGCCAAAGGCTATCTCCTGTGCGTCCGGAGGGATGCAGGACATCTCGTAGCGCTCCTTCCTGCCCGAGAGTTTTATCCCGACGCAGTACAGGGTGTAATGCCGGAAGTATTTACGGCATACTGCATTTCCCCGCTCGACCGCCTCGATGAACTTTTCCTCTGAGGCCGCCAGGTCAGGGATCACCATGGTGCTGCCGCCCCAGAACTTCCAGACCGCGCGCGAGAAGACCACGGTCCTGTCCGTTATTTTGCCGTTATGCATATACTCCGGCCTGCTGAATTCAGGGAAGAGCTTCAGCCTCCGCCCGATCAGATAGGCAGCTTCTTTGAACTGCCAGGGGCGGAGAAGATAGTGTCCGGCCATACGCAGGCCGAAATATGCCTCACCATGCCCGCGCAGATGTCTTCTGAAACGCCGGTTGAATTCGTGCCCCCTTTCGTCGGAATCGAAGGCAACAAGAAGGTTGATCGCCTTGTCCATGATCGTCAGGATACCCGAATAGTCCGCCGCGTCCTCCCTGGCGATGAACTGCAGGTCCTCCATGGCAGTTCTCAGCGACGCGTAATAAAAATATTTCATGATGATCGGGGTGAACGGACGTATCTTCAGGGTGGCCTCGGTGATCACGCCGAACTGTCCGTAACCGAGGAGCACCCGCTCAAACAGGTCAGGGTTCTCAGCCTCGGAACATTCGACGATCTCCCCGGTGGGGGTGACCACTTCAAGCGCCATGCACTGGTCAGCGCTGCATCCCAGGCGGGGGGAATTGATATCGATGCCGCCGACGCCGAGGGTGCCGCCTACTGATGAGGTGAGGTTCAAAGGGGCAGAGAGATAGTCCAGACCGTCGCGCCGCAGGGTCTCAGCGAGCTGGTGCCAGAATATGCCTGCCTCGGTCCGAACGGTCATGCGCTCAGTGTCTACTGCGATCACCCTGTTCATCGAACTCATGTCAAGCAGAAGTCCGCCAAAGGCCACGGACTCGCCCTCTGTCGTCAGCCCGCCGCCCCTGGTCGTTACCGGCACCTCATACATCTGTGCTGCCTTCAGCACTTCTGAGATATCAGCGGCAGAGGAGGGGCGAACGACCCCGTGCGGCAGGCAATGGGCAAGACCCCCTGCGTCAGAAACATATATCGATGTGTCGGGGCGGCCTTCATGTATCAGCACTCCCTTTCCCCTGAGAGCGGCGACAAAGGAGGGCCATTGATCGCCGTTCCAGCGTCCGGGAATGGTCCTGCCTCCGAGGCCGGGCCAGAGACTGCCGGGGGCGGATGGCCTGCTGTCTTTTTTGCTGCTGTCTGTTGTCTGCAAGGGGTTCGGAACTCCCGGCCTTCCATCTCGCATCAGGATATTCGGGGAGAGAAGGTCTTTATTAGTCTTCCTGAAAGTATACTTAATGCAGGAACAATGCTTCAAGGGCAGGCGGCGGGGAAAAGAGACCCTCCGGGGAAAGGCTGCTGCTCAAGCAATTGCCGCGGCATGCTTATTCAGCAGTGAGGGCCTCTATCGCAGAACCTGCTGCAGGGCTGATCTCAGTAAAAGATAAGCCGAAGAGGTTTTCCTCTTTCCTTTTTTTCTGAAGAACACGTACCACCTCTGCGGTTACGGTCAGCCGTTTGGAGCCGGGAAGAGAGAACGAACAAACGACGATGTCCCCTTCCAGAAGGTCGGCCGGAGACCTCAGGAGCATTCCCGCTGAGCTGATATTCTCTGTGTGGCCCACAAACGGTCTGCCTTTGATCGTTCCTTCCAGGGTGATCTTTACTTCGATCCGGCATGACCTCCTTGGAGCAATATGCAGCAGGTGATATGCTTCCTGCAGGAGAATGGCTGCGTTCAACGGGCCGGGGACAAAAACATTGGCATTGCAGGCCACACATCGCTTCACGTCGGCCTTGCCGCCGGAACAGACGATGATAATGGAAACTTTTTGCAGTTTGCTGTCGCTGCGAATCAGGCTGCAGAGATTCTCACCGCTCAACTTGTCATCGTCGAGCTTTGCAATGACCAGATCGGCCGGTTTCTCCCGGTGGAGAGCAAGGACCTCGGAGTTTGAGCCTGCCGGCGCAACCCCGATATCGGACCTGTCGAGAAAACTCTGTTCTTCCCTGAGCGCGGCATATATATCTTCTGCAATAATGACCCGTTTCATGGTGTATGAATCAGTATACAGACAGTGGCAAAGGCCTGTAAAGTGGCGGTCCCATTCCTGCTTTCCGGCCCGCTTCGCATGGTCTCTGCCTATTGATTCAGCTTCATTTGTTGGAGGCCCCATTTGGTGGTATAATTCAATATAGTGCAGTGAAAATGATGCGCTGTCTTTAATGATGCGCTGTCTTTATTGAGAAAGATCTTTATGCAGGAACGGAATAATAGTTTCACTGAGCGCCTTGATTTTTCGAAGAACAAGGAAGGAGGCACTATGAAAGCTTCAAGGATGTTTATGCGGGTGGTTGCATGGATGATCATCGCCATGCTCGCTATCCCTCCCGGCTTACCGGCCCAGGATTCCGGGGAGCCGGAGCAGACCGAGAACTTCAGGAAGGAAGAACTGGTCCAGATGCTTGCTCCTCTCGCCCTGTATCCCGATTCCCTGATAGCCCAGATACTGATGGCCTCAACCTATCCCCTTGAGGTGGTCGAGGCCGAGCGCTGGCTGCTCCAGAACAGAAACCTCAGGGACGATGCACTGAACAATGCCCTGCAGGAAAAGAACTGGGACGTGAGTGTGAAATCGCTCTGCCATTTTCCTGATGTTCTTGCAGCCATGAGTAACAAGCTGGATCAGACCCGGAAGCTGGGCGATGCCTTCTTAGGCCAGGAGGAGGAGGTCATGGCCACCCTACAGGAACTGCGGCGGATGGCCAGAGAGCAGGGGACCCTCCAGACGACCAGGGAACAGACCGTCCTGGTTGATGGTGATGCGATCAGGATCGAGCCTGCTGACCCTGCGGTTGTTTATGTTCCGGTCTATGACCCGCTTTCTGTGTACGGTCCCTGGTGGTATCCATCCTATCCGCCTTATTATTGGTACTACCCCCCCGGTTATGTTGCCGGCGGGTATATCGGGTTTGGTCCCAGCGTCTTCATCGGGACCGGTCTCTTTTCATGGACCTGGTTCGACTGGTCTTTCCACCGGATCCATGTAGATACCCGGCATGCGTCACGCTTCCACCGCCACCGCGGCACCCGTCCTTCCGACAGGCAGTTCTGGAGCCATAACCCGTTCCATAGAAAAGGAGTTGCGTACCGGGACATCAGAACGAGTCAGCGGCTGGGAACAGGCCGGCCGAGGATCTCTCCCGTGAGCCCGGAGACACGCGGTTATCCTGTCCGGCGCCTTGATAGACAGGACTCCGTACCATTTCAGTCCCCGGTCGAACGCAGGGACGCCCCCGGCATACGCAGGGGAAGCACCGGGAGGGAACGAGTACAGACTGCGCCGGGACTTGATAATCCCTTCAGCGGGATCGGCAATGCAGGCTTTGAGGGTCGGGCCAGCGAGCGCGGGGCCGTAAGCCGTCAGTCTGAGAAGATTATACGCTCTGGCTCCGGCACGGGTACGATCCGGCAAGGCGGTGAGATGAGACGTTCAATACCGAATGCTGGCCCGGATGCGGGCCGCCAGACCAGAGAGATCCCGACCAAGGAGATCAGCCGGCAGGGCGTGGACACCGGCCGTCAGGGCGGAGAATCACGGGGCGGCAGCGGGAGGGGCGGCGGCGATCGCCGGAGGTAAGGATATGTCCGGTATGCTCTTTTCCTGCATGTCTGCAGGCTCTGAAACCATGCTGATCACTATGCAAGGGAGGCAGAATGAATATCAGTGCGTTACATAATAAAAGTTGGTCGGGCCTTTTGATGGTCCTTTTCTTTGCCGTTGCAGCAGTCATGCTGGCGGGCCTTCCGGGTCCTGCTGCTGCAGCTGCGCAGCAGAAGAGCTTTGCCTCTCCAGAGGAGGCAGTGACGTCCCTGGTCGCAGCGGTCAGGGCTAATGATGATAAAGAAAGGCTTGCTATCTTAGGGCAGGGTGCCAGGGAACTGATCTCGTCCGGCGATGAAGTTGCGGACAAGGCAGGGCGTGAAAGATTTCTCAGGGCTTATGATCAGTCGAACAGTCTTCAGAAAGGACCCGGTGACAGCATGGTCCTGCATATCGGGCCCGACAACTGGTCCATGCCGATCCCGATCATCAGGAAGGGAGGCAGGTGGGTCTTCGATATCAGCAAAGGCAGGCAGGAGATCCTGAACCGGAGGATAGGCAGAAATGAACTGCGTGTCATCGACGCAATTCAGGCCTATGTCGTGGCACAGCAGGAATACGCGACCCGGGACTGCAGCGGCGGCGGCAGGGTCGAATTCGCACAGAGATTCATCAGCACCCCGGGGAGCCATGACGGACTGTTCTGGGAGGCAAAAGAGGGTGAGAAGGAGAGCCCCCTGGGGCCGCTGATCGCAAAGGCATCAGAGAGGGGCTACAGCAAGGACAGGGAGATCAGCCTTGCTCCCTTCCACGGGTATTATTTCAGGATACTCGAGGGCCAGGGTAAGCATGCCGCAGGAGGCGCATACAATTATGTCGTTAAGGGGAAGATGATCCTCGGCTTCGCTCTTATTGCCTATCCGGCCGAGCAGGGGAATTCCGGGGTCATGACCTTCATGGTGAACCAGGAGGGGACCATCTATCAGAAAAATCTTGGCAAGGATACAAGGCGCAGGGCCGAGGCGATAAAGATATTCGATCCCGACAAGA
Organism: Nitrospirota bacterium; assembly: GCA_004321925.1. Classification (GTDB taxonomy): domain Bacteria; phylum Nitrospirota; class Thermodesulfovibrionia; order Thermodesulfovibrionales; family UBA6898; genus PALSA-1316. The sequence continues at coordinate 8,573 of SCQH01000065.1, read as the reverse complement.
CCTGGAAAAAGGTCGGGGAGACACCACCGAAGAAAGACAGATAGGTTGCCCGGGATGGAAACGGCATCCTATGGTTTCGATCACACGTTTAATATCGGTCTGTGCGGTCACTGGAATAATGAGTTTAATTGAAACAGTCGATTGTGCATAATACAGACTGGCCCAGGATGCAGGGAAACAGTCTGCCTATGCGAAAAATAATCATCACCCAGGACATCAACTCACTGCTTGATCAGGGAGAGAATTTCTTCAACCGGTCAGAGGTCAGGATATTCCCTGCTGTCTCGAACGAGGAGGCACTCGACATCCACCGGGCCGAAAAGGCCGATGTCATTATAGCGAGTCTCGATGCGCATGCCCTGAGCGGGGAGCAGTTATGTTCTGCCATCCGGGAGAGCAGGGAACTCTGCAGGGTCTCTCTGATCATCCTGCACTCCGGGGAGAGCTCTCATATCCAGAGGCTCACCTCCTGCCGCGCCAACGCCTTCATAGAAAGATCTGCTGACCCTGCCCTGATCATCGAAACAGCGCGGCAGCTCATCAGTGTCCCGGTGAGGGAGTCCTACCGGACCGCCATAGGGATCACGGTCAACTGCGGCAGCGGGCGGGAGACCACGGTCGGCTTTGCCGAGAATATCAGCGTCACCGGTATGCTTTTCGATTCGGAAGCGATATTCTCAAAAGGTGAAATACTCTTTTGCTGGTTCGTCCTCCCGGATTCAACGCATATCAGGACGTCCGCAGAGGTCGTCCGCATCAGTGACAAGGTGACGGAGCATGACAGCAACCGCTACGGCATCAGATTCATCGACCTTGACCCGGCATACAGAGCAGCCATCGATGAGTATGTGAGAAAGAAACAGCAGAGGCCATGATCCTGATGCAGACGACACAGGCATGACATACGACGCACTGCTCAGGGACCGCTGATATGGAGAAACGAAGGAAGCTTTACCCGGTGCTCTGGTTGATGATCTTCATATCTGCCCTTGCCTGGTCGGGGATACATCCCCACGATTACTTCACCTGGTTTCTCGAGGTCGTCCCCGCTCTGGTCGCTCTGACCGTGATCGCTCTGACCAGAAAGAGCTTTGAACTGACCCTCTTGCCTACTGGCTGATACTCATCCATGCGGTCATCCTGATGATCGGCGGTCATTACACCTATGCGGAGGTCCCGTTCTTTGACTGGCTGAAGGTGGTCTTCTCCATGGGCAGGAATAATTATGACAAGGTGGGGCATTTCGCCCAGGGATTCGTGCCTGCCCTGGTCGCCAGGGAAATTCTGCTGCGCACCACGTTGTTACGTTCCGGGAAGATGCTCTCCTTTATCGTGATCTGCATATGCCTGGCAATAAGCGCCTTCTATGAATTGATCGAATGGTGGGTGGCTGCTGCAACCGGCACGGCTGCCGAGGCCTTCCTCGGGACACAGGGCTATGCGTGGGATACCCAGTCTGACATGGCCTTTGCCCTGGCAGGGGCAGTCGTCTCTCTCGTCGTCCTTAGCCGTATCCACGACCGGCAGCTTTGTAAGCTGCAGTCTCATAATAAGTAACCAAACAGGGCCTGGAGCTGCTGACTCCAGGCCCTGTATCTCTCAGGACAAGCTCAAAGGCTGAGCGGTTCTCTTCAGGGGGCTGTTGTCAGTAGCCTCTCCTGCAGGCCTCCAGTTCTCCATCACGCGCATCGGTCTGGGATTCTGCCTCGCTGCGGTCCACCGTCAGACACCACCTTAAATGTTTCTGATAGTTGGAATGCCAGCGGTCATCCATAAAACCGCAGTCCCTTCTTTTGTTCCTGTCGTTCTGCTTCACAGCAGACCGTGCGTAGCTTCTGCAGAATTCCCTGTTGCCGCCACCGCCGGAGCCGCACCGCGCTAGGTCATCGGCACGGGCGCTGGCCTCGGAATCTGCCGCCCCCCTGTCCACATTCATGCACCACCTGAGATGCTTCTGATAGTTTGAATGCCAGCGGTCCCCGCCGTATCCGCAGCCCTTTCTGTCGTTCTGGCTGCTCTGGTCAACGGCCGTCTTGGCATACCGTTCACAAAAGTCATTTCTGCCGGCATGCCGGTCCTCGCCTCTGAACTGGGCAAGCTGAATATAATTTTGATCTTTGCTGAAACCAGCAGATGGATCAGCAGCATAGCCGGTTCCGAACTGCAAAAAAACAGACGCAACAAATACTGTCAGTGACAAGCCGATACCCACACCCTTCATTTCGATGATCCTCCATTCAGTCTATTTTGATTTTGAAAACCCTGCGGGTGGAATCTGCATGATCAGCTCCCTGCCCGGTTTGATCTCTTTTTAATGATATCAGGGAACCCATCATGGGTCAAACAATTATTTAGTAAATTTATTTAATACGTATAGTTCTGTACCATCTCTTCAAAATGAGCTAAAATATAACAAGACGCTACAGTGGCGGAAGGAGGTACAAGCAATGAAACGGATATCTTTCATCGCGTGTGTTGTGATCGTATTTCTTGTCCTTGGTGTGGTGGCAGCCCAAGCCGGTCACCGGCATGGCTGGAGGGGGAGCGTCTGGATAGGACCTGTCTGGAACCCCTGGCCTTATTCGTATTCGTATCCATATTATTCTCCATACTACGATCCTTATTACTATGACCGATACTATGACCGTCAGCCGATCATTATTGAGCGTGAGCCCTACGAATATGAGACTCAGGAGCCTCAGCCCGAAGTCCGGCATTATTGGTATTACTGCAAAGATCCCAAGGGCTATTATCCCTATGTTCAGCGTTGTCCCGGCGGATGGATGAAGGTCCTGCCCTCGCCGAAGAATGGAAAGGAGTAGAAAATGCAAAAAATAGTTCTTTTTTTGATTATGGTTATGGCCTTGTCGGTCCTTAGCGGATGCGCAACGGTTCCCGCCGGTCCCCGGGTGATGGTCCTGCCTGCTCCCGGCAAGCCTTTTGAGGTCTTCCAGGAGGAGGATGCCGCTTGCAGGATATGGGCCGGACAGCAGATAGGGATGTCCCAGGAGGAGCTTGATCAGCATACCGCAAGGTCTGCGGCGGCCGGCACTGCCATCGGGGCAGGGGTCGGGGCCGCGATAGGCTCAGCTTACGGTCATGCCGGAAGAGGTGCTCTTATCGGGGCAGGGGTAGGGCTTCTGTCGGGTTTGTCGGCTGGGTCAGATTCGGGCCGCGTTTACGGTTGGGAGGCCCAGAGACGATACGACATGGCCTATTCACAGTGCATGTATGCAAAGGGCAACCAGGTCCCCGCGACCTCCCGGAGGATGCGGCGAACTCAAAGGTATGTCCCACCGCCACCACCGGGCAACGATGAGGACCCCCAGGAGGCCCCGCCTGATTATGAGCCGCCTCCGCCCGGCCCTCGGCAATAGCCCCAATCAGTCCATAAGATCACTAACCCGGCGGCATCTCCCGCCGGGTTAGTGATCTTAAAAATTTTGAGTGCTCATTCTTCTTCCTGGAAGGCCGGATATACGAGTTTCCAGCCAGCCTTTCCATCTTCGATGTCGGCGAAGTCTTCGGCATTCTCGATCCTTCCGTCCGACCATATCCCCTGCAGGCGGCCATGGCTTCTGATGACAAACAGAAGCTCTGTGCTGTGAGCATTGGTCCAGAGCTGTCCCTGTCTGAGAATCCCCGGATATGCTGTGCTGTGGTCGGTCATAAGAGCCTCCTCAAATACCTCCAAGAAGCAGCCTCTTGGATAGAATAGGCGCATGCCATTTATCAAGTCTAGCATATCTACTATCCGCTTTTAAGGTGCTGAGCGGCTGGCAGGTCTTCAAGCTTCATGATGACCAGCGTATTGGGGTGAAACCATTATTAACAAAAATTTGAGGCTGGGCAGTATAATGAAACAATAACCGATGTCGTACAGGAGGCGGGCTACGTATGAGATCCAGGCGACTCCAGCAAAAAAAAACTGATCAGAACAAGACCGTTGCTGAAATAGTCAGGGAATTGAAAGAAGGCGCCCCTGTCTCAAATTATCGGGAGCAGTCCTTAAAGATCCATGGTTTGATCTGCGCCAAGTGCGGAAGAGAATTTGATCATAATAATCGTAACCTTCTGACAGTTCACCATAAGGACGGCGATCACCGCAACAACCCCCCGGATGGTTCCAACTGGGAAAACCTCTGTGTTTATTGTCACGACGACGAGCATAGCAGGGGTTTGCTCGGGGACTATCTGTCGGGGAAGTGTAGAGGACAGGATAACACGTAGCAAAAATACTCAGGGCACAAATTTCAATTTGTTGGGTCTGTGTTGTACTATAAGAGTATGAAAATATGGATTGTTTTGGCCCTCTGCCTGGTGTTTCTGCCTGCTGTTCTGCATGCCCAGCCGGTTGTCAGTTTTACTGAGCTGTCGTATAACTTCGGAACGGTAGGCCAGGCTGAAAAGGCTGAGCACCTGTTTGAGTTCGTCAATAAGGGTGATCAGGAACTGATCATAGAAAAGGTCTCCTCCTCCTGAGGATGCACAGCGGTGATGGCTAGTTCGAGCCGTCTTAAGCCAGGAGACAGGGGAAGGGTGAGCATGTCGGTTGACCTTGCCGGCAAGAAAGGCATGATCACAAAAACTGCCCAGGTCGTTACCAATGACCCTGTTCATCCGGTGGTGACGCTCACCGTCAGCATGCAGGTGAAAGACGACCTGCATGCCCGTCCGCAGCGTGCCGGCAAGATCTTCGAAGCGGACTGCCGCACCTGTCATGTTGATCAGGGGAAGGGAAAGAGGGGACTTGAGCTCTTCATGGCTGACTGTTTTATGTGTCATAACGCAGGGAAAAGCCCTTCGATCACACAGATGAGCAGGAGACCCGAAAAATATCTCCTGAAGGCCATACGTGACGGGCTCGACAATACCACTATGCCGGGATGGACCACAAGTATCGGCGGGCCCCTCAGTGACGCCGAGATAGATTCCCTGGTGAAGGCCATCAGGAACCCCAATTGAGGCCGTCATGATGAGCGCCGCCCTTACCCGCATCACCCTCTATCTCAGGATGATTAAATTTTCCCATTCTGTCTTTGCCCTGCCGTTTGCCCTCACTGCCGCGCTCATTGCAGCCTCCGGAATCCCAACGTTCAGACAGGTGCTCTGGATCGTGATCGCCATGGTCGGTGCGCGGTCAGGGGCGATGGGCCTTAACAGGCTGATCGACAGGGAGATCGACAGCGCCAATCCGCGTACGGCAGGGAGGGAACTCCCCCGTGGTCTGATCGGGGTGAGCGAAACCGTGCTGTTTATCGCCGTATCCTTCGGCGTCCTCATCCTTGCGGCGTCAAGGCTCAATCCGCTCTGCCTGAAGCTTTCGCCTGTTGCCATACTGGTTCTCTTTCTTTACTCATATACGAAGCGCTTTACCTGGGCGTCCCATTTTGTTCTGGGGCTGGCGATCTCTGCCGGACCTATCGGCGCATGGATAGCGGTACGTGGTTCCTTTGATGCCGCTATCCTTCCGCTGGCGGCCGGTGTTATCTTCTGGCTTGCCGGTTTTGATGTTCTGTATGCCCTGCAGGACCTTGATTTCGACCGGGGGCATGGTCTTTATTCAATACCCCGGAGGTTCGGAATACGGCGGTCTCTGTTGCTGGCGAGGGCTTTCCATCTGATCACCTTCTTGTTCCTGCTGCTTAACGGGCTGCTCTTTCATCTGGGGACCTTCTACTGGGCCGGCCTCGCGGTAGTTGCGGGGCTCTTCTTTTATGAGCACTCCCTCATCAGGGAAGACGATCTTTCGAAGCTCGATGTGGCTTTTTTTACGATGAACGGATACATCAGCATGGCCGTCTTTTTCTTTACCCTGCTGAACTACACGGTATGAAGAAATTCGTTCTTGGCATATCGGGTGCAACCGGTCCGGCCATCGGGCTTCGGGTCCTCAGGGAACTTGCCCGAACGGCCGAGGTCCATGTCCTGATATCCCGGCAGTCCTTTTCGATCATCAGGGATGAGACCGGTCTTGACCTGTCTGGAAGCACCACACCGGCAATACAGCAGAAGATAAGGGATTTCACCGCCACTGAGGCCGTATTTTATTATGCTGAGCATGACTTTGAGGCCCCGGTGGCAAGCGGGTCCTTCAGGACCGACGGGATGTTCGTGGTCCCCTGCTCGATGAAGACACTCTCAGGCATCGCACATGGTTACGCGAATACCCTCATTGAGCGTGCGGCTGATGTGACGATAAAAGAGGGAAGGCCGATGGTCATCTCTCCACGCGAGATGCCCTTCAGCGCCATCCATCTTGAGAATATGCTGAAGCTTGCGAGGCTGGGCATTAAGATAGCGCCTCCGGTCATGGGCTTCTACCATAAACCCTCAGGGATGGAAGAACTGATCGATTTTGTTGCCGGGAAGATTCTTGATGCCATGGGGATCGATCACGATATCTACCGGCGCTGGGGAAGCTGACCAGTTCCGATCTTCTGTTCCTTTACCTGATGCAGCGCCGGTCTTTTTCACCACTACCACCTGTTCCATATCTGACAAGACCCTCCGAACTTCCGTAATTTTCTATTGACATTTTGGCCAGAAAAGATAAAATAGATGCATTATTATGGTTTATTTGTTGATAAATATATCTAATACATTGACTCTGCAACTTTATATATGACTTGCGACGAGGGCCGCATGGTCGGGCGTTCGCAATTCATCGTCAATAGGGCAATCATTTCTATATCTGCATAATAACCAAGGAGGACAGAGATGGGTTTATCAAGAAGGGATTTTCTAAAGCTTTCGGGCGGTGCCACCGTTGCCGGGGCAATGGCCGCAGGGGTTCAGACCGCAGAGGCCTCGGTTGAGCCAAAGGCGCCCCGGACCAAGGGGGCGACTGAGACCAAGACCATCTGCCCATACTGCTCGGTCGGCTGCGGGATCACCGTCCATACGAAGGACGGCAAAGTGATCAACACCGAGGGAGACCCGGAGCATCCGATCAGCGAAGGCACGCTCTGCTCAAAGGGTTCTTCTCTCTATCAGGTCGTCAATAACCCGAAGCGTCTGACCAAGCCCATGTACCGGGCAGCCGGGGCCAGTGACTGGAAAGAGGTCGAATGGGACTGGGCCCTTGATGAGATCGCCAAGAAGGTCAAGGAGACCCGCGACCGGACCTTTAAGGTCATGTCCAAGGCAAAGGTGAAGGAAAAACAGCCTGACGGCACGGAGAAAGAGGTCGAAAAGGAGTTTGTGGTCAACCGCACCGACGGCATTGCCCATGTCGGCAGCGCGGCGCTCGATAACGAGGAATGTTATATCCTCCAAAAATGGCTCAGGTCCCTGGGGCTTGTCTATATAGAACACCAGGCCCGAATATGACACTCCGCTACTGTTGCGGCTCTGGCAGAGTCGTTCGGACGCGGTGCAATGACAAACCACTGGACAGACCTCAAGAATGCTGATGTGATCCTGGTGATGGGCAGCAACCCTGCCGAGAACCATCCGATCTCGATGAAATGGATGATGCGGGCCCGCGATAAGGGCGCCAAGCTGATCGTTGTGGACCCGAGGTTCACGCGTACGGCAGCAAAGGCCGACCTCTATGCCCCGCTGCGCTCCGGCACTGACATCGCCTTCCTCGGCGGCATGATCAAGTATATCATCGACAACAATATGTATTTCAGGGAATACGTTGCCAACTACACCAACGCCGCTTTTCTGGTGAACCCGGACTATAAAGGCCCGGGGGAACTCGACGGTCTCTTCTCGGGATATGATGACAAGACCAGGAAGTATGACAAAAAGACCTGGTCCTACCAGATGGAGGAAAGCGGCGTGCCGAAGAAGGACATGACCCTGAAGGACCCCCGCTGCGTCTTCCAGCTGCTCAGGAAACATTATTCCCGGTATAACCTGAACAAGGTCTCGGATATCACCGGTACCCCGAAGGAGAAGCTTGTCGAGGTATACAAAACCTACGGCTCGACCGGAAAGCCCAACAGGGTCGGTACTGAATGCTATGCGATGGGCTGGACCCAGCATACGGTCGGCACCCAGAATATCAGGGCAATGTCCATCATTCAGCTCCTGCTTGGGAACATAGGCATGGCCGGCGGCGGCATCAATGCCATGAGAGGCGAGTCAAATGTTCAGGGCTCGACCGATTTCGGCCTGCTTTTCCATATCCTGCCGGGCTATGTTCCTGTGCCGTCGGCAACGCTGGCCGACCTGAAGGCCTATAATGAGAAGTTCACACCAAAGACAAAGGAACCCAAGAGCGTCAACTGGTGGGGAAACAGGCCCAAATATATCACGAGCTATCTTAAGGCCATCTACGGATCAGCAGCAACGAAAGAGAACGACTTCGGCTATTCCTGGCTCCCCAAGATAGATGAGGGGATGAATGCCTCCTGGCTGATGCTCTTTGACCAGATGTATCAGGGCAAGTTCGAGGGCTTTTTTGCCTGGGGCCAGAACCCTGCCTGCTCGGGCTCGAACGCCGGCAAGGTACGCAAGGGGCTTGCAAAGCTTAAATGGATGGTCAACGTGAACCTTTTTGATAATGAGACCGGATCGTTCTGGCGTGGGCCGGGGCTGAATCCCAAGGACATCCAGACAGA
>SCQH01000064.1 GCA_004321925.1 Nitrospirota bacterium | reverse complement strand
GCCCGGAGACAACATAAGCATGACGGTCGAGCTGATATCCCCGATAGCGATGGAGAAGGAACTGAGATTCGCCATCAGGGAAGGCGGCAGGACGGTCGGTGCCGGTGTTGTTACCGAGGTACTGGAGTAATCGTGAATCAAAAAATAAGGATTAAATTAAAAGCATATGATCACCGGGTGCTTGATCAGTCTCTCAGGGAGATCGTTGATACTGCACGGAGGACGGGTGCCCGCGTGGCAGGACCGATCCCGCTGCCGACCCATATCAGCAAAATAACGGTCCTGAGGTCGCCTCATGTTGACAAGAAATCCAGGGAGCAGTTCGAGATCAGGACACATAAGAGGCTCCTGGACATCCATGATGCGACACCTCAGACTGTTGACGCTCTGATGAAACTTGAGCTTGCAGCCGGAGTCGACGTGGAGATAAAGCTATGACAGGTATCCTCGGGAAAAAATTAGGCATGACACAGGTCTTTGATGAGAACGGAAAGATCTGGCCCGTAACCGTTGTCGAGGCAGGACCCTGCTGTATCGTGCAGGTCAAGACCAACACGAAGGACGGCTATGAGGCGGTCAAGGTCGGCTTTGCAGAGATCAAGAAAGAGAAGAACGTCAATAAACCGATGACGGGCGTTTTCAAGAAGGCCGGCGTTGGTGCCTACAGGATGCTGTCTGAGTTCCCGATGGGCGACCTGAAGGTGGGAGAGATGCTGACCGTTGAGAGGTTCAAAAAGGGCGATGTTGTCGCCGTTTCCGGCGTCTCAAAGGGCAAGGGCTTCCAGGGCGTCATGAAGAGGCATAATTACCGTGGCGGCCCCGGCTCCCATGGTTCAATGTTTAACAGGGCCCCCGGTTCAATAGGCGCCAGCTCATATCCGTCACGGGTATGGAAGAACAAGGGCATGCCGGGCCATATGGGGTCAGAGAGGGTGACCGTGAAGAACCTGACGGTAGTCGACGTAAGGGTCGAGCAGAACATCCTTCTTATTTGCGGTGCAGTTCCGGGAGCTCCCGGAACCTATCTCGAGATCAGAAAGGACGATTAGCATGCCTGAGCTTGATATAAAAGATAAGAGCAATAAATCCGTCGGTAAGGTCGTCCTCGCTGAAGAGGTTTTTGGTATCACGGCAAAGGACGGGGTTATCCATAATGCCGTTGTCAACTATCTCGCAAACCAGAGACAGGGGAATGCTGCAACCAAGACCAAAGGGCTTGTCAGCGGCGGCGGAAAAAAACCCTGGAAACAGAAGCATACGGGCAGGGCACGGTCCGGAAGCAGCCGCTCACCGTTATGGAGAGGCGGCGGCACGGTCTTCGGCCCCCAGCCGCGGGACTATTCATATGAACTGCCCAAAAAGGCACGGAGGCTCGCACTCAGGGCTGTCCTCTCAGGGAAGCTGTCAGACGGCGAGGTAGTTGTGATCGACGACCTCTCGCTTGACAAGCCGCGGACGAAGGATATCGTATCCATCCTTGCCAGTCTGGACCTTACAGGGAAAAGCACCCTGATCGTCATGCCCGAGTACAGCAAAACGGTCATTCTTTCAGCCAGGAACATCCCCGGGGTTACGGTCAGGCGGGTCACAGACCTCAATTCGTATGAGGTCGCCGTGCATAGCAGGCTCCTGATCACCCGGCAGGCGGCTGAAGCATTGTCGGAGGCATCAAAAAAATGAAAAGCATATATTCTGTCATAAAGAAGCCGCTCTTTACCGAGAAAGGCAGCGCCCTCAAGGAGTCCGAGAATAAGCTGCTGGTCGAGGTCGAGAAGGTTTCCAACAAGCTCGAGATCAAAAAGGCGATAGAAGAGATCTTCAAGGTCAAGGTCGAAAAGGTCGCAACGATCAAGGTCCACGGGAAATGGAAGAGATACGGGAAGTCGATCGGAAAGAAGTCAGACAGGAAAAAGGCAATCATCACCCTGAAAAAGGGTGAAAAACTTGATTTTATTGAAGGTGCATAATGGGAATTAAAAAATATAAACCAACATCTCCAGGCAGAAGGTTCCGGACCGTTTCGGACTATGCCGACGTTACGACCTCAGAGCCCTTAAAGTCGCTGCTGAAGCCGCTCAGAAAAACGGGTGGAAGGAACAACACCGGAGGCGTAACCTCCTGGCAGAAGGGCGGAGGCAACAGACGGAAATACAGGATCATTGACTTCAAGAGAGACAAGGTGGGAGTTCCTGCGGTCGTCGCGACGATCGAGTATGACCCCAACCGGTCAGCCAGGATCGCACTCCTGAAGTACCGCGATGGCGACAAACGGTATATAATACTCCCGGTAGGCTTGAATGTGGGAGAAGAGGTTGTTTCAGGCAGGGGCGCCGAGATAAAGACCGGCAATGCCCTCCCTCTCAGTGATATCCCGCTTGGTACGTTCATCCATAATATCGAGCTCAGGCCCGGACAGGGCGGCAAGATGGTCAGAAGCGCCGGTTCGACCGCCCAGCTGATCGCGAAGGAAGAGGACTATGTGCAGGTCAGGGTCGCTTCCGGAGAAGTGAGGCGTGTGCCTGCAAAATGCATGGCCACGGTCGGACAGGTCAGCAATCCCGACCATGAGAACCAGTCCCTCGGCAAGGCCGGAAGGTCGCGCTGGGTGGGAAGGCGGCCTCATGTGAGAGGCGTTGCCATGAACCCGATCGACCACCCGCTCGGCGGAGGAGAGGGCAGGAGTTCAGGAGGCAGGCCGCCCTGCACACCGTGGGGCGTTCCTGAGGGCATCAAGACAAGGAACAACAAGAGAACAGACATGTATATCGTGAAGAGGAGGAAGTAACCTTGCCGCGCTCACTAAAAAAAGGCCCGTTTGTGGATGAGAAGTTGATGAAGAAGGTTAATGTCATTATTGAATCCGGCGAGAAGAAGCTGGTCAAGACATGGTCACGGCGCTCGGTCATTCTGCCGGAATTCATCGGGTATACCTTTGCTGTTCATAATGGCAAGAAATTCGTACCGGTGTATGTGACGGAAAATATGGTGGGTCATAAGTTGGGCGAGTTTTCGCCGACCAGGACCTTTAAGGGCCATGCAGGCTCAGGGAAGACTACTTCGGTGAAGGGTTAATCAGATGGAATCGAACGCTAAGGTTAAGTACTCAAGAATGACCCCGAGAAAGGCCCGCAGGGTTGTCGACCTGATCAGGGGAAAGAGGGCCGGAGATGCCTTGTTGTCCTTGCGGTTCATGCCGTATCGCGGCGCACGGCTTATCGAGAAGGTCCTCAAGACGGCGATGTCGAATGCCGAGCACAAGAACACGAGTGTGGATTCAGAGGCGATGATCATCAGCAGGGCCTTCGTTGATCAGGGTTCCACCATGAAGAGGGTCGAGCAGAGATCGATGGGTAGGGCCAATGTCATCAAGAAAAGGTCCTGTCATATAACACTGGTATTGACAGAAAAATAATCAGGAGGAGAATTTTGGGCCAGAAGACGCACCCTATAGGGATAAGATTAGGAATCACAAGAACTTGGGACTCGAGATGGTATCTGAAAAAAGGATATGCCGACCAGCTGCTCCAGGACATTACCATACGCAGGGAGATCAAGGATAAGCTGTTCCATGCAGGGGTCTCAAAGATCGAGATAGAGCGCGCTGGCCAGAAGATCCGGGTTATCATTTATACAGCACGTCCGGGCATCATCATCGGGAAGAAGGGTGCCGAGGTGGAAAAGCTCCGCAAGGACATCGAACTGTTGAGCGGGAAGCAGGCCTCGGTCGATATCAAGGAGATCCGCAAACCTGAGGTGGATGCGCAGCTCGTGGCTGAGAACATAACGCTCCAGCTCGAAAAAAGGGTTGCCTTCAGGCGGGCGATGAAGAAGGCAGTTGCCTCGGCGCTCAGGTTCGGCGCTCAGGGCATCAAGATCACCTGCTCCGGCAGGCTTGCCGGTGCCGAAATAGCCAGGACCGAATGGTACAGGGAGGGCAGGGTGCCTCTTCATACCTTCAGGGCAGATATCAATTATGGTACTGCGCAGGCGAAGACGACATATGGAATAATAGGCGTGAAGGTATGGGTTTATACCGGTGATGTGTTGCGGGAGTCCGTGAAACCCATGACTGAAACAGCATAAGGGGTATTGAGTCATGTTACTGCCTAAGAAAGTAAAGTTCAGGAAGATGCAGAAGGGCAATATGAACGGGAAGGCCTATACGGGCTCGGATGTCTCGTTCGGGGAGTTCGCCCTGAAGGCCATGGAGCCGGGCTGGATCACTTCGCGCCAGATCGAGGCTGCCAGAATTGCCATTAACCGGCATGTCAAAAGAGGCTGCAAGGTTTGGATACGGGTATTCCCTGACAAGCCGATCACCAAAAAGCCCGCAGAGACCAGAATGGGAAAAGGCAAGGGCGCGCCGGAATACTGGGTGGCGGTCGTGAAGCCGGGCAGGATCATCTATGAAATGTCCGGGGTCAGTGAAGAGACCGCGAAAGAGGCGTTACGGCTTGCTTCTCATAAACTCCCGTTATCGACCAGGTTCGTCAAGAGGGAGGAGAACGTAATATGAAAGCTGCAGATATCAGGGAGATGGGTCCCGAGGAACTGGCCAAAAAAGAGCAGGAAATGAGAAAAGAGCTCTTTAATCTCAGATTTCAGAAGGCAACGGGGGAGATCGAAAACCCGATGAGGATCAGGACGATCAGGAAAGATATAGCGCGGGTGTTGACTGCCATGACCCAGCGGGGTCAGAAGAAATAACATCTGTATAAATAAAACAGACTTGGAAGGTAAAGATGACAGATAAGACTTATACAGGAAAAGTAGTCAGCAACAAGATGGACAAGACAGTGGTGGTCGCCGTTACGCGGCACTTCCAGCATCCTGCTTACAAAAAGACCGTTAAGAAGGTTGCCAAGTTCAAGGCGCACGATGCCGCGAATACCTGCAACATAGGTGATGACGTGAAGATAATCGAGACAAAACCTATGAGCAAGGACAAAAGATGGCTGGTGCTTGAAAACCTGAACGCATCGCAAAGGAGTAGTGGGAAATGATTCAGCTCAGGACCACCCTTGAAGTAGCAGACAACTCAGGCGCAAAAAAGGTCCAGTGCGTTAAAGTGCTCGGCGGGTCACGGCGGAGATATGCGGGACTGGGGGACATTGTCGTCGTCAGCGTGAAAGAGGCGCTGCCGGACAGCCCTATCAAGAAGGGCTCGGTGACCAAGGCAGTCGTTGTCCGCACCAAAAGAGAGGCCAGAAGGCCTGACGGGTCATACATACGCTTCGACCAGAACGCCGTGGTGCTTATCAATGCCCAGGGTGAACCGGTCGGGACACGCATCTTCGGTCCTGTGGCGAGAGAGCTGCGCTGGAAAGAATATATGAAGATAATATCGCTTGCACCGGAAGTACTGTAGGAGGTTACATGAGCTTGGGAATAAAAAAAGAAGATACTGTCGCGGTGATGGCAGGAAAGTATAAAGGGAAGAACGGCCGGGTGCTGAGGGTCGACAAGACCAGCGGCAAGGTCCTGATCGAGAAGATCAATGTCATTAAAAAACATATGAAGCCGAGCAAGACCTATGCGCAGGGCGGCATCATTGAGAAAGAGGCCCCGATACAGATCTCCAATGTCATGCTCGTCTGCCCGAAATGCAGCAAGCCGACGAGGATTGGGGCGGCTGTCCTGGACGGCGGCAAGAAGCACCGGACATGTAAAAAATGCAAGGAGGTCATTGATTAAGATGGCGGCTCCAAGAATGAAGGAGAAGTACCAGAAAGAGATCATACCGGCCATGATGAAGGATTTTGCCTACGGGAACATCATGCAGGTTCCCAAGATAGAGAAGATAGTCCTGAACGTCGGACTGGGCGAGGCCATACAGAACATCAAGCTCCTCGATGCAGCACAGAAGGAGCTGGGCATGATCACCGGCCAGAAGGCCGTGGTGACAAAGGCCAAGAAATCGATCGCTACCTATAAGCTCAGACAGGGCATGCCGATCGGTTGCAAGGTGACCCTGCGCGGCACGAACATGTATGAGTTCCTCGACAGGCTGATATCGATGGCTCTCCCGAGGATACGGGATTTCCGGGGGGTATCGGGGAAGTCCTTTGACGGCAGGGGCAACTATGCGCTGGGCATACGGGAACAGTTCATATTCCCTGAGATAGACTACGACAAGGTTGAGATGGTCCACGGACTTGATGTTATCGTCTGTACCTCAGCCACTACCGATAAAGAGAGCAAGGCGCTGTTGCGTTATTTTGGTATTCCCTTCAGAAACTAAGAGAGGTAATTGATGGCAAAGACGTGCATGATAGAAAAGTCAAAAAGGCCGCCGAAATTCGCGGTCAGGGCCCACAACAGATGCAAGGTGTGCGGCAGGCCTCGGGGTTACCTGCGGCAGTATGGTTTGTGCCGTATATGTTTCAGGACCCTGGCGCTCCGCGGGCAGATCCCTGGCGTGACCAAGTCAAGCTGGTAGGAATGATTCATAGGGAGGATTTTGATGTTAACTGACCCAATAGCAGATATGCTGACAAGAATAAGGAATGCCGCCATGGTAAAGGCCGAAAAGGTCGATGTCCCGGCTTCACGGCTGAAGCTTGAGATCGCCAAGATCCTCAAAGAGGAAGGCTTTATCAGGGCATATAAGATCCTGAAGGACAAAAAACAGGGTGTCCTGAGAATTACTCTGAAATACAGCCCCGATAATATGCCGATCGTCTCCGGAATAAAGCGGGTCAGTAAGCCGGGCAGACGGGTATATACGGGCAGCGCTGAGATCCCGAGCGTCATGGGCGGCGTGGGCATATCGATACTCTCTACGTCACGGGGAGTGCTCGGGGACAAGTCCTGCAGGCGTGAAAAGGTCGGCGGAGAAGTACTCTGCTACGTTTGGTAAAGGAGAATAACAATGTCGAGAATTGGTAAAAAGCCAATAGAGATTCCGGCAGGGGTCGACATAAAACTGACGGGTAGTACGATAAAGACGAAGGGCCCGAAAGGTGAACTGAGCTGGGACTTCCCCGCGGGGACCCAGGTGTCGGTCGAGGGTTCTGCCATCCTTGTTGGCAGGATGGATGATGCCAAGACGACGAGGGCGTTGCATGGCCTGACGAGGAGTCTCATCTCCAATATGGTCGAGGGCGTGACCAAGGGATATCAGCGTGTGCTTGATATCGTCGGCGTCGGTTACAGGGCCCAGGTGCAGGGCAGCAAGATAGTCCTTTCCCTGGGATATTCGCACCCGGTCGAGTTCCAGCTTCCCGACGGAATAACCGCTGCGGTGGACCAGAAGCAGGTGCAGTTGACCCTGACCGGTATTGACAAGCAGAAGGTGGGCCAGGCAGCGGCAAACCTGAGGGCATTAAGAAGCCCGGATGCGTACAAGGGCAAGGGTGTCCGGTATTCAGGCGAACGGTTGAAGCTTAAAGTTGGGAAAACAGGTAAAAAATAAGAGTCTGCCGGGCCGATGTTCAGCATCACCCGGGCGATAACATAACGTAGGAGGCAATTTTGTCGAAGACCAGAGAATTGGGAAGACAGCGGCGGCATGAGCGCATAAGAAAAACTGTCAGCGGCACAACAGAAAGGCCGAGGCTGTCGGTATTCAGGAGTCTGAGCAATATCTATGTTCAGATCATCGATGATACCAGCGGGACAACCGTTGCAGCCGCATCAAGCCTTGACGGCGGGATAAAGGAACTCAAACAGAACAAGGGCAACGCGAAGACAGCCAAAGAGGTTGGTACTCTTGTTGCACAGAAGGCCAAGGCAAAGGGAGTCACGAAGGTCGTCTTTGACCGGAGCGGATACCTGTACCATGGAAGGATTAAGGCGCTTGCCGATGCTGCGAGAGAAGCCGGACTGGAATTTTAATATGACTGAAAAGTCTTCAAGGAGGTAAGGTGGCAAGGATCGACCCGGAAGGTCTTAACTTAAAGGATAAGGTTGTCTATATCAATAGAGTGGCCAAGGTTGTCAAGGGCGGCAGAAGGTTCTCGTTCAGCGCCCTGGTGGTTGTCGGCGACGGCGAGGGCACTGTCGGGATAGGGAAAGGCAAGGCAGCGGAAGTTCCTGAGGCGATCAGGAAGGCTGTTGAAAAGGCAAAGAAATCTCTGCTGAAATTCCCGATGAAGGACGGAACCATACCCCACAAGATCACCGGAAAATACAGCGGTGGAACCGTTATCATGAACCCTGCCAAGAAGGGGACGGGCCTGATAGCCGGCGGTGCGGTCAGGGCGATCCTTGAGGTATCGGGTATACAGGACATTGTCGCAAAGGCCCTGGGAAATCATAACCCTTTCAATACGGTCCATGCCACGATCGACGGACTGCTGGGTCTGAAGGACCCCGAGTACGTTGCGAAGCTCAGAGGCAAGGGCGAGGAAGAACCGCAGGAGGCGACGAATTAGATGTTGAACATCGTTCTGATAAGAAGTTACATTGGTTTGCCGGACAAGCAGCGGAAGATCCTGGCGGCCCTCGGGCTGAAAAAGATCAGGGACTCGGTAAAACATGCGGATAATAAAGCGGTGCGGGGGATGATCAACAAGATCTCCCATCTCATTGCCGTGGAAAAGACAGCGGAATAGTCGGAGGTTACGGGTTCGTTATGAAAATAGAGGATATCAAGCCAGCAGCAGGCAGCAGAAAAAGAGGCAAGAGGGTTGGCAGGGGCATCGGCTCCGGCCACGGCAAGACCTCATGCAAAGGTCATAAAGGGCAGAAGGCACGGTCGGGCGGCACAACAGGCCTGGGTTTTGAGGGCGGGCAGATGCCCCTGCAGAGAAGGCTCCCCAAAAGAGGCTTCACGAACAATAACGCCATCATCTATGCCACAATCAATGTCGATACGATAAATGCTCTGACCGGTCTCGACGTTATCACTCCTGAGATACTGGTAGAAAAAAGGATCATCAAGGACCTCAAGGGGGGACTCAAGGTCCTCGGCAACGGGACGATACAGCGGGCCGTGACCGTCAAGGCCACCGCGTTCAGTGTTTCGGCGGCAGAGAAGATCACCGCAGCCGGCGGCACTGCAGAGGTACAGTAATTGGGACTCCTTTCAAGCTTCCAGAATATATTCAAGATTGAAGAGTTAAAGAACCGCGTCCTGTTCACTCTTGCTCTTCTGACGGTCTACCGGGTCGGGTGCCATGTGCCGACACCGGGGATCAATGGTGAGGAACTGAGCAAGTTTCTGACCGACAAGGGCGGAGCCTTCATGGGCTTTTTCGATATGTTTTCCGGCGGAGCCCTCTCGAGGGTGACCATATTTGCCCTGGGTATTATGCCGTACATCAGCGCCTCGATCATCATGCAGCTGCTGACGGTTGTTATCCCTGCGATCGGGAAACTGGCCAAAGAGGGTGAGGCAGGCAGAAAGAAAATAACCCGGTATACCCGCTATGGTACGGTGGTGATAGCCGCGATCCAGTCTTTTGGTATTGCCGCAGGTCTTGAGAGCATGTCAAACGGCTCCTTTGTTCAGAATCCGGGCTGGTCATTCAGGCTGACCACCATGATCACCCTGACGGCGGGGACCGCCTTTATCATGTGGCTGGGTGAACAGATAACCGAGAGGGGCATCGGCAACGGAATCTCCCTTATCATTTTCGCCGGTATTGTCGCACGCTTTCCCAATGCGATCGTGAGCACCATCAGGCTTGTACAGGCAGGGGAGCTGTCCATATTTTTTGTCCTGCTGCTTGTGGTCATGATGGTCGGGGTCATCGGCGCCATCATCATGATGGAGCGGGGACAGAGAAAGATCCCGGTCCAGTATGCAAAACGGGTCGTGGGCAGAAAGGTCTACGGAGGCCAATCCTCCCATCTGCCGCTCAAGATAAATACGGCCGGGGTTATCCCTCCTATCTTTGCATCATCGATCATCATGTTCCCTGCAACGATAGCAGGATTTATAGCGATCCCCTGGGTCCAGGGCATCGCCAAACAGCTTTCGCCCGGTACGGTGGTCTATACCATACTGTACGTGAGCATGATATTCTTTTTCGCGTATTTCTACACCGCTATCGTGTTCAACCCTGTCGACATCGCCGATAACCTGAAGAAATACGGCGGATATGTCCCCGGCATCAGGCCCGGACAAAAGACGTCTGAATACCTCTACCGGGTGCTCTCGAGGCTGACCTTTGTCGGGGCGATATACATTGCCATTGTCTGCGTTATCCCGGAAGTGCTTATCACGAAGTTCGGGGTGCCGTTCTATTTCGGCGGTACGTCGCTCCTGATCGCTGTGGGTGTTGCGCTCGATACCGTGTCCCAGATCGAATCGCATCTGGTGACGCGTTCCTACGAGGGTTTCCTCAAAAAAGGCAGGGTCAGGGGCAGGCGCAGCTGACCGGGGCGGCAGGCCCCAGCAGGTGAGGTTCCCGGATGAGCAATGTCCGTGATGTGCGTATGATACAGGCGATTAGCTGAGGGGCAGCGTGATCGTCCTTAAGTCTCAGGAAGAGATAGAAAAAATGGCGCGGCCATGCCGGATCGTGGCCGAGGTCCTGGAGTCGCTCAGGGAAGTGGTGAGCGCGGGCATCACGACCAGGGAGATCGAGAGTTTTGCGGATTCCCGCATCAGGTCGCTGGGCGGGAGATCGGCCTTTAAGGGATACCGGGGGTACCCGGCCAGCATATGCGTGTCGGTCAATGAACAGGTCGTACACGGCATCCCTTCGTCACGCAGGCTGCTTGAGGGTGATCTGGTCAGCGTCGATGTCGGTGTTGTCCTTGACGGTTTTTACGGGGACGCAGCGGTCACGATCCCTGTCGGCGACGTCAGCAGGGAAGACGCAAGGCTGCTGAAGGTCACTGAGGAATCTCTCTACCGGGGGATCGGCCAGGCTGTTGAAGGCAACCGCCTCTTTGACATCTCACACGCGATCCAGCGGCATGTCGAGGAGAACGGTTTCTCGGTCGTCAGGCTGTTTGTCGGCCACGGGATCGGGCGCGAGATGCATGAAGAGCCCCAGATACCGAATTACGGGCCGGCGGGGCAGGGACCGAGGCTGAAGAAGGGCATGACCCTCGCAATAGAGCCGATGGTCAATGCCGGGACCTTCGAGGTCAAGGTCCTGCAGGACGGCTGGACAGCAGTGACCCTTGACAACAGGAAATCGGCTCATTTTGAGCATACGATTGCAGTAACGGACAGTGGTCCGATAATATTGACGAAAGTTGGTTAGAAGATTATAATAAACGCTTATGGCAAAAGAAGATAATATCGAGGTCCAGGGGACCATCGTTGAGCCCTTGCCGAATGCCATGTTCAGGGTAGAGCTTGAAAACGGGCAGACAATACTGGCATATGTATCCGGCAAAATGCGCATGCATTTTATTAAGATATTACCCGGGGATAAGGTAACGATAGAGCTTTCGCCCTACGACCTTACCAAGGGCAGGATCACCTACAGATTTAAATAGATACTAATTCAGACGTTATGTGAGGAGCTATCATGAAGGTTCGTTCATCAGTGAAGCCGATGTGTGCAAAATGCAGGATCATTAAAAGAAAAGGCGTTATCCGCGTCATCTGCGATAACCCCAAGCATAAACAGAGACAGGGATAAGAGGAGGTTTACGTTGGCGAGAATCGCTGGAGTTGATTTACCCAAGAATGAGCGCATCGAAATAGGACTTACCAGGATCTTTGGTATCGGCCGGCCCCTTTCCCAGAAGATACTGGAAGAGGTGAACGTCGACCCGAACGTTAGGGTCAAGGACCTTAAGGACGAAGATGCTGTCAAGATAAGGGCTGTCATAGAAAAAGACCTCAGGGTAGAAGGTGACCTGAGGCGCGATGTATCGATGAGCATCAAGAGGCTTACTGATATAGGATGTTACCGTGGGCTGCGCCACAGGGCCAAGCTGCCGCTCAGGGGGCAGAGGACAAAGACCAACGCACGGACGAGAAAAGGCCCGAGAAAAGCAGTTGTCGGAAAGAAGAAGGAGGCTTAGTTAATGGCGCAGAGGAAAAAGGGAGTAAAGAAGGACCGGAAGAACATTGCCAGCGGTTCAGCCTATATCCAGGCAACCTTCAACAATACGATCGTCACGATTACCGATCCTGTCGGCGGGGTCATCACCTGGTCCAGTGCCGGTAATCTTGGCTTTAAGGGCTCGCGTAAAGGGACCCCGTACGCAGCCCAGATAGCGGCCGAGGCAGCTGCCAAGAAGGCCATAGATATCGGAATGAGACAGGTTGATGTTTACGTGAAAGGTCCGGGGGCCGGCAGGGAGTCCGCCATAAGGGCACTGCAGGCAGCGGGTCTCGATATTAACCTTATTAAAGACGTAACGCCTGTGCCGCATAACGGCTGCAGACCGCCAAAGAGGAGGAGAGTATAACGTGGCAAGATATACAGGACCGCAGTGCAGGCTTTGCCGCAGGGAGACCGAAAAACTTTTTCTGAAGGGTGACCGCTGCTTTACGGAAAAATGCGCCGTTGAGCGCAGGCAGTATCCTCCCGGACAGCATGGACAGCGCCGGGGCAAGCTCTCTGATTACGGGGTACAGCTCAGGGAAAAACAGAAGGTGAGAAACACCTATGGAGTCCTTGAGAGGCAGTTCAGAAATACGTTTGTCAGGGCAGAGCGCAAAAAAGGGGTAACGGGCGAAGTGCTGCTCCAGATGATGGAGACCAGGCTGGATAATGTGGTCTACAGGATGGGTCTTGCTCCGAACAGAAACAGCGCGCGCCAGCTGACCAAACATGGTCATATCCTTGTCAACGGCAAGGAGCTCAACATACCGTCCTGCAGCATAGGCGTCGGAGACGTGGTTGAGGTCAAGGAGGCCAGCAGGAATATCGGTATCATCGCTGACAGTCTGTCCAAGGCTGAGCAGAGGGGTGTCCCCTCCTGGCTGGAGGTGGATTTTCAGAACTTCAAGGGCAAGGTACTTGAGATCCCTTCGAGGGAAGATATCCAGATCCCGGCGCAGGAACAGCTTATTGTGGAGCTGTATTCCAAGTAGCATCATTCTGTATGGTGAGGGCTTAGCCCTTGGCCAGGCTGATATTCTGTTTTAGGAATTACAAATAAATTTGAGGCATATGGGAGGCCTTATGAATCTGAGAAAAAAAGGCTTTCAACTACCTGAGAAGATCAGGTTTGATGAAGAGACACTGACCACCGACTACGGGAAGCTCGTCGTGGAGCCTTTGGAACGTGGGTTTGGAACGACGATGGGCAACGCCCTGAGAAGGATACTGCTATCCTCTCTTGAAGGCGCCGCGGTTACCGCTGTCAAGATCAACGGTGCGCTGCACGAATTTTCTACGATCAATGGGGTCAAGGAAGATATTATCAATATTATCCTGAACCTCAAGCTGCTGCGGTTCAGGTACCATGGTACCGGCACGAAGATAGCGACCTTCAGCGTCAAGGGCCCGGGGCAGGTAAAAGGCTCGGACCTCCAGGCGGACTCCTCGATCGAGGTCCTGACCCCCGACCAGATCATCGCGACGCTTGATAAAGGCGCCACGTTCGATGCCGAAGTGTATATACGCAACGGCAAAGGGTATCTCACCACCGAGAAGAACAAGGAGAGCCTGCCCGTATCGGTGATGTCTGTCGACGCGGTCTTCACCCCGATGAAGAAGGTCAACTTCTGGGTGGAAAAAGCGCGTGTCGGCAAAGAGACCGATTATGACAAGCTCAACATGGAGCTCTGGACAGACGGGAGCATTACCCCTGAAAAAGCGATATCCCAGGCGGCGACGATCCTGATCGAGCATTTTGACCTGCTCGTGTTCGAGGAGGACGATTTTGAGTCCATATCGCCGGACGACGCAACGGCCAAGCATGCAGATGAAGGCTATGCGTCATCAAACGACAACCTCAGCAAGAATGTCGAAGAGCTGGAGCTTTCAGTGCGGTCGTATAATTGCCTGAAGAACGCAAACATAAAGACTATTGGTGAGCTTGTACAGAAGACTGAGCCGGAGATGCTGAAGACCAAGAATTTCGGCAGGAAATCGCTCAATGAGATAAAGGATATCCTCGGCAGGATGGGACTCCACCTGGGCATGAAGATAGACCTGGACAACCTCATGCAAGACACTGTATTACAACCCGGAGGTATCACAGACAATGCGTCATAAAGTTGATGGCAGATTATTTGGAAGGACGGCCAACCAGAGAAAGGCCCTGTTACGGGGGCTGGTCTCCGCCCTGTTCGAAAACCAGCGGATCGAGACCACCGTGGCCAAGGCCAAAGAGGCCCGGCGGATCGCCGAGAGGATGATCACCTTCGGGATAAAGGGCGACCTTCATTCCAAAAGGCAGGTCATGACCGTTGTGACGAAGAGGGAGATCTGCTCAAAGCTGTTCGATGAGATCGCCCCGCGTTTTGTAGGCAGAAATGGCGGCTACCTCAGGATCGTCCAGACCAGGAACCGCCTTAAGGACTCAGCTCCGATGGCCATCCTTGAGTTCATTGATTATGAAAGCGTCAAGAAACCCAAGGGCAAGGCTGCCAAGGAAGCCGGCGCTGAAAAGGAAGTCAAGAAAAGCGCAGAAAAAGCAGCGAAGAAGAGCGCTGTAGCGAAGAAAAGCGCTGAAAAGGAAACCAAGAAAGCCCCTGACAAGGATGTGAAGAAAGGGAAGTAGCCATGAATGATATGTGGATTGCAGCGGGGGTAGTCATTATCTGGGTCCTGCTTCAGATGGTGGTCTTTCCCCGACTCGGCATCCGGACCTGAGGAGCTGATCCGAAGGTCTCGTGCAAGACCGAAAGCAAGGAACATAAATAAAAAAGAGACGGCTCCATACGGGCCGTCTCTTTTTTATTTATGGTTTATGTATGGTCAGTCCTTAATATACTGAGGATCGATGTTGTCGGCAAAGATCTCGACGAGCCTCCGGTCAAACTGACTTCCCGCCCGGTGCTTTAATTCCGTTACCGCCTCGCTGAAGGACATCGGGACCTTATATGACGTCAGGCTGATCATCGCGTCAAAGGCCTCGGCGATCGCGATGATGCGGGCTTCAAGCGGTATGTCCTCCCCCTGCAGTTTTGACGGGTAGCCGTGGCCGTCATACCGCTCATGGTGATAGAGGATGATGGGCGCCAGGTTAGCATAGAAGTTGATCGGCTTTATCATCTCATACCCGATGACCGGGTGAAGCATATACGCTTCTTTTTTGAAACTGTCTTCGGTATTGATCTTCAGGAAGCCGACGTCATGGAGGAGGGATGCATGATAGAGCCGTGCCTTCTGTTCCTCGGTCATGTTCAGCCCCTTGGCCATGATGTTGCTGTAGCGGGCCACCCGCTTTGAATGCCCCTTCTTTTCAACGATATGACAGTCCAGGGCCTCAAGGAGCAGTTCAGTGAGGTGTATCTCATAATTCTTCTGGTCCTCATAGAACCGTGTCCTGATGATGGAAATGGCAGCCTGGCCGGCAAGGTACGTTATGATCTCCTCGTCCCGCTCCCGGAACGGATGCCCGTCCCTTTTATTCAGGAGCTCAAGGACCCCGATCACTCCCGACCGCGTCAGCAGCGGCACCCCCATGAAGGATTTTGTCGTATAGCCGGTGAACTCATCAATGTCAGCATTAAAGCGCGGATCGCTCCCGACATCCTGAACCCTTATGGGCTCGGCGTTCTCCGCGATCCATCCGGATATCCCCTTGTCCCTGTCCAGGGTCGTCCCGATGAGCTGTGCCGCCTTTTCTCCCTTGACTATCTTGAAGACGAGCTTGTCGTTCTCGAGCAGGAGGATCGACCCTGCGTCGGCGTTCGTTATGGACATGGCGTTGACGAGTATCTTCTCAAGGAGGATATCACCGTAGATCTCCTCCCGGAGATCTACGGTGATGCTGAGTATCCTTTCAAGCTTGGTGCTGTAGTCATTGATTATCCTGAGGACCTGGCGGGACATTGTCGCAGACAGGAAGAGACCCACCAGGGCCAGGACGAAAGAGATGCCAAGGATGAGACTTATCGAAATGTCCGGTAAAAAATGCAGATACGACGCCGTGGGATGATAAAGGTAATGGGTAATGACGGCAAAAAGGGTACAGACGACAAAGGCAACGATAGCGATCGAGATCCTGATCCTCTTTTTTATCTCATGTATCGCCGAACTTTTGCCAGCCAACTGCTCGTCAGTCATACTAAACTTTACTGTAGATAGGTCAATAAGTCAATGGTTTCCGGATAATTTACGGCAATGGTGCCGGACGGGAAACTTTCCCGATTAGGCCGTGATATCAGACGGTTAGCGGCCCGGGATCGCGCCTGTCAGCAGGCAGACCCGCAGACTCTTTCTGGTGTACAATAGACACAGAGAGGCCGGATGATACCCTTTAAAGATGATAATGTCACAAGGACCTTCCCCTTTGTTACCGTCGTGATCATCGGGATCAATATCCTCGTCTATATCCTGCAGGTCATCTCGCCGAAGGAAGGACGCGATATTGCCTATTCTTTCGGTGCCATCCCCTATAATCTGCTGAGCCTGGAATCGACGCAGCCGATCCCGGTGTTCCTGACGGTCTTCACTTCGATGTTCATGCATGGCGGCCTGCTCCACCTGGGCGGCAATATGCTCTATTTCTGGATCTTCGGCGACAACATCGAGGACAGCCTCGGCCATATCAGGTTCCTCTTCTTCTATCTCGTGTGCGGTATGGCTGCGGCCTATGCGCATGCCCTTTCATCGCCCGGTTCCCAGATACCCATGATCGGGGCCAGCGGCGCCATCTCCGGGATACTCGGTGCATATGTGCTGCTCTTCCCCGCGGCGAGGGTCCATACGCTGCTATTTTTCGGCTTCTTTATTCAGGTGGTGAGAATTCCGGCCTTGATAGTTATTGGATTTTGGGCTATTATACAGTTCTTAAGCAGTTTGCTGTCCCAGGGCGGGTTGCAGCAGGGCGGTGTTGCCTGGTTTGCCCACGTGGGAGGATTTTTTGCCGGGCTGATAACAATTAAACTTTGGCTGCCAAGGAGGTTTTCGAAGTGGTCGTAACGTGTCCCAAGTGCAAGATCAAACTGAAGGTCGATGAAACAAAGCTATCACCTGAGGGGTCAAAGTTCAAGTGTCCGAAGTGCAGCACGGTCCTCGTGGTCAAGAGGCCTGAGGCGCAGGCCCCGAAGTCCCTTAACGGCAATACCGTGCTGGTCGCCCATACCAATCCGGCACTACTGCAGACCATGGTCTCGCTCCTTTCGGGGGCCGGGTTTAGCGTGATCACCGCAAACGACGGGATCGATCTCATGGTCAAGGCCCTCAAGGAATTCCCCTTCCTCGGCATCATCGAGGTTGCCCTGCCGAAGATCTATGGTTTCGAGGTCTGCAAAAGACTGAAGTCCCGGGTCGAGACACGGGACATGAAGTTCATCCTGATACCCGCTATCCATGACAAGACAAAATACCGGCGCGAGCCGACCTCCCTTTACGGGGCTGATGACTATATCGAAGAATTTGACGTGCCTGTGCACCTCCTCAGCAAGATCAACGTGCTGCGCGGCATACCTGAAGAGGAAAAAGCGGCTGAGCCGCCTCCGAAGCCCCAGCCGAAGGACATCCCGCTGAAGAGCGAAGAGCCGGCGCCCAAGGTCCCTCCGAGACAGGAGCCGGTGTCGAGGCCGGTCGCAGAGATAAAAAGGCCTGCCCCGGCCGCTGAGCAGCAAGGTCCCGATGAGAGGATCGAGAAGGCACGGCGGCTCGCACGCACCATTGTCAACGACATCTACCTCTACAACACGGCAAAGGTCGATTCGGCGATCAGGTCGGGCGAATTCTATGCTGCCTTTGCAGCCGAGATCAAAGAGGGCAAAAAGCTTTATGACGGCAGGATCCCCCAGGAGGTCAGGCAGGTGCAGGACTATTACCGTGAGGCGATCGACAACTTTATCGCGGCGAAAAAAGGGGCCTTGGCCTGATAAGCGGGAGCAGTCATGGAGCATGAAAGTTTCTCGAGGAAGATCAGTTTTTTAAGGCCCGGGTGGTGGGTGGTCCATATGATCGGGATAGCCCTCGTCTATATCCTGGGGAACATTCTCCTGCGCTAGCATGCTGAAACACTTCATGAGATACCGGCCCGGGTGGTGGCTCCTCCATATCCTTGCCGTCGGACTGACGTTCTATCTCGGTCACCTCGTGACCTTCACGTTCCGGTGAGATGAAGCGGGGCACGTTGTTAATAGCGCTTTTTCTGCTCGCGGTGTCGGGGCTGATGCTCCATTACCGTATCCATAATTTCATGGTTGCCGACAGACTGCATCCGGGAAGTTACCTCTTCGACGGGACAAAATTCATGGCCTCGCTCCTGCCGGCGATCGATGCCCTTGTCGTGACCGCCCTTTTCATGTCCCGGAGGACCGCACCCTTCGGCTATCTTCTCAACGGACTCCTTGTCATCTTCGGGACGATCCTCATGGCCCATTTCAGCATTGCGGAGATGACCGCAAAGTCGATACCGCTTCAGGCAATGCTGCTGAAGTCAACCCTGCCGGATATCGGCATATGCTGGGGAGATTTTTTCATCGGCAAGGCACTCTATGACCTATATATGAAGGGGACTCCCTAGAAGGTCTTTCCCTCTTAGCTGTCCTTTCCTGATCTGCACCGCTCGTGACCGCACTGAAAGATAAAATATCTTGTATTATCAGTAAGTTCCAAGGGAATCAAGAGGGAATTAATAAAATAGTTGCAAAAAGCCTTTCAGACCTGTTATATTAGCACTCGTAGTCTTCGAGTGCTAATAACCAAAAATCAAACCATAGAAAGGAGAGAAACGTATGAAGTTTAAGCCACTGAAGGACAGGGTATTTATCAAGTACTCTGAAGAAGGAGAAAAAACAGCAGGCGGTCTTTATATCCCTGATTCCGCCAAGGAAAAGCCCCAGAAGGGTGTCGTAGAGGCAGTCGGTTCAGAGGTCAAGGAGATTAAGGTCGGCAACACCATACTTTTTGACAAGTATTCAGGTTCGAAGGTCAACATTGACAATAATGAATATCTGATCATCAAGGAAGAAGATATTCTCGGCATCGTTGAGTAATCCATCACAAAACTAACTATTATTTTATCTGAGGAGGAAGAAAACTATGGCAAAACAGCTTCTTTTTGATGAAGGGGCCAGAAGCTCAATATTAAAGGGCATTGGTGCTCTCACCAATGCAGTGAAGGCAACCCTTGGCCCGAAGGGGAAAAATGTAATTATCGACAAGAAATACGGTGCACCGACCATCACCAAGGACGGCGTCACGGTGGCAAAAGAGATCGAATTGAAGGACCCGTTCGAGAATATGGGCGCACAGCTCGTCAGGGAGGTCGCCAGCAAGACCTCGGACATTGCCGGTGACGGCACCACCACGGCAACCGTGCTGGCCCATGCGATATACAGCGGCGGCATCAAGCACGTGGTCGCAGGCTCTAACCCCATGGACATCAAAAGGGGCATTGAAAAGGCGGTCGAGACGATCGTTGCCGAGCTGAAGAAGATCAGTAAGCCGGTTCAGGACAAGAAGGAGATAGCTCAGGTCGGAACGATCTCGGCCAATAACGACGTAACCATCGGCGAGCTCATTGCAGACGCCATGGACAAGGTCGGCAAGGACGGCGTCATCACCGTTGAAGAGGCAAAGAGCATGACCACCTCGCTCGATGTTGTCGAAGGCATGCAGTTCGACCGCGGCTATACCTCCCCCTATTTCATAACCGACCCTGACAGGATGGAATGCAATATGGACGACGTCTTCATCCTGATCAATGAGAAGAAGATCTCGGCAATGAAGGACCTGCTTCCGATACTCGAGCAGACCGCAAAGATGGGCAGGCCGCTTCTGATCCTCGCTGAAGAGGTCGAGGGTGAGGCGCTTGCAACCCTGGTCGTCAACAAGCTCAGAGGCACCATCCAGGTATGTGCGGTCAAGGCCCCCGGCTTTGGCGACAGGAGAAAGGCGATGCTTGAAGATATCGCGATCCTGACCGGCGGTACGGTCATATCCGAGGACCTCGGCATCAAGCTGGAGAGCATCAAGATAACCGACCTCGGCAGGGCCAAGAAGATCACCGTCGACAAGGAAAACACCACCATTGTCGAAGGTGCCGGTGATCAGGCAAAGATCCAGGGCAGGGTAAAGCAGATCAAGGCCCAGATCGACGAGACCACCTCCGATTATGACAAAGAGAAGCTCCAGGAGCGTCTCGCCAAGATCGTCGGCGGCGTGGCCGTCATCAATGTCGGTGCAGCGACCGAGACCGAGATGAAGGAGAAGAAGGCCAGGGTCGAGGACGCACTCCATGCAACACGGGCAGCGGTCGAGGAAGGCATAGTCCCCGGCGGCGGGGTTGCTCTCCTGCGCAGTGTGTCGGCGCTGAAGGGCCTGAAACTTGACAACCATGACCAGCAGGTGGGTGTGGATATCCTCAGGCGGGCGCTCGAAGAGCCTATCCGCCAGATCATCTTTAATACCGGCCTTGAGCCGTCTGTCATCGTTGAAAAGGTTAAGAATTCAAAGGATGCGAACTACGGCTTTGATGCCGGCACTGAGGAGTATGTCGACATGGTCAAGGCCGGTATCGTTGATCCGACCAAGGTCACGAGGTGCGCGCTTCAGAACGCCGCATCTGTTTCGTCCCTCATGCTGACAACCTCGGTCATGATCGCGGACCTTCCGGAGGAGAAGCCCGAGATGCCTGCAATGCCTCCTGGCGGCGGCATGGGCGGCATGGGTGGAATGTACTAATAAATAAAGGTTTTTGTCCGGAAAGAAGCGGGGGTAACCCCGCTTCTTTATTTTCCCTGCTTTACAATTTGACCGTCTTCTGTCATTCTACAAACAATCAGTTCACTGCAATAATTATGAAATCATGATAAAAAATATCTTCATAATCATACTGGTCACGATCGTCCTGTCCCTGTCCTATGCAGCCGTCGAAATGCTCGTTCCTGTCCAGACCGTGGGGAAGAATGTCGAGGTCCAGATACCGAAGGGCGCTACCTTCAGACAGGCTGCCGACATCCTGTCACGGGAAAAGCTCATCAGGGACAAGAAGGTCTTTATGGTCCTCGGCAGGCTTACCGGGGCTGACCGGAAGATACGGGCCGGCTACTATTCGATCTGGAGCAGCATGAGCCCGCTGGATATCTTCAGGATCATCAGGCAGGGCCGGATCATAGAGTATGAGGTAAAGGTCCTTGAGGGCGATTCGCTGCCCGAGATCGCGGAGGCCTTTGCCAGGCACGGCATCATAACGACCGAAGATTTCATGAAGCTTTCGGCTGATCCGGAATTCCTTTCCTCATACGCGATCAGTTCTCCGAGCTTTGAAGGATATATATTCCCGGACACCTATATGCTTCCGAAGGGCATCAAGGCTGAAGAGGCCTTAGGGATGATGATAGACAGGATGCGTGAAAAAACGGCAGATATCTTTCTGAAAGGTGCTGAAAAGGGCCGGATGACCGAGGCAGAGGTCCTCACCCTCGCCTCTATCATAGAGAAGGAGGCCGTTATGGACTCCGAAAGGCCGATCATCTCTGCGGTCTACCATAACCGGCTGAAAAAGCATATGCTGCTTCAGGCAGACCCCACGAGCATATACGGGATAAAAAGCTCGAAGGAGAGGATCATGAGGTCTGACCTCCTGAGGAAGACCCCGTATAATACGTATGTCGTCAAGGGGCTGCCACCCGGGCCCATTGCCTCGCCCGGGGTCAAATCCGTGGCCGCGGCGCTGAACCCTGCCCCGGTGCCGTACCTCTATTTTGTATCGAACAACGACGGCAGCCATACGTTTTCGGTCACGCTCGGGGAGCATGAAGAGGCGGTCAGGTCATACAGGGACAAAAAGAAGATAAAGGCAGAGGGGTGATCAGTCCATGAAAAAAAGAAGAAAGACCCTGCTGATCTCCGTAGGGAATGTCCCTGTCGGCGGCGGCAGGCCGATAAGCGTGCAGTCGATGACCAAGACCGACACCCGGGACGTCAGGGCGACGCTCCGGCAGATCAGCGGGCTTGCGGCAGCAGGCTGTGAGATCATCAGGATCGCGGTCCCGGACATGCAGGCGGCAGAGGCGCTCGGACCGATAAGAAAGAAGAGCCTCCTGCCGGTCATAGCCGATATCCATTTCGACTGGAGACTTGCCCTTGAGGCGATGAGGCAGGGGGTCGACGGCCTCAGGATAAACCCGGGGAACATCGGCGCACGCTGGAAGGTGGCTGAAGTGGTCTCTGCGGCAGAGGCCCGCGGCATCCCGATCAGGATCGGGGTCAATGCAGGGTCTCTCTCAAAACAGCTCCTCGCCAAATACGGGCATCCCACGCCCGAGGCCCTGGTAGAGAGTGCGGCCGAACATATCAATATCCTGGAGGCACTGCATTTCAGGGCGATCAAGGTCTCCCTGAAGGCCTCCAATGTCCCGTTGACCGTGGAGGCCTACCGGCTCTTTGCAAAGCAGTTCCGGTATCCGCTCCATATAGGCATATCAGAGGCAGGCCCGTCCTTTACCGGGATCATCAAGAGCTCCGTCGGCCTCGGGATACTCTTGTCCGAAGGCATCGGTGATACCATGAGGGTCTCCCTCTCGGCTGACCCGGCTGAAGAGGTGCGGGTGGCCTACGAGATCCTGAAGTCGCTCGGGCTGAGGGAGAAAGGGGCGCATATCATATCATGCCCGACCTGCGGGAGATGTCAGATCGATATCCGCGGGCTTGCGGCAAAGGTGGAGGACCGGCTGAAGGATTTCGATAAGCCGATAACCGTGGCTGTCATGGGCTGCGTCGTCAACGGTCCGGGTGAGGCCCGCGAGGCGGATATCGGCGTCGCCGGCGGGAAGGGGAGCGGGCTGCTCTTCAAAAAAGGGAAGGTGGTCAGGACGGTTGCAGAGAAGGACCTCCTGAAGGCGCTTATGCACGAGATCGATAAGCAATGAGAGAATTTACGGTATATCAGGATGATGACGGCAAATGGGTTGCCGAATGCAGAGAGCTCCCCGGGGTCAGGGTCAGGGGGGGGACGGAGGCAGAGGCGATAGATAAGATAAAAAAGGCGCTTTTGGTCTATTATCCCTGCCGGTGCGAAGAATAACAGCTGTTTCAGAAGGAGAATGCATATGAATGAAAAAAAGCAGCAGGGCAGGATAATGATAATCGGGGCCGGAGGTGTTGCCACGGTCGCGGCGCACAAATGCGCCCAGGTCCCGGAGGTGTTCCGGGAGATCATGGTCGCCAGCAGGACGCTCTCAAAATGCGAGGCGCTCAGGGCTGACATCAAAAAACGGTATGGCAGGGAGATCGGCATTGCGCAGGTGGACGCGGACAACGTCCCTGAACTCGCGGCCCTCATCAGGAAATTCCGTCCGGATGTTGTCCTGAACCTTGCCCTCCCGTACCAGGACCTCCATATCATGGATGCCTGCCTGGAGACCGGCGTGCATTATATCGATACCGCCAATTATGAGCCGCTCGATATTGCGCATTTCGAGTACAGCTGGCAGTGGGCCTACCATGAGAAGTTCAGGCAGAAGGGCATCATGGCGGTCCTCGGCTCGGGCTTCGACCCGGGGGTGACGAATGTCTTTGCGGCCTACGCGCAGAAGCATCTCTTTGACGAGATAGAGTTCCTCGACATCCTCGACTGCAACGCCGGCAGCCATGGTCATGCCTTTGCGACGAACTTCAACCCTGAGATCAACATCCGCGAAGTGACGCAGGTCGTCAGGCACTGGGAAGCCGGGAAATGGGTCGAAACGCCGGCGATCATAGAGCCCGGCAGCGTACATTTCAGCTTCGATTACCCGGTGGCAGGCATGCAGGACAGTTATCTGCTCTACCACGAGGAACTTGAGTCGCTGGCCCTGAACATAAAAGGGCTGAAG
This sequence comes from Nitrospirota bacterium, assembly GCA_004321925.1. GTDB lineage: Bacteria > Nitrospirota > Thermodesulfovibrionia > Thermodesulfovibrionales > UBA6898 > PALSA-1316. Next base: position 40,131 of record SCQH01000064.1, on the reverse strand, counting down.
CGGGCAAGGTTCTGGATGACCTTTTCAGAGAATTACCTCAATCACCTGAGGGTCCTGATGAATGTCGGGATGACCAGGATCGATGAGGTGGAGTATGAGGGGAAGAAGGTCGTGCCGATTAAATTCCTGAAGGCCCTGCTCCCCGAGCCTTCCTCTTTAGGGACCAACTACACCGGGAAAACGGTCATCGGCAATATCATGACCGGGAAGAAGGACGGGAAGACCATAACCAGGTATATCTATAATGTCAGTGATCACGAAGAGGCCTTCAAAGAGACCGGCACCCAGGCTATTGCCTACACGACCGGCGTGCCGGCGATGATCGGCGCCATGATGGTGCTGACCGGCGTCTGGCAGGGGGCCGGGGTCTACAACATTGAGCAGCTCGACCCGGACAGGTTCATGGAGGCGCTCAATACGCATGGCCTTCCGTGGCAGGTAGTGGAGCACCAGGGGCTTCCTGAGAAGGTCTGAGGCCGGGCTATGGACGGCCAGCATCTTTCCGCAGCACTGATCCGGGGGCTTTCGAAGGGGGATGCGAAGGCAGCCGGCCAATATCTCGCCTCCCCTGCCGGGATACGCCGGCAGGTCGTTGGCGCGCTGGATGAGCGCGGCCTGGCCCTGCTGACCCGTCTGATCAAAGAAGCAAAAAGGAAGAAGTTCGAAAAAGCAACAACGCGGTTCCTGAGGCTCGCACAGGGCAGCATAGAGACCCCGGTCTACCTCATAGACGAGACCCTCATCGAAGAGAATATGAAGGTCCTGATGTATGTCAAAGACCGCACCGGCGCCAAGGTCTTCCATGCCCTGAAATCCTACGCCTCCTTTGCCACCTTCCCGCTGATGGCCCGCTACCTCGACGGGACCTGCGCAAGCGGTCTGCATGAGGCGATGCTCGGCCGGAAGGAATTCAGGAAGGAGGTCCATACCTTCAGCGCCGCCTACCGGCCTTCAGAGATCAGGGCGATCATCAGCCATTCCGACAGCCTGATATTCAACTCCTTTTATCAGCTCCGGAAGTACGGCGGGCCGGCCAGAAAAGGCGGCCTCGATATCGGCCTGCGCGTCAACCCGGGTCATGGCGAGGTGGAGACCGAGATGTATAACCCCTGCGCACCGTGTTCGAGGCTCGGCATAGTCCATGCCGAGTTCGAAAAGGAATTCCCGAAGCTGAGGAAGGGTGTCGACGGCCTGCATTTCCATGCGCTCTGCCAGCAGAACTCGGACGTGCTTGAGAGGGTGCTGACCGCCTTTGTAAAGCGGTACGGGAAATATATCAGGGGCCTCAAATGGGTGAATTTCGGGGGCGGACATCATATAACCAGGGACGATTACGACCTTGAGCGGCTCATCAGACTCATCAATGATTTCAAGAGGACCTTTAAGGTTCAGGTCATTCTCGAGCCGGGGGAGGGCAATGTCCTCAATGCCGGGGTACTGATAGCGTCGGTGCTGGATATCGTGAAGAACAGGGCCGAGATCGCTATCCTGGACACCTCGGCAGAGACGCATATGCCGGACGTGCTGCTCATGCCCTACCGGCCGCATGTGCTGAACTCGGGGAAGAAGCAGGAGAAAAAATATTGGTACCGGCTCGCCGGACCGAGCTGCCTCTCAGGGGATGTTATCGGCGATTATTCCTTTGACCGGCCGCTCAGAAGGGGCCAGAGGCTGGTCTTCACGGACATGGCCCTCTACAGCATCGTGAAAAACAACACCTTTAACGGCATTAACCTGCCGGACATAGCGGTGATACGGGATAGCGGCAGTGTCGAAGTGGTAAAAAAGTTCGGGTACAAGGATTACCGCGACAGGCAGTCCTGAGAAGTCTGATTCTGCTTATTGCTGGGTGCGCTTACCAATGAGATTCTGTCTATAATGTCGCAAGGGTTACCCCGTATCTGTCATTCCGGCTTGTCCGGAATCTCTCTTTTTTCAGAAGGATTCCCGGCGCGTTCCACTTGCGGGAATGACAACTTCTAAAACGGTATCTCTCATTCCGGCGGCTCCGGTGCTTGAGTACCTGCTGTTGGGTAGCTGGAATCGTTCTTTCTATCTATTTTTGTAAATGTAGCTTAAGAGGGTATAGACCAGTTTTGCGGCGAGAAAGTCGGGGGCCCTGCCTTTGCCCGGGCAGAGTTCAACGATGTCGAAGCCTGCTATGCGTTTCGACCGTGCCACGGCCGCCAGCAGCTTCATGACCGGGTACCAGCCCAGCCCGCCCGGTTCAGGGGTCCCGGTGGAGGGCATGATACCGGGGTCGAAGACATCAAGGTCAAGGGTTATGTAGACGTCATTTCCCAGCCGCGAAACAACATCCTTTATCCACTTTTCGGAGGCCTGCATCTGATGCGCATAGACGGTCTTCCTCTTATCGGCGCCCGGCCGCTCAGAGGCATCCATGCTGCGGATGCCGACAGAGACGATGTTGCGGCTGAATTCAGCGGCACGGGCGATGACACAGGCATGGTTGAAGGGACTCCCCTCGTAGGTTTCCCGAGAGTCTGCATGGGCATCAAGATGCAGGATGCTTAGTCCCGTGCGCTTTTCTGCAAAGGCCTTGATGACGCCGATCGAGACGGAGTGTTCGCCCCCCAGGGTGACGACAAATTTCCGGTCATTGAGGTAGCCGGAGACCCTCTCATGCGTTTTTTTTATGAGGAGGCCGGGGGAGGATGCAAGCACCGGAGGGGCCGTGAATATCCCCTTCCTGAAGACCTCGCTGTTGGTCTCGATATCATAGAGCTCAAGATGGGGGGAGGCGTCGATGATAGCCGCGGGGCCTTTGTCGGCGCCTTTTAGCCAGGTGCTGGTCTTGTCGAACGGGACCGGGAGTATGACTATGGCCGCCGATGCATAAGAGCTGTACTCCTTCGGCAGGCCGCAGAAATTGACGGAGGCCTTCGGCATCCTACTCCATGATAAAGACCGCGGCCGAAAGGACCGTGGTCCAGAGGCCGTCTTTGTTGCCCTGGTAGGATTGGCATATATTATTTGTCTTGAATATGTGGCCGCTCGCCCGGTAGACCTGTTTGCGCTCGTCCCAGGCCTGATTCGAGTCAAAAGGGATGCCGAGGGTCGTGGCAAGCATGGTCGCCGCGAGGTCCTCTGCGTAATCCCCCGAGACAATGGCCTTTTCACCAAAGGCATGATGCTCCGAGAGGTACCCGTAGTTCGAAAAATCCTTCGGCATGGCGACACCGACCGCTGCAGAGATAAGGCGGTTCGGTTCATTCGTCTCGTTCCGGGACATGACGCAGAAGGTGATCTCACCCGGGGACAAGAGTTTCAGCCCTGCACTGCGTGAAAGGATCTTGCAGTTGGGCGGCAGTATGCTCGAGACATAGACCAGGTTGCACTTTTCGATGCCTGCGCTCCTGAGCGCGACCTCGAAAGATGAAAGCCTGTCTTTATGTACGCCAACCCCTTTGGTAAAGAATACTTTTTTGGGTGTCATCGTTAATCCTCCTGTGAGACTCTATAGTAGTAAGCTCGGGTGCTGAACTTTAATAGTTTGAATGATAAGACGACTTTATATAAATGTCAATACCGGCAGCATCTCATGTCTCCGCGGTCCGGGCCTTCATGATCCTCTCGAGCCCGGCAAAGTCCCTGACAACCTCGATCGCCCTGAAACCATGCTGCCGGGCGAGGCCTGTCACGGCGGCTGCCTGGCCATAGCCCAGTTCCATGACAAGGGCGCCGTCAGGCTTCAGGTATCCGCCGGCCCCGGAAAGGATAGCGCGGTAAAAGTCCAGGCCGTCAGCCCCTCCGTCAAGGGCCGTCACCGGCTCCCAGTCCCGCACCTCTCTCTGCAGGCCGGGTATTTCGGCGCTGCAGATATAGGGCGGGTTTGCGGTGATGAGATCGAACCGCATCCCTTTTTTTACCGGCCCGAAAAGGGAGCCTTTTTTGAAGGCTACCGTCCGGATCCCGTTAGCGGCTGCATTCTTTCTGGCATAACGCAGGGCCTTCACCGACAGATCAGTGCCAATGACCTCTGCACCGGGGAAATCCAGGGCAAGGGCAAGGGCGATGCAGCCGCTGCCGGTACAAAGGTCAAGTATGGACATCGGCGCTGCGGTTAACGCCTTCTGCTTCAATGTTCTTACTGCCTCTTCGACCAGCAGTTCGGTCTCCGGCCGCGGGATGAGCACGCCCCTGCCGACCGCGATCTCCAGGCCGCAGAAGGTCATGTGTCCCACAATATACTGCAGTGGCTCTCCCCTGGCCCTGCGGCCGGTCAGCTTTTTTATCTTCGCAACGAGCTGCGGCCCGATCTCGGGGTTGTCCGTGTAGGCCGTGAGCCGCTCAAGTCCCGCGCAATGAAGGACCAGGCCCTCGGCATCTGCGGGGGGATCATCTATGCCTGCTGCGCTGAGGACCTCCAGCGAATATCTGACCGCCTCAAGGACCCTCATGCAGGCCGTCCCGGGACCCGGTCAGGTAAGTTCTCTGAGCCTTTCAGCATTGAAATAGGTGTTCATGTTGTCGAAGACCTCGTCGAGGCTGCCTTCCATCACTTGCTCGAGCTTATAGAGGGTCAGGCCGGTTCGGTGGTCCGAGATGCGGTTCTGCGGGTAGTTGTAGGTCCTGATGCGTTCGCTCCGGTCGCCGGAGCCGACCTGGGACTTTCTGTCCTGAGCCCGTTCCTTTTCCTTTTCCTCTATCTCCATCTCGTAGAGCCTGGACCTGAGGACCTTCATCGCCTTGTCCCTGTTTTTGGTCTGGGATCGCTCATCCTGGCACTGCACCACAAGCCCCGTCGGTATATGCACGATCCTGACCGCAGAGTAGGTCGTATTGACGCTCTGGCCGCCGGCGCCCGAGGAACAGAAGGTGTCTATCCTGAGGTCCTTGTTCTCTACCTTTATGTCGACCTCCTCAGCCTCGGGGAGGACCGCTACGGTTGCTGCGGAGGTATGTATCCTGCCTGAGGCCTCTGTCGACGGGACACGCTGGACCCGGTGGACGCCGCTTTCATATTTGAGCTTGCTGTAAGCGCCTTTGCCCATGATCGAGGCGACCACCTCCTTGATGCCCCCCAGCCCGGTAGCGTTCATGCTGATCAGCTCGACCTTCCATTTCTTTGATTCGGCATACTTGGTATACATCCGGAAGAGGTTGGCGGCGAAGAGGGCCGCTTCTTCCCCGCCGGTGCCTGCCCTGATCTCCAAAATAACGTTCTTTGAGTCCCGGGGATCGATCGGAAGGAGCATCAGCTTCAGTTCGTCCTCCATGGCCGGCCTTTTCTTCTTCAGATCGTCCAGTTCTGCCTGGGCAAGCTCCTTCAGTTCGGGATCGCTCCCGTTCAGGATCTCCTCGGCCGCATGCAGGTCCTGCATCAGGGTCTTATATTCCCGTATCTTTTCGACGAGGGGCTGGAGATCGGAGTTCTCCCGCGAATATTTCTGGAACTCTGCCTGGTTGGCATGGACCTTGGGGTCCATCAGCAGGACGGTCAGGTTCTCGTACTTCTCCTCGATGGACCTGAGCTTGTCAAGCATGCTCTTCTTCCAGCTTCAGGACCTCGGTCAGCGCGGCGAGGGCCACCTCGATCTGGGCATCGTCCGGTTCCCTGGTCGTCAGGCGCTGCAGCAGCAGGCCCGGGACGATCATGGCATGCATGAGGGCGTTATGCTGCCACTTCGCCGAGAGCTTCAGGAATTCGAACGAGGAACCTGCAATGAGGGGGATCAGGACGATCCGGGAGAGGAATTTGAACAGGAAAGGCCACTGCTGCGGGATGAACGAAAAGACAAGGATGCTGATGACCATGACGATCATCAGGAAGCTGGTGCCGCAGCGCGGATGGCGTGTGCTGAATTCCCTGACGCCGGCCACCGACAGTTCTCTGCCTTCTTCATATGCATGGATGACCTTATGCTCTGCCCCGTGATACATGAAGATCCTGGCCATCTCCTTCCAGAACCCTATAGCGACGACATAGATGATGAAGATGAGGACCCTGATAAGCCCGTCCGTCAGATTAAAGAATAAAGAATTTTTTACGACCCCATGGTAAAGCAGCCCCAGCAGCTTGGTGGCATACAGGGGGAGGAGTATGAACAGTCCGATGCTCAGCAGGATCGAGGCCGCGATCGTGAGCATCAGCGACATCTTGCTGAGGCTCTCCTGCTCCTCCTCTTCATAGGCCTTGCCGGCAGAGAACTCGATCGCCTTTATGCCGATGCTGAGGGCCTGGAACAGGGCAACGACCCCCCGGATGACAGGCTTTTTGAGGAACGCCGCTGTGGGGTCAAGCCTCTCCTTCTTGAGATGGATCCTGCCTGCCTGGTCCCTGACCGCCACGGTCCAGCTCCCCGGGCCCTTCATCATGACCCCTTCGATAACCGCCTGCCCGCCGATATTTTTCACGTTCATCCTTTAGTGCCGAGTATTTTGACAGAAAAAAACAGGAAATCCATATGGATTTCCTGTTCGGAATAATGCCGCTACTTATCTACTGCTTGGCGTATTTCTTCTTGAACTTCTCTACCCTGCCTTCAGCGTCGAGTATCTTCTGTTTGCCGGTATAGAACGGGTGGCACCTTGCGCATATATCAAGGTGGATGTCCTTCCTTGTCGACCGTGTGACATAGGCCTCTCCGCATGCACAGGCAACCTTTACTTCCTTGTAATCCGGGTGAATTCCTGCTTTCACTGTGCTCCTCCTGAAATTGATCGTATATTTTACCCAATCCGGGCTCTTTTTATCAATCGAACCGTCCGGTTATTTTTTCGAGCCCATCCTCGTGCTGATGCCGGAGAGCTCGAACATGACCTTCATCGAAAAGTCCCCCGGTTTCTTGTCAGCCTCCAGGCGCATGCTCCAGCACTGGCGCGTATACTTCAGTGTGGCATGCAGGTCCTGCAGACCGCCCCCCCTGGTGTCGTACCAGAGGGTCCCGGTCAGGTGGAGCTCCTTTGACGGGCTGAGATCAAGGCCGGCCGTATAGACATGGATATTTTCGGTGTGGTTATACCTCTGGCCGAGAGATACCGTGGCCTTGCTGAGCGGTATGCTGACATCGGCGCTCGCGGTCTCTATCCTGCTGGCATAATAATCATAGGTGGTGGTAACGCTCAGCGGCAGAGGGACCGTCATCCCCGCGTCGAACCTCAACGGCTGCAGCGGCCGGTTGTCGTTGTCCGTCTCTATCCCCTGGGTCACCCTGAGCGTCAGCACCTCGCTGCCCTTGACGATGCCCCGGTTCAGGACCGAAAGCTCGATTGCCGAGGTATTCTTATAAAGCTCGGTCGCATCAAAGAGCGGCAGGCTGTTTTTGGACACAGAGACAACGTGGTACCTGACGGACGGTTCCAGGATATGCCTGATAAGGCCGTAGCTACGCTGGAGCCGCATATGGCCGGTGAGGTCATACTCAAAGGCGGTCCGGTCGGCAGTGCTGTCTTCGCCGCCCCCCTTATAAAAGGAGTAAAAGGTGTTCCTCAGGCCGACGATCTGGGAAAGGGTGATATCCTTGCCGACCGAATGCAGGATCCGGGGGTAGATATCGAAACGTGTCGCAGAGATCCCGTTCTCCCGGAGCATGTTCGAGGCGGTTGCCGAGGTCGTGAGCATGATCTGGCCAAGCCGTGAATAGTTCTGCACAAAGCCGGCCTCAGGGAGCCTCTGGGGTATGCTGCCGTTGCTGTTCTTCAGGTCGACCCAATATTGTGAAAGCAGGTAGAGCCTGGCATTGTCGAGAGGCAGGGCCACTTCAGCCGTTGATTCGAGATATCTCTGGATGCGGATGTCCCGGTAGGACGTATATTCACGGTAAAAATCCTTCTCGTTCACATAATTGATGTTCAGGAAGCCCCTGAGGGGGCCCCGGTCCCTGTCCTCATGGGTAGCCCGTACCTCGAGGAAATCTTTGTTCAATAGCGTGTCTTTAATATAATAGACCCACCCGTTGCTCCTGATCTCCCCGATATCCAGAGAGCGATACTCAAGCCCCGTGCCGACCCCTCGCCTGCTGTATGTGTCGAGGCTGAGCGTCATGTCCCTGTTCTCGGAGATCGCCCAGAAAAAGGGAAGGTTTATCCCCGCACCCCTTGTCTTGCTGTAGCTTGGGGTAGGGAGCAGAAAACCGGTATGCCGTTCCTTGTTGATCGAGGCCCAGAAATAGGGGGAGTAAAAGAGAGGGTGGTCCTTGACGAGGAAGGAGACATCCTTTGCCTTAAAGGTATCGCCGACGACCGCTGTGATCTCTTTTCCCTTAAAACACCATTCAGGCATCGGCAGGTCGCAGGTGGTGAAGGTCGCCTCAGGGCTGTAATAGTAATTCTCCCCCCTCTTTTCTATCATCTCACCCAGGAGATGGTAATGAGTCTTCTTCTGCAGGAATTCGGCCTTGTAGAGCCTGCCGGTCTTTGCCTCCATATTGAACTCGGCCCTTTCAGCCTTGATCGAGGTCTCCTGGTCATCAAAGGTGACATTCCCCGAGGCAAGGACCTCGGAGGAGTCCTCGGAATAGGTGATCTCATCCGCCTTGATCACCGCATCGCCTCTTGTTGCGGTCACCGAGCCTGTGGCCACATATTTCTTCGTGTCTGAGTAATATTGGAGACTGTCGGAGGTGAGGGAGGTCGACGTCGCATCTGCTGCGGAGCAGATGCCCGTGAAGCAGAGAGCCTGAAAGGAGATAAGCAGAAGCAGAAGGACCCCGGTATATGCCGCTGACGCTCTGAGTTCCTTATTCATTCCCTCAGCCTCGTCAGGATACCTTTGCAGCCGAGGGCCTCCCGGGCCTCACCGATCGTATAGAAGGAGCCGGTCACCACAATGAGGTCGCCCGGCTGATAGAGGCCCCTGGCAAGACCGAGCGCCCCGGCAACGGTCGGGGCTGTTCTGACCTGTTTCCCGGCCTGAGCTGCCTCTTGACTGAGCCGCTCTGGTGAGGCTGCCCTGCCATAGGCCGGGGCCGTGAAGATGATCTCCGAGGCAAGCGGGATGAGGGGCCTGAGGATGCCTGAGATGTCCTTATCCCCCATGACCCCGAAGATGCCGATGATCCGTTCATAGTCTTTGGCCAGCAGTCCCCGGAGATAGACGGCGAGGGCCTCTGCAGCCTGCGGGTTATGCGCGCCGTCAATGAGTATCGGGGGTGCATCAGAGACCATCTCAAGCCTTCCCGGCCAGGAGACATCCGCGAGCCCCCGCTGTATGTCGAGAGACATCTCGGGGAACCTTGCGCTGAGCAGCTCGGCAGTCCTTGTCGCCAGGGAGGCATTCGTCATCTGGTGTGCCCCTGAAAGAGGGACCGAGATCTGCTCGAAGACCCTGCTGCCGGTGTAGCGGAAGGTTGTCCTGCCGGGGGAGGCAGTCAGAAGCTCAGAGGAAAAGTCCTTCATAAAGACGGACAGAGGGGCCTGTTTTGCCGCTGCCTTCTGCTTCAGCACCTGCAACACCCCGGGCGTCTGGTCTGCCGTGACAACGGGGACGGCCTGCTTGATGATCCCGGCCTTTTCGGCCGCGATCTCTTCGAGGGTCGTACCGAGGAACTCGGCATGGTCATGTCCAATCTTCGTGATGACCGAAACCTCGGGCATGATTATGTTCGTGGCGTCGAGCCTGCCGCCGAGGCCTGTCTCGATCACTGCCCAGTCGACCTTCTGCCTCCTGAACCAGATAAAGGCCATGGCGGTGACCACCTCAAAAAAGGTCGGGCAGAGATCGTCGTCTAAGCCGTCCTCGGCGAGAGCCCGCACCTCATCGGCGAGAGAGACGACCTCTGCCTCCGGTATCTCCTGAGCGTTGATCCTGATCCGTTCGGTGAAGCTCACGAGATGGGGGGAGGTGAAGAGGCCGGTCCTGAAGCCGCCGGTCCTGAGGATGGAATCGATCATAGCTGCCGTGGAGCCCTTGCCGTTGGTGCCGGCTATATGGACGCTGCGGAAGGCCTTGTGAGGATCCCCGGCCGCAGCCAGGAGCCTTGTGATATTATCAAGGCCGAATTTCATGCCGAACTTCTGGAGCCCGTAAAGATACTCGATGGTGCCCTGATAGCTCATGAAAGGAGTTCGATTATCCGTGAAACGGTCTGCTTGATATCCTTCCTGTCAACGATCCGGTCGATGAAGCCGTGCTCCAGCAGGAACTCTGCCCGCTGAAAGTCCTCCGGCAGCTGCTGCTTTATCGTCTGCTCTATGACGTTCCTCCCTGCAAAGCCGATAAGGCTCTTGGGTTCGGCCAGTATGATGTCCCCGAGCATCGCAAAACTGGCAGTGACCCCGCCGAAGGTCGGATCGGCAAGGATGGATATGAAGAGGTTGCCATTTTCCTTGAGCCTGCCGACCGCGGCCGAGACCCTCGCCATCTGCATGAGCGAGAAGATGCCTTCCTGCATCCGCGCCCCGCCCGAGGAGGCAAAGGTTATCAGCGGTCTTTTTGTCTCGATAGCCGCCTCTGCAGACCTGACGATCTTTTCTCCGACGACCGAGCCCATGCTCCCGCCGATAAAGGAGAAGTCCATGATGACCAGCATGACCTCATGTCCGTTGACCGTCGCCTCCCCTGAGATAGCTGCGTCCTCAAGCCCGCTCTTGGCCTTGTTGTCGATGAGCTTATCCTTGTAGGGGACCTTGTCCCTGAAATTCAGGGGGTCGTCCGAGGTGAGGCCGATGTCCGTCTCAATAAAGCTCCCCTCGTCAACGATGTAGCTGAGCCGCTCCCGGGCGCTTATCCGGAAGTGGTAGCTGCATTTGGGGCAGATCTTGAGGTTCTTGTCGATCTCTTTTCTATAGATGATCTCCTTGCAGCTGTCGCACTTGACCCAGAGCCCTTCGGGTATCTTGACGAGCTTATCCGTCTTCGGTTCCTTGCCTTTTTTAAACCATGCCATAAATATCCTGGGTTCCTTTTATTTTTATCATATCCTGTATGTTGCGCCGTCGATCAGCATCTCGATATTGGCCTGCCCGATCCGGTGCAGCTCTTTTCGAATCTGCTGAATATACTGCGGCTTTGGGTGGGTGATAAAGACCTTCCCCGGCGGCGTCTTCATCTTGGCCAGCTCTTTGACAAGCAGGCTGGGGGTCATATGACCGGTCTTTGCTGCCAGGGCAGACATGCTGTCGGGGAAAGAGACCTCTATGATGACCGCATCCATCTTTTCAGTGGCCTTCCAGATCGCAGAGGTCGGTCCTGTGTCCCCGGTATAGAGCAGCGTCCTGCCCTTGTCGTCCTCAAGGACATAGCCGACCGCTGGGACCGTATGGTTGACCGGATACGCCCGGACAGAGAACTTGCCGACCCTGAAACGCCTTCCGGCGGTGATCCTCTTTAAGCGCAGGACCGGTTCGATGGCTGCCGATATCTTTGTGAAGTCGGGCCATATCGTGTCGTTGAGGAGGTTCCTGCGCAGGGAGTCGAGCGTCTCCTTTATGCCATGGACCGTGATGGTCGTCTTCCCGCTGTTGATGATGATGTTGTCGGCAAGGAAGGGTATCCCCTTGACATGGTCGAGATGGGAATGGGTTATCAGGATGTCCCTGATCTTCAGCTGCTCACGGGCCGTAAGTTTGGAGCCGATGGTGCCGGCGTCAAGCAGCAGCGCCCCGTCTATCAGGAAGGCGGGCGGGTTATAGCCGGGGTATTCGGCCCCGGAGCTGCCGAGGACCTTAAGGAGCATGCTCTTCCCTTTTGTTCAGGTAGTTCACAAAGTTCCTGACCGCCTCAGCGTCGAACTGTATGCCGGAGAACCTCTGGAGCTCCTCAATGGCGGTCTGGGTGCTGAGGGCCTTCCGGTAGGGCCTGTCGGTCGTCATTGCATCGTAGGTGTCGGCCACCGCAATGATCCGCGCTATGAAGGGGATATCCTCACCCTTGAGCTTGTCAGGATAGCCTGTCCCGTCGTATTTTTCATGATGGCTCCTGACCCCCGGGATCATATGCTTGAGCTTCTTGACATGCTCAAGGATCTCAGAGCCGTATTCGGTATGGCGGTTCATGAGCAGGCATTCCTCTTTGTCGAGCCGGTCGTTCTTCAGCAGGATGCTGTCCCTGACCCCGATCTTCCCGATGTCATGCAGGATCGCGGCAAGCTTCAGGTCCTCAAGCTCCTTTTCGGGCAGACCCATCATCTTGCCGATCTCGATGCTGTAGATCATGACCCGGTGCGTATGGCCGCCGGTGTAGGGGTCCCTTTTTTCTATGGTCTCGGCCAGGGCCTGGGCAGTGCCGTAGAACGTCTCTTTCAGTTCGTTATAGAGGTTCGCGTTCTCGATCGCCGTGGCCACCTGGTTTGCGAGGGCCATCAGCACATCCCTGTCGTCGTCGCTGAAGCTGCCTTCGCGCTTATTGATCGCCTGGAGCACCCCGATCACCTTGTCCTTTGTCTCGACCGGCACACAGATCATGTTGCGGGTATCGAACGAGCTTTTCTTGTCTGCGCCCTTGAAGAACCGGGGATCTGAGTGTGTGTCATTGATGATGACCGCCTCGCCGCTCTCTGCCACCCAGCCTGCGATGCCCTGTCCCTTCGAAAGCCGTATCTCCTTGAGCAGGTCCCCTTTATCGCCGAGGGCCACCTCGAAGAAGAGATCTCCGGTCTCGGGGTCCAGCAAAAGCAGGCTCCCGGTCTCGGTACCAGCGAGCTTTGTGGCTGCCTCTATCGCCCTGCGGCGTATCTCCCGGGTATCGAGGGTCGAATTCACCAGGGAAGAGAGTTCCATCAGGGTCGTCAGCTGCTCGACCTTCCTCTGAAGTTCATCGCTCACCGGATGGCCCTCCTTAAAGAACCGAGATAGTTCCTGAGCTCGGCGTCAGGACCGCCTGCCTTCTTGACGACGGCGCTGCCGACGATGACCCCGTCAGCGAACCGGGCCACAGCAGCGGCCTCCTCCGGGCTTGATATGCCGAAGCCGACAGCGACCGGTATGCTGCAGTTCTCTTTGATCTGCGCAATGCGGGAGCCGATCCCTGCGTCCATGGTGAGGTTCGAGCCGGTGATGCCGGTGATCGAGACATAGTAGAGAAAGCCGGTTGCAGCCTTCGTCACCAGGCCTATCCTTTTTTGGTTGGAGGTCGGCGCAAGGAGGAAGATGGTATCGAGGCCATGCCGCCGGCCCTGTTTAATGAGTGTCGCTGCCTCGTCCGGCGGCAGATCGGGGATGATGACGCCGTCCACCCCTGCTGCGGTGGCGTCCTGCACAAAACGCTCCTCGCCGTATTTGAATACCGGGTTATAGTAGGTCATCAGGATAAGCGGTATCTGCGTCGTCTTTCTGAGGTCCCTGACGAACTCAATGACGCCTGCCAGAGTGACCCCCTGGCCGAGGGCTGTCAGGGCAGCCTGCTGGATCGTCGGTCCGTCCGCAAGCGGGTCGGAAAAAGGGACCCCGAGCTCGATGATGTCGGCGCCGGACTCTTCAAGGATACTGACCAGCTCCCGCGTCCGGCTCAGGGTCGGATGGCCGGTCATGATATACGGGATGAAGGCCTTGCCGCCTTTTTTGGCAAGCTCCCTGAATTTCCTGCTGATGCGGCCCTTCATGGCTGCATCCCCTTTATCCGGGCGACATGCTCGACGTCCTTGTCCCCGCGGCCCGAGAGGTTGACGATGATGATCTTATCTTTCGAAAGTCCTGGTGCGTACTTGGCCAGTTCTGCGATGGCATGGGCCGATTCGAGCGCAGGGATGATGCCCTCGGTGCGCGAAAGCAGTTCAAAGGCCTCTAAGGCCTCCCGGTCGTCCGCATAGGTATAGCGGACCCTGCCTGAGTCTTTGAGGAAGGCATGCTCGGGTCCGACCGAGGCGTAATCAAGGCCTGCAGAGACCGAATGGGTCCCCAGGACATTGCCGTTGTCGTCCTGCAGCAGATAGCTCTTGGTGCCCTGCAGCACGCCGACAGAGCCGCCGGCAAAGCGCGCGGCATGTTCGCCGGTCTCTATGCCCTTGCCGCCTGCCTCGACGCCGACCATCTGCACCCCGGGTTCGTCCAGGAATTCATGGAAGAGGCCGATGGCATTGCTCCCCCCGCCGACACAGGCGATGAGACAGTCAGGCAGTCTCCCCTCGGCCTTCAGTATCTGTTTCTTTGCCTCCCTGCCGATCACCGACTGGAAGTCCCGCACGATCTCGGGGAAGGGGTGCGGCCCGAAGGCGGTCCCCAGCACATAATGAGTGGTCCCGACATTCGCGGTCCAGTCCCTCATGGCCTCGTTGATCGCGTCCTTCAGGGTCCGGGAGCCGGTAGGCACCTCGATCACCCGCGCCCCCAGGAGCTTCATCCTAAAGACATTGAGCGACTGGCGCACGGTATCGTCCGTGCCCATGTATATATCGCAGGCCAGGCCGGTGAAGGCGGCCCCGGTCGCGGTCGCAACCCCATGCTGGCCGGCCCCTGTCTCGGCGATCAGCCTCTTTTTTCCCATCTTTTTCGCAAGCAGGGCCTGCCCGAGCGCATTATTGATCTTATGGGCGCCGGTATGGGCAAGGTCCTCCCGCTTGAGATAGACCCTGGCGCCGCCGAGCTGTTCGGTCAGCCGCCGGGCATAATAGAGCGGGGTCGGCCTCCCGACATAGGTTTCCTGAAGAAGGCTGAGCTCTTTGAGGAAGTCCCGGTCCTTTTTCATGAGCCGGTAGGCTGCCTCGAGCTCGTCCAGGGCAGGTATCAGGGTCTCGGGCGCAAAACGGCCGCCGTACGAACCATAATAGCCTTTTCTGTCAGGTGATTTCTTTATGCTGCCCCCTCTGGACCGGTCGATTTTTGCAGACTATTATATCCAAAAACCACCAAATTATGACAGACGAGCTGTTTTAGCCGGACCGGGTCATTTGAGCTGCCCGGTACTATGGTAATATAGCGCATGCTTTGCGGACCTGATTCGACCATCCGTCAGCGCTGGTATGGGTAAAAGCGCTCCGGCCGGATACTGTGCAGAACCTGCTGCCGCGGCCGGTCTTTTCCTCCTCCTGACGCTGGGCCTTTATTATCCGGTGCCGGTGAATTTCTGGCTCATCGACGATACCCAGTTCCTCAAGCATGCCATACTCTACCGGCCCTGGGAATCCTTCTTCAGCCCGGTCGCCTGGCAGCGGCTCGGCGGGGTCAATTTCAATCCCTGGCTCAGCTTTTCATACCACATTGACTGGAGCCTCTTCGGGCTGCGGCCGGGGGGCTTTTACCTCCATCACCTGCTCAGCCTGGCCCTCCTGGATATCGCGGCCTACCTGACCCTCAGGCTCTGGCTCAGGCCGGGCCTTTCATTCATCAGCGTTCTGGCATTCACCCTCTCTCCGGTCTTTGCCGAACTCTCCCAGACGCTCATGTGCCGCCATTATATCGAGGGCATGATCTTTTCATGTATCAGCATCTATGCCATGGTATGGGGGACAAGGCGGGGCAGCCGTCCTGCTCAGCTTCTTTCGGCCCTCTTTTACCTCCTTGCCTGCCTCGCAAAAGAGGTCTACGTGCCTCTCCCCTTTTTCTTCCTGCTCCTGCCTGAAGGGAGGCTCAGGGAGCGGCTGACCGCATGCCTTCCGGCCTTTGCCATGACAGTGCTTTATTTCTTCTGGCGGTGGTATATGCTCGGCAAGATCGGAGGCGGCTACGGTGCGACCCTCTCCTGGCCGCTCGACGGACTCCTCTTCTTCCCCCACCTCCTGAGCGCAACAGGCGCCGGGCTGGCCATAAAGGCCCACCCCTGGTGGCCGGCCGCTGTTGCCGTCTCTGTATTGGCAGCCTCTTGCCTGCTCCTCTGGCTGGACAAAAAGTCCTTTGGACGGGCCTTGCTGGCCCTTCCGCTTATCGCGTTGCCCATTGTCCCTGTATCAACAGGGATGACCGGCAGGTATGTCTTCCTGCCCCTCTTCTGCCTGATCGTCCTTCATGCCGTTGCCTGGGAAGGCCTCCTTAAGAGATCAGCCGCTAATTTTACCAAGACGGTGAGCAAGCCGGTGGCCAGGCTGGTCGTGCTCCTCTGGGCGGTTGTGGTCGTGGCAGCCCTCTCGTTTGCCGCAATTACGCATTACCGGCTCTTCGGGGCCTCAGTCGCAGGTCAGGCAGCCGAGGGCTCCTTTGTCCTGCAGGAAGGCAGCGCCGGGGACCTGCTTCTCAAACCGATGTCCCTGCCTCATTATTACGAGGGGCTTGCCTGGCTTCGAAACAGGGTCCTGAGGCTCCCTCCGGGCCCCTCCGTACTCTATGACGAGGCCATATACTGCAGCGACGCCGCAGGGGGGCCCAAATTCAGCCGCGTATGGCAGTATGACGAGACAGAAAAGAGACTGATGCCCCGTCAGGCCCAAGAGCATCTCTGCCGGACCTGCGGCCCTGAGCTGCTCTCTCTTGTCCGGGCCGGGGTCCCCCTGACAATCGATTTCAGATGCTCAGGGAATGTCTGCCTCTACGAGTTCGGGCCCCGAAAAGATGGCTCCTACACTGTCCTTGCAGGTGAGCCGGCCGGCATCGCCTATCAGATGCCTGCCAGGGGGAGGGCAGTGCTTGAGGATATGAAGGTCCCCTGGCGGCTTCGGTATACCTCTCCCGAGGGCTGGTCAGCCTATTCGCCTGTCCTCACCCTGACGATCGCGCAAGGGAAGGGCAGCGTCAGCTGGAAAGGGGACTCGATCCCGCTGCAAAAGGCAGACTACTGCGCCGGGGGCCGTTAGCAGCTGCAGCACTGGAATTCAGCTGAGGCAGCATGCTAAAATAGCCGATCTCCATTAGGTATTAGGATAAAATCAATGGCTGAAGTGCGTCCCTTCAAAGGGGTCCTGTTCAATGTACCGCAAGTCTCAAAGGTCTCGGGAGAAGAGCTGCTGGCTCCTCCTTATGATATCATCACGCCCGAATACAAGGACGTCCTCTACGAAAAGAGCCCTTTCAATATCATCCGGATAGACTTCGGGAAGGAGTTGCCGGACGACAACGACCATAAGAACAAATATACCCGTGCCCGGATGTACCTCGACACCTGGCTGCGGGAGAAGGTCCTGGTCCAGAGCCCCGAGCCCTGCTTCTACTCCTGCGAGGTCGACTACAGCATCGACGGCCAGAGCAGGCGGCTGAGGGGCTTCCTCGGCCTGGTCAGACTGGAGGAGCTCGGCAAAGGCACGGTCTATCCGCATGAATGCACCCATTCAAAACCGAAGAAGGACCGGCTGGACATCATGCGGTACTGCGAGGGGAACGTCAGCCCGATCTTTTCGCTCTATAACAGTCCGCAGAAGAAGACCTCCGGCATCCTCGACAGCGTCAACAAGGCCAAGCCGTATCTCGAGGCGACAGACCCGGACGGCTCTGTCCACCGACTCTGGCAGATATGCGACAAGACAGCTATCGCTGCCATCACCGCGGAGCTCAGGGACAAGGCCATCTTCATCGCCGACGGCCATCACCGATATGAGACCGCCCTCGAATATCAGCGCCAGCAGCAGGCCGCGGAAGGTCCCTCTGACACCCCCCGGCCTTATGACTATGTCCTGATGTTCCTTGCCAATATGTCTGATGAGGGGCTGACCATCCTGCCGACGCACCGGCTGGTCAAAAAAGTGCCCGGCAACGCCCTGGACCTGCTTGCGGCCGACTTCGATATCGACGAGGTGAAGGGCTGCTGCGAGATCAGCGATGTGATATTCGGCAAGCGCGATGTTTTCGGATTTTACAAAGGCGGCAATGTCTGGTATAAGTTAAGTTACAAGGGGCAGGGGGTGGACGGGGTCGAGCCTGCACTTAAGTACCTGGACGTTACGGTCCTCCATGAACTGATATTCAGCAAGCTCCTGAAGGTGGAGGGCATTGCCTATGAGATGGATGTCGACCGCTGCCTGCAGCTGGTGAAGGACCAGGCCTATCAGGCGGCCTTTTTCCTGAACCCGACCCAGGTCGGGGATGTCGAGAGGGTGGCCCTTGCCTCGTTGAGGATGCCGCCTAAGTCGACCTATTTTTATCCGAAGCTCATGACCGGGATGGTCCTTAATATTTTCAAAAATTCTTTATAACGGAGGTCGCAATGGCAGTGAAAGTCGCAATCAATGGTTTTGGCAGGATCGGGAGGAATTTTCTGAGGACAAGCGCCGGGGTGAAGGATTTCGAGATCGTTGCGATCAATGACCTCACCGACGCGCCGACCCTTGCACACCTTCTGAAATATGATTCCGTGCACGGCATCTTCAAGTCCGAGGTGACGACCAAGGACAACAGCCTCTTCGTCGACGGCAGGGAGATAAAGATAACGGCAGAGCGGTCGCCTGAGAACCTGCCCTGGAAGGCGCTCGGCGTCGATATCGTCATCGAGTCGACCGGCCTCTTCACCGACAGGGAGAAGGCCGCGAAGCATCTCGATGCCGGCGCAAAGTATGTGCTGATCTCTGCCCCGGCCAAGGAGCCTGACATCACTGTCTGTCTCGGCATCAACGAAGAGGAGCTCGACCCGGCAAAGCACAAGATCATCTCGAACGCCTCCTGCACCACCAACTGCCTTGCCCCGATCGCCAAGGTCCTGCATAAGGAGTTCGGGATCGTCAGGGGCCTGATGACCACGATCCATTCCTATACCAATGACCAGCGCATCCTCGACCTGCCGCATAAGGACCTCAGGAGGGCCCGTGCAGCAGCCATCTCGATGATCCCCTCGACGACCGGAGCTGCCAAGGCCATCGGCCTGGTGCTGCCTGAGCTCAAGGGCAAGCTCGACGGCTTCTCGATGAGGGTCACGACCCCGAACGTCTCGGTGGTCGACCTCGTGGCGGAGATGCAGAAGGACGTGACCGCAGAGGAGATCAACGCCGCGATGAAGAAGTGGGCGGACGGGCCGATGAAGGGCATCCTGCAGTACGTGGACATCCCGCTCGTCTCGGTCGACTTCAACGGCAACCCGCATTCCTCGATATTCGATGCGACCCTCACCAGGGTCATGGAAGGCCGCATGGTCAAGGTCATATCCTGGTACGACAATGAATGGGGTTACAGCTCGAGGCTTCGGGACCTGATACTCTACATCATCAAAAAAAGAGGGTAGTCTCATGGCCACCAGGAAGAACGGAACTGCAGCCAAGTCGGTCAAGGACGTCCTGAGCAAGCTCTCGATCGACGACCTGCATATCAAGGGCAAGAGGGTCTTCATCCGGGCGGACTTCAATGTGCCGCTCGATGACAACCTCCAGATAACTGACGACGGCAGGATCCGCTCGACGCTTGCGACGATCAACTATGCGATCGACGAGGGCGCCAAGGTGATCCTGGCCTCGCACCTCGGCAGGCCCAAGGGCAAGCCTGAGCCGCGCTTCAGCCTTGCGCCGGTCGCCAAGAGGCTCCAGAGGCTCCTGGACAAGGACGTGGTCTTTGCCCCTGACTGCGTCGGGACCCAGGTCGAAGGCCTGGTCGCCAAGATGAAGGAAGGGGATGTGCTCCTGCTTGAGAACCTCAGGTACCATGCCGAGGAAGAGGCCAATGACGAGGCCTTCTCAAAGGGCCTGGCCAAACTGGCGGACTTCTATGTCAACGACGCCTTCGGCGCTGCCCACCGGGCGCATGCCTCGACCGTCGGCATCACAAAGTTCCTGCCCTCTGCCGCAGGCTTTCTCATGAGGAAGGAGATAGAATACCTCAAGGGAGCGGTCGACAATGCTGTGCGGCCTTTTGCCGCCATCCTCGGCGGTGCCAAGGTCTCAGGCAAGATCGGTGTGCTTGAGCACCTCGAAGGCAAGGTCGACAAGGTCCTGGTCGGCGGCGGCATGGCCTTTACGTTCATCAAGGCGATGGGGTATGAGGTCGGCGACTCCCTGGTGGAGGTCGAGATGCTCGAGACCGCCCAGAGGATCCGCAAGAAGCTCAAGAGCGAGGGCATAAAGTTCTACCTCCCGGTCGACTGCGTCATATCCCAGTCCCTGGAGCCGGGTTCAGAGACGAAGATCGTCCCGACGCTGGAGATACCCAAGGGCTGGCGGGCGCTCGATATCGGGCCTGCCACGGTCAAGCTTTTTTCAGAGGCGCTTTCGAATGCCAAGACCATCCTCTGGAACGGGCCCATGGGCATCTTCGAGATCGATGCCTTTTCACGCGGGACCTTCGCCATCGCCAATGCGGTCGCGGATGCGTATGCCCTGACCATTGTCGGCGGCGGAGATACTGACCTCGCTGTCCACCGCGCAGGCGTATCAAGCTCGCTGTCGTTCATATCCACAGGCGGCGGCGCCTCTTTGCAGCTGCTTGAGGGCAAGGAGCTCCCGGGCATAGCAGCCCTGACAGACAAGAAGCCTGATTAAACCAGAATAGTATTGATGTCATAAAAAAAAGAAGGCCCGCAGAGATGCAGGCCTTCTTTTTTTGCTCTTTGCGCTTTGCGCTTTGCGGCCCGAAGGGCCTAGACGTATTCCAGATGAGGGTCGGTGATCTTATGCGGCAGTTTCTCGTTCGTAGTAGAGAGAATACCCCGCTTGAGCTCGACGATCGAGGGGCTCTTGCTCTGGAACTGCTCGATCAGGAACTTTGCCGCGGTCTCGGGCTTGATGATGTCCCCGCAGGTGAAGATATCGACCGCTGCATAGCCGTATTCGGGCCAGGTATGGATCGAAAAATGGGATTCGGCGATAATGACCATTCCGCTGATGCCGAAGGGATTGAATTCGTGAAAGGAGATATCTACTATCGTGGCCTGGGCCTCTTTCGCTGCCGAGACCAGGATGTTCTTGACCTGCTTGAGATCCTTGATGATCTCAGGGTTACAGTCCCGTAACTCAACTAATAAATGGGTGCCTAGAGCATGCAATCCTTTACCCCCCTTCCTATCGGAGAATTAAGGGCTTTTTGCGGCCCCTTATTGAGTCTGTTATGTTACAGCAACGGCCGGTAAGCTGTCAATAAAACCGGCCTGTTCCGCCTGAAATATTCTCAGGGGATCACCTTGGTGAGCTGGTATTCGACGATGCCCGAGGCCCCGGCCTTCTTCAGCTTCGGGATCAGGTCGCAGATCAGCTTTTCGTCGATCACCACGTCGAGGTCGTACCAGCCGGTGTCAGAAAGGGCCGAGATCGTCGGCGAATGCAGGGCCGGAAGCAGGCTCATCACCTTCTTGAGGTCCTTCTTCGAGACGTTCATCTTCAGCCCGACCTTCTCCTCTGCCGCAAGCGCGCCCTGCAGGAGCATCACGATATTTTCCATCTTCTGCCTCTTCCAGGGGTCCTGCCAGGCCTTTTTGTTGGCGATGAACCGCGTGCTCGACTCAAGGATAGTCTCGACGATCCTGAGGTTGTTCGCCCTCAGGGAGTTGCCGGTCTCGGTCAGCTCGACGATGGCGTCGGCAAGGTGCGGCGGCTTCACTTCCGTGGCGCCCCAGGAGAAATCTATCTGGGCCTTTATCTTCTTCGCCTTCAGGTAGCGTGTGGTGAACCCGACCAGTTCGGTCGCTATCCTCTTGCCGTTGAGGTCTTTGAGAGTCTTTATCTTCGAGTCGTTCGGCACTGCCACGACCCATCTGACCGGCCTGAGCCCCTCTTTGCCGTAGTTGAGCTCTGCCACCTCTTTCACCTCGGCAGACTGCTCCATGATCCAGTCGAGGCCGGTAAGGCCGCAGTCGAGGATGCCGTTTTCGACATACCGGGCCATCTCCTGCGCCCGTATCAGCATCGAGGCTATCTCAGGGTCGGTAAAGACCGGGTAGTAAGAGCGGCTTGAGACCGAGATATGGTAGCCGGCCTTCCGGAAGAGCTTGAGCGTTGCCTCCTGGAGGCTGCCCTTGGGGAGTCCGAGCTGGAGTATCTTATTTTTTTTCTGTTTCATGGTCATTTATTTCCTTCCTGTTTTTGTCTTGTCTTTCATGACGATCCTGCTCCTGCGTATGCGGATCGTGTTTGCATGGGCCTCGAGCCCCTCGATGTCGGCTATCGCCTCGACGACCGGGGCGAGCTTCGCAAAGCCCTTCTTCGTAAAACCGATGACGCTTGAGCGCTTGTAAAAGTCGTAGACCCCAAGCGGCGAGAAGAAGCGCGACGTACCGCCTGTCGGCAGGGTATGGTTTGGCCCTGCGGCATAGTCCCCGAGGGCCTCAGGCGTCCAGGGCCCCAGGAATATCGCCCCGGCATTCTCGACCAACGGCAGGAGGGTCATGGGGTCCTCGGTCATCAGTTCAAGGTGCTCCGGCGCTATCTCATTAGCGAGGCTGAGGGCCTCGGATATCTTCTTCGTAATGATGATGGCCCCGTAGGCCTCGACCGCCTTTTCGGCGATCTTCCTTCTTTTGAGCCTCGCAAGCTGTTTTTTCAGCTCCTCTGCCACCCGGCCTGCAAGACCGGCTGAGTCTGTGATCAGGACGCTTGAGGCAAGCTCGTCATGCTCCGCCTGCCCAAGGAGGTCGGCCGCGATGAAGGCCGCATTCGCCGAGTCGTCCGCGATGATCAGTATCTCGCTGGGGCCTGCTATCATATCTATATCGACATGCCCGAAGACTATCTTCTTTGCCAGGGCAACATAAATATTCCCCGGCCCGACTATCTTGTCCACCTTCTTTATCGTCTCGGTCCCGTAGGCCATCGCCCCGACAGCCTGCGCCCCGCCGATGCAGTAGACCTCAGAGACCCCGAGCATCGAGACCGCTGCCATGACATACGGGTTTATCTCGCCGTCACCTGAGGGGACGCAGAGGGCAATCTCCTTCACGCCTGCAACCTGGGCCGGTATGACGTTCATCAGCACGGTCGACGGATAGGCCGCCTTGCCGCCCGGCACATAGACCCCGGCGCGGCTGATCGGCCTGATGGCCTGGCCGAGCACCGACTCGGCGTCCGTCAGCGTCCAGGACTTCTCGATCTGGCGCTCGTGGTACCGCCTTATCCTCTTTGCCGATATCTCAAGGGCCTTGACGATCCGCGGCTCTGCCTTGGCAGCCGCCTTCTTGATCTCAGCCGGCGAAAGCCTGAGCTTCGCCGCCTTTTTGAAATCGAACTTGCGGGTATACTTCAGGACCGCGCCGTCCCCGTTGATGCTCACGTCAAGGAGTATCTCCCTGACCGTCTTTTCGATCGAGGCATTCACCCCGGAGCTGCGCTGCCTGAGCCTGCCGAGGAATTCCGAGAGATCTTTTTTGGTCTTTATTATTCGCATGGTTTCATTCTATAGGTAAGCAGAAATTTATTCAAGAATTTCTTCCAAAAGCCCGTGTAAGCATATATAATACAGACGTTGCCCTACCAAGCGCAAATGCAGTATCATGATGCAAGGGGAGCGCACAGGGTTCTGGTGTCCCTCCCGGCCTTCAAAGCCGGTGTTTCCTGCCAAAAGCGGGAAGGGTGGGTTCGATTCCCACACGCTCCCGCCATTTTTTGCTTGACAGGAATTTATAAGTTGAGATAATGTAGCTAAAAACGTGCCCATCGATCGGGAGAGGAGTTAAGAGGGAAATGTTATCTTTATATATTCTTGGAGGGTTGTTGCTTGTTTTTGTTTTAATAGCCTTTGTTCGGACCTTTAGGGCCTGCTGGCAGGATATTAAAAGGCGCAATTCTGAGATTGTCATGAGTTGTTTGAGGGATTCTGGTGTTACTCTCTATAGCATTAGTTCCGATCATCATAGTAACGGCAAACCTCATTTAAGGCACATCTAGGGCACATCCTCGGGGTCGGGCAAATGTCTTCAACACCGCCGGCTAAATCTGGCCAGATTAATGTCTCAAGTCGCCTGCTGACAGTAATTCTTGAGCTGGTCATGGCGGTAACTGCTGACCTTTTTGTAAAAGCACTGGACCATCACTACCACTTTGTCCCCTACTTGGCAGACGTAATGCCTGGCAAAATTATTGCGACAATTGCTCCGTATATTCCTTTCCTCGCCTCCCTTCTGAAAAGTATATCACTCGATATTATTGTATTTGCCATCCTCCTCATCATTTTCTTTAAACCCACTCATCGCTTTGTCGACAGTAAAAGGTTTGGCAACTTCTGGATGCGTGTTTCCAAGCGTAAGTGGCAGTGCATAACGAGCTTTTATGGGCGGCTACTCGGCATAGTCTTGGAAGATGACGCTATCAGGGCTATCAATTTAATGAAACAGCAGCTTAATGACAAATCGGTAGTGACTTTTCCCTCAGGTTCCAGAACTGAGCAAGCATTTATTGACGACCTTAAGGCCAATATCGTAAGAAGTAATAAAATTCATATTCTGAGTATTTCGGGCAACACAATGTTTAACGATGAGAGAGAGCGCTTTGTGCCTGAGACACTGTTCGCTCAAAGCTACAAAAAGGATGTGAAATTTAAGTTTCTTAGTCCTGATGCCCCAATATGGTCAGAGCGCGCTCGCTGGTATGTCGAGAAACTGAGAAGATCTGGCGCATCCAGCCCTCTGACAATAGACGAATACAAAGAAGAATGCGGGAATATTGCGATGCGCCTGTGTGGATGTTGGCCGAAATCTGTCAGCTACTATTCGCGGGAACCTTTTTACAGGATGCACATATTTGACGATTGCCTTTTTATTTCCCTGTATGGGTTTTACGATGATAGAAAAATCTTCTCTTGGGAGGAGGGGCATCTAACAGAGGTTTTAAAAATTAACAGAACCCCGGGCAATCCTCTCTACGACATATTCTGTTCTATTTTCGCCCAGCAAGCGTGAGACAACATCCTTATTGCGAAACGCCGCGATATGGGAGATTAATTCATGTCATTGATCCATCAGTTTTCTGTTCCAGTTATCTTTGCCCCACGTTATTGTGACCCGTTCACATGACACGAAATAATGTCGACCCCAATAGTAGGTTAGGGGCTTCGATTGATATTTTCCCTCCATCTTCTTTTTGACTTTATGCTATAGTTAAGCCATGGGATCTTTAAATCGGAATTTCGGATAGTGTGAATTAGTTCCGCATGAATACATCAGCCACGATTAAGCTCTTTCTCCCCTTTGGTGACGCAAAAAAAGTACGTACGGCAGAACTATCAAACTGGTCGGGTAAAGCTATAGCTGCACCTCGGTCAGACTTAGACCATTTATTGGCTCGTGAAGAGCTTTCAAAACCGGGAGTATACATTTTGCTAGGGGAAGACCCAGAAAATGGAAATCTGATGGCCTATATCGGGGAAGCTGAGTCTGTTGTCGATAGAATTAAGCAGCACAAGTCAAAGGATTTTTGGAATTCTGCCATAGCTTTTGTGAGTAAGGACGAAAATCTTACGAAATCTCATATCCGCTATCTTGAAGGGCGTTTGATTCAGATCGCTAACAGTATTGGCAGGTATGTGATTTCAAATGCGCAGTCTAGCGGGGCGAGACTGCCGGAATCCGATCTCAATGATATGGAAGTTTTCCTCGAACGTATTGCTCAGCTTTTACCTGTCCTTGGTTCGGAATTGCTTACCCCAGTAGTTTCTCAGGCCCAGCGAGTGGATCAGGGGATGCTTACCTGCAAAATGAAGGGCGCAGTTGCAACGGGAACACGTACACCAAGTGGTTTTGTAGTGCTTAAAGGATCTACTGCAGTTATGCAGATTCGGGAGTCGGCTAAAACTAGTGGCCAGTGGGTAATATCTCTGAGAAATCAGCTTGTTCAAAACGGTAGTCTTGTTGAAGAGAATGGCTTTTTTGCATTCACTAAAGACGTAGAGTTCGCGAGTCCTAGCGCAGCTGCAGCTGTTATCCATGGTGGAAATGCTGCGGGTCCGATTGCATGGAAAGATGCAACTGGGAGGACCCTTAAGGAAATTGAGGGGAGTTGACTACAGTGAAAGAGGCATGTACGGATGCGGACATCGAGCGTTATCAAACAACAAGTCTTAACTATAGCATCTATGGCAGCATATAGTGGCGTGACGATGGCAATAATAGTCTTTGGGCATACTGATATCAGAACGACACAGAAGTATTCGCATGTGGATGTATTGTCACAGTCGGAGGTCTTTGCAGCGCAATCTGGCATATATAGGGGTAAGATAGGAAGATCTCGGAGGATTAAATGAACCTTTCTGTAATAGAAAGAATGATTAGAGAATGCGATCTAAGCTTGGATGCTTTAAGATACTTGATCAATTGTCGAGGAGAGTGCGAATGGCTTGATTATAAAGAAATGCTTAGTCTCGATTCAGATAAACAACTGGCTGATTTTACAAAAGATATTGTCGCGATGAAAAACATGGGTGGTGGTTATATTATCGTTGGCGTAACTGACAAAGAATGGGTGCCAGTTGGCATTGCTTCGCCGTTACCTTTCGATACTAAAATGGTGAAGGACAAAATTCTTAAGGCTTCCGGGCTGACTTTAGATGTATATGTCGTTCACCATACTCTTGATGTTAAGGATGTTCAACGCCTTTTTGCTCTTATTTTTGTACGCTCAAGCAAAAAAAGAAATAAACGCAGAATGCCTTCAATAGTTAATAAGGACTATTGTAAGTCGATGCCATATGGCTTAAGTAGGGGTGATATATATGTACGCGATGGAGATTCAACAATAAAGGTAACGTCTGCGGAAAAGCTCGAAGAACTTTTAGATTCACTTGAGTCGCAGGCAGATGAAGCCGCAATTATGTCCTCAGGTGCTCCGTCGCCTTTTGCTGTTAAAGATGGATTGTATCGCTTGCTTGAAAAAGGTTATGACACTTTTGTTGGTCGAGATCAGCTTAAAGATACTGTTTACCGTAAGGTCAATGAGGATCCTAGGATTTGGATTATCAACGTGCATGGGCCTGGGGGGGTTGGTAAATCAGCACTTGTAAATTGGGTTACCTATAAGCTTTATGAAGACAAGTGTTTCGAGTCGATAATACATTTAACGGCTAAAGAAACTATTCTGACCCCTGATGGGATTAGACCATATAGTAGAACTTTATATTCTCTAGAAGATTTACTTGATCATATCTTAAGACTCTTTGATGAAAATATACCCATAACGTTAGAGGAAAGAAAGATAAAAGTATTGGAAATATTGTCAGCATGGAAAACACTATTAGTATTGGACAACATGGAGACAGTTTCTGATGGCAGGATTATGGCGTTTGTACAAGAATTCCCACCTGATTGCATGGCAAAGGTTCTTATAACTAGTAGGCATAAGAGTGGTGGCTGGGAATTTGCGATTCCCGTTAATGAATTTAGTATTGATGAGGCAGAACATTTTCTTGAAGTTAAGTCTAAGGAAATGAATATTGATTTCCCGTTGTCTTCTGATATCGCTGGCAGTGTTTTAAAGGTTAGTGGAGGCTCGCCGCTGGCAATGCAATGGATAATAGGCCAGTATAAATTAGATAAGAATATCGAAAAAATATTATCGCTTGTTTTTTCTGAAGAATCCCCGGTATTAGAATTTAGCTTTAGAAATATATGGGAACGTTTATCTCCAAATTCAAAAGCTATTCTCGCAGTTCTTTCAATCTTCGATTCACCACCAACTCTTCAGCAGTTGTCAATAGCTACTGAGTGGGCTTTCGAGAAAATTGAAAGTTCACTCTATGAGTTGGGAGATGTTACTTTAGTTACCAAAAATACACAGGCAACGGACGGTAATGTCGTGTACTCAGCATTGCCAATAACTCTTCAATTTGCTCAGCATCAATTTCATACCATGGGTGATTTTGAAGTTCGTTGTAGACAGCGTTATCAAAAGTTTGATGAACAGATTAGGCTGCAGGCCTCTGAAGTAAGTAAATTTTCTAGTACTTATGAGCGATACGGGTTGGAGACTGATAATGAAAAGAAAGCAGCAATACTTTGTACTAGAGCTCAATCTGAAATGTTTAGTGGTAATGCCGAAAATGCTGATGCAACTATGAAGAAGGCGAGAGAACTTGCGCCTCACAGTCCTTATGTATATGCAATGAGTGCCAGTTATGAATTAGCTCGAAATAGAGTTGGTTTAGCATTGGAGTATGCAAAAAAAGCTTGCAAGATAGTCAATAAAAAGACCGGTGAACTTTGTTATATGGTATTGGCTCGAATATTGTATGTTCAACGGGATAGGACTGGAAGGGTTGATGCGCTAAAACAAGCATTGTCATATAGTCCTGATGATGTCGTGATACGCCATCAATATGGTGTTGCTTTGAGTCGTGCCGGCCTGTATGCGAAAGCCATAGAGGAATTTAGTGCGATAATCGAAAAAGAGAAAACTCATTTTCCTGCTAGAGAAACCATGCTTATGGCATTAAAAACGCGGGTAATTAACTTACGTAAACTTGGGATGGATAAAGAGGCAGACGAAGATATTACCTTCGCTAATGAGGTTATAGCTAACAACCCTCATTTGGAGGGGCAAGCATATCATATAGCAGAACTTGAGCATTAACCGTAAAACATAAACGGGGTCACCCATTAAAGGCTACCCTGTCAAGAGCCAATAATAATCCATAGCGCAGAAGTGTCTTTTGTAGAACACAAACGGGGTTAGGTCTTGTAAGTTGGCATAGTGAAAAATGGAGCATTGGGAGAGCTATTTATGAACCTCAATTTTCGCGCCTTCGCTAAATCCATATCCATCCTGGTCATTGCTGCGGTATTATTTCCGTCAGTTCATGGCAGCTTTGCTGATAGTTCTGCCACGCCGATGAAGAGCGTGGTCGATAAAGAGCGTTTGCGGAAGGATGTGCAGGTGCTGGCTGCTGCTGTGCCGCCGCGCAATGCCCGAAATATCGCCTCTCTCGATAAAAGCGCTGAATATATCCGTGAGGAATTCAGGAGGACCGGCGGCCGCGTCGAAGTACAGAGGTTCATGCAGGACGGCCGGGAGTACAAGAACGTGATCTGCTCCTTTGGTCCGGAAACAGGAGAACGGATAATCGTCGGCGCACATTACGATGTGCATGGTGCCCTGCCGGGCGCGGATGATAATGCCAGCGGTGTGGCCGGACTCCTGGAATTGAGCCGTCTGGTGCAATCTCTAAACCCGGAACTGAACCACCGTATCGATCTTGTGGCATATACGCTGGAAGAAGACCAGCTTCTTAAACATCCGTTTAGCAGGCATTACGGCAGCTATGTCCATGCCAGATCGCTCGCCCAAGCCGGCGTGCCGGTGCGCGCCATGATCAGCCTTGAGATGATCGGATATTTCAGCGATCTCCCCCATTCCCAAAAATATCCTTTGTTCTTCCTGCGCTGGTTCTATCCCGACAAGGGGAATTTTATTGCGGTCGTAGGGAAATGGGGGCAGGGCCGACTCGTTGAAAAGGTGAAAAAGTCATTGGCCGCTTCATCCCGGGTCCCGGTCGAATCCCTGACCGCGATGTCTTTCCTTCCCGGTGTAAGTTTTTCCGACCACCAGAGCTACTGGAAATTCGATTATCCGTCCGTCATGATCACCGACAGCGCCTTTTTCCGGAACAAGAATTACCATAAGCCCGGCGATACTCCGGCGACGCTGGATTACGACAGAATGTCTGAAGTGGTCAAAGGGGTTTATTGGACCATCATCCAGATGTGATATCCCGGATTTAACTTTTGCGAGCATAAGCGGGCCAGGTCTTGTAAGTTGACATAGGTGAAAAAAAGGTGCATAAAGAGAGCTGTTTAGGAGTTCCCGTAGGGATTAAACGTGGGTGAAGCGTGGCGATAAAATTATTTCGAGATTGTTGCCATCAAATGTTGTTTAAATTCGTAGCCTATATTCACTTTCGCTCAAGACCGTACACGTGCATGATTATTGGCATGAAACACGAGCGGAGGCCCGACAAAGTATTTTCGAATATATCGAAATGTTCTATAATCAACAGGGTCGGCAGTCAGCCTTGGGATACCGGTCATCGGTATCATCTGAGCTGGGGGGCGATGGCAGTCTGACTAAACCGAGTGTCCAAAAATCGAAAGGGGAGTCATTATGAAAATCATATCTGCAATGCTTCTTTCTGTAATCATTATTTTCGCGCTGGCAGGAAAATGCATGGCCTTTTCAGATGCGGATCTGGAAAAATATCAGACAGGCGGCGGAAACTTTATTCGTAGCGACGAGCCGATCAATCTAAATTCTAACGCGTCACCACAAAACAGTGTTACAGGGTCTTCCACTGAAGGCGAAAAAGACCACTGGTGCCAGCGTGGCGAACAGAATCGGCAGCGGCTAAAAAAAGCAGAAAACGAGCTTCAAGCCGCTGAAGAGCAATTAAGAGTACTCAAAGCAGCGCATCAACTCGCCGACGGTTCAAGTAAAACATGGGAAAACAAATATAGCCATAGTACTGATTTCGCTAAACTGGACAGAATGGCCAATGATGTTTTAGATGCAATGACTAGGTCGGGACGGGCCAGTATCGAATTGAACAAGGCAAAAGATGAACTTCGCACCATTGAAGATGAAGCTCACAGGGGATCAATTCCTCCCGGCTGGGTGCGCTGTCAGTTTGAATAAGGCCTTTACGTTCAACAACTTTGGGGACGTTGTTTCCTACATTGCATAAGTCGGTCTCCAGACGATCAATGACCTGACCTATTTGCTCCAGACCAGCCGCTATCAACCAGGCAACACGATTATCTTAAAACATCACCCGGCGGCTGATTTCTCGCCTCTTTTTCACTCTGTTCGAGTTCCAACTTTGCAATTTCCTGCTGTTTCTTCTTTGCATCTGCAAGCTCCTGGGCTAACGGGCAGTTCTTCTCGATCGCACATGCTTCTAATGCATCACACTCCCCCTTGAGCCGGGCAAGTTCTTCGGGACTGCCTTTACTGCCGGCCAGGAGGAACAAGGCCGGCCAGAAAAGAACTAAGCCCACACCCATTCCGATCGCATCTCTTTTGGCGGCACTGTCCTGCCTGCCCGAAACTTCAATGACTCTATTGCTTATTCGAAAATACTCCATCCTGAGTTGGTCGCAGGTGTAGTTGTTATAGGCGAGCGGTGAGACGTAGGCCGCATTTATATTCTTTGATGATGTTGCGCAGGCTGCTGAAAAACAGAGTGCGACCGCTAATGCGGTGACCCTCATAAGAAGATTAACCATTGGAAATGTGTTCATAAACCCCTCCGTTTCTGTCAGCCAGGTTGATCTGGTGCAATAGGATCCTCCACTACTGCAACGCCCCCAAAGGCTGATCATGAGAATATACCAGATTTGCCGGAAATATGTATACAAGATTTTAGGAACATAAAACGGGGACAGGGTTTGTACATTTAGGGGACGATATGTTGTTTCCTTCGTTGCATAAGGTATAAATGCAGCTAACGTTAGGGACATCCCATAGTTTACGGATAACCTTATTTACATTGCCGTTCTGCTATGCTAATTTAAATTCATGATAAGGATTCATAACAAGGAAATCCAGACGATGATCAGCACGATTGTCGATCGGCTTGTGTCCAGTTTTGACGTTGAAAAAATAGTGCTGTTTGGGTCGTATGTCACCGGCAAACAGACCGAGGACAGCGACATGGATCTATTTGTGTTATTAAATACCAGGAAAAAAGGTATCGAGCGATATGCCATGGTCAGCGAAGTTCTGGAGCCCAGACGGATACCCATGGATCTTATTGTGAAGACTCCCGCAGAGATCAGGAAGAGAAGGAATTACTTTGACCCGTTCATCCGGAATATTGAAATGAACGGAAAGGTCCTTTATGAAAAAGCCTGACGTTTTTGAGTGCGGATGCAAGGCGTTACAGTGATTATAGAAGCGGGATGAAAGATAAACTGAAGATCGTCATTATTGCAGGGCCAAATGGTGCAGGGAAGACTTCTTTTGCAAAAGAGTATCTCCCCAACGAGGCGGGTTGCCCCGACTTTATTAACGCGGATCTCATAGCCGCCGGGCTTTCGCCCTTCAATCCCGAAACTGCAGCGGCACACGCCGGACGTATCATGCTTCAGGAGATAATGGCCCGTGTAAAGCAACGGAAAAGCTTCGCCTTTGAGACGACGCTGAGCGGACGGTCATACGCCCAAAGGATCCCACAATGGCAGGCGCTTGGCTATCATGTCAAGCTGATATTCCTTAACCTCCCTAATGCTGAAATGGCGATGGCCAGGGTTGCTGCCCGTGTTGCACAGGGAGGGCATAATATTCCGGAAGAGGTCATTCGCCGCAGATTCAGCGCGGGGTTGCACAACTTCGATAATATGTACAAGAATATAGTCAACGCATGGATTTTATATGACAACTCAGGTAGCATTCCGGTGCTGCTGGATTGGGGAGAAAAGACATGAGCACAAAGAAGGCATTACCAAGGGATTCCGATCTTGCCGGTGTTGACAAGGCACTCAGAAGGGCAGGCAGAAAGGCCCGGGAATTGGCAGCAAAAACTCATACGCCTTTGTATATATTTGAGAATGGCAAAGTTGTGAATGTTACCAAGCAAAAAAGAAAAGCCTCGTGATGTAAACGAACATAAACGGATCAGATCTTGTAAGTTGGCATAGGTGAAAAAAGGGTGCGCTGTAGAATTAATAAGACACATCCCATTTTCTGAGTGGGTCTAAAAAACGATGGAAGAAAACCAGAATACAGACCAGTCTGAAAATAACGTGCCGGGCGATCTCACTTTGGTGAAAGTGCTCAGGCCTTCAGTTGAAGTTTATCTTTCAAGATCAAACCGTCTGTTCTTACAGTTTACGGATTATCATGAGGGGTTAGTGGAGATCAGCAGGGCCGATCTTTTGGAACTGCTTAATGCCCTGGATAAGAACCAGAGAAATAAAGAACAGGAGCTTTTGGCAGAGTTGGGGGATGACGAAGATGATCTGTTATGAAATCAAAGAACAAGGCGCGCCGGCCTGCGGAGTACACGATAGATAATTTATGACGGCTCACCCATTTTTAATACCGGCGATCCTGATACTGGTAGCGTCAATTCCGCTTGTCCTGGGAATAGTCCCGCGGAATCGTGTCTATGGGATAAGGACATGTAAAACATTGTCTGATGATAGTATCTGGTATCCCGCCAACAGGTTCGGGGGATGGGCGTTGATAGCGGCCAGTCTTTTCTATCTGGGGTTATCGTGGGTGCTTCCCGATGACAGAAGCCGGACAGGTGATCTGTCGGTATGGTCGGTACAGTTCATAGGCTTTCTGCTTCCACTGGCTGCCGGGATCATTGCTACCCTTATATATGTCAGAAAGTTATAGGGGATAACTCACAGTCTTTCAGCCCAGAAGTTCCCCCGTTTATACTTAATAGGGACTGCTGCCCCTGTTCCTGCGCTCCCGCTATCTCTTTTCGGCTAACCGTACCCCCAGTTCGAATGCCTTCCGGCAATCCAGGGGGAACACTTCTTCATACCGTTTCTTTTTCTTCACAGGATCAAAGCGGGTTGCCAGTACCTTTGAATAATCATCGAACTGATTTGCATCAAAGCTGCACAGGTATTCTGACGACCCGTATATCCTTGTCAGGATCATTTCATGGCGGTCGAAATATTGAGCGTATCCCACCTGATTCATCATCTCTTCCGTGACACCCATGGTATAGATAAATCCTGCCCTGACCTTCCCGGGGAAAAGCGATTGCGGGGGATCCGTATAGGTTGCGTAAGGAAATATTAACCGTTCCATGAATGATTTCATCTCACCCGAGATCTCCCCGAAATAGATAGGAGACCCCAATATAATGGCATCAGCCTGTTCAACCCTGCTGAAGACCGGGGCAAGATCATCCTGCACCGCACATCTGCCATAGCTTTTACCCCCAAGGGTCTTGCAGGCAAAACAGCTTATGCAGCCTTTATAGTTCAGGTCATACAGATGGATAAGCTCTGTTTCCGCTCCGGATGAGGCAGCACCTTCAAGGGCCTTGCCCAGCAGTGTTGCCGTGTTCCATTTTTTTCTCGGACTTCCGTTAAATGCCATTACGTTCATCGTTATATCCTCTCTTCTGCGGAAACAATGGCTTCAGGCCTGATCATGGATCCATTATTGACCCGTTGTCTTTTATTGACCTGACCTAAAACGTCATCAGCTCCGATGTAATGGTCCTGGTAATGCAGTCGGGTTCGATCCCTATTGACATGTCATCCTTCATCCGTCTGCTGATGACAGCCCGCAGCATTTCAATATTTTCCTTGTTGCTATCCTGTATCTGGTCTATCAGTTCACGCTTCGTAAGTTGTTCCTGAAGCTCCCTGCTTGGAAAATACTTTTTTACGGAGGCAACAAAACCGTTTGTGGACTTACCGAGAGCAAGGGATGTGCAGAGCATGACCGTTATGATTGCGTAGAACTGCGTGAGCTTCTCACCATCCCGGTGCTGCCCTACAGCATCCCTGAGTTCTTTAAGCAGGTCTCCCCTGAACTGGGCAACGCTATAGCGGGCCCTGCCGTTCAGGATGTCTTCAGGAGTAAAATCCCATTTCATTGCAGGCCGCTAAAATAATGGAGTTACTTTATAGCCTCCTTGAAGCCCTTCCCTGCCTTGAACTTGGGCGCCTTGGACGCCTTGATCTTAATGGCTGCTCCTGTCTGAGGATTACGGCCCGTCCTTGCAGCTCTCTTGCCAACAGAGAAAGTCCCGAACCCTACGAGCGTCACCTTATTGCCCTTCTTGAGAGCCCTCTTGATACCGTCCATGAAGGAATTGAGTGCCTTGTCTGCTGCTGCCTTAGAAATGTCTGCATCCTTTGCCATCTTTTCGATGAGTTCAACCTTTGTCATTTTACTTCCCCCTTGCAATTAGATATAGAGATTATAACCGATTGCTTATCGTTTAGGGACATCTGTTGGTTCACGGATAATCCTATTATGGGCATTCTGCTCATGTAAGGTCCCCGTTCATTGAGGACGTTGCCAACAACAAGACAGCAAAACTGTCAGAAGAATATAATGCTATAAAAAAGAAGGGCGGGGTGCACGTAAATAATACAGGGCAAAATATCGGGGAGTTCCTTTACTAGGACGATAAATATCTTGCTCCCTGCGTATGTCATAAGTGAAAATAGAGTGCAATGAGAATATGGGATATACCGCCTGATAAATTGTGCCGTAATCATCTGCTGGGTGAACATAACGAACTTCATGCCATCTGGAATATACTGACACAGGGGAAAAAAGGGTATGCCAGCCATCCCGAAACAAAACGCTGGAAAGGCAAGCTGAAGGCACTCTTCAGGGTCCATGATGATATAGTCCGGGAGATGCGTGCACGGGGCTATAATCACCATAGTCCTTTGGATAAGAGCCTTGCTGCGGGGATTGGTGTCCAGACCTCTTTTGTTGACCCGATAGAAGAGCAAATGGAGATCCTGCGGCAGAAGGGTTGTGACTGTATAAGTACCGGTAATCCATTATGATAAGGAACAAATATACAGCATCTGTTTTTCTTGCAGGCATCGCTACAATACTGCTTATTGGGGGAGGATGTAAATATATGGAGAAAGAGCCTGCCGTGCCGCTGAAAACGGTTTCTCATGTTGACCTTAACCGGTATATGGGTGTGTGGTATGAGATCGCCCGATACCCCAACAGCTTTCAGAAGGGCTGTGCCGGAAGCAGGGCAACCTATGCGCTTCGGGATGACGGGAAGGTCTCTGTCCTGAATGAGTGCTATGCCGGCTCCCTGGGCGGGAAACTGAGGTCTGCAAAAGGCAAGGCATGGGTTGTTGATAAAGAAATAAACGCTGAATTAAAGGTATCATTTTTCTGGCCCTTTGCGGGCGACTACTGGATCATTGATCTTGCCGATGACTATTCATATGTTGTTGTGGGGCATCCCAAAAGAAAATACTTATGGGTATTGAGCCGAAACAAAATAATGGAAGATGACACGTATGCAGGCATACTCGAAAGGCTGGGAGAAGTTCATAGGTACGACACTTCAAAATTAATAAAGACCATACAAAATTAGGAGACAACGATGATATTGAAACAGTACCTTGAGAGCAGGGAAGGGAAGAGCATCCTTTCGACTGCCAACGCTGAAGGTATGGTAACGTCAGCGATATATTCAAGACCCCATGTCTTTGAAGATGGCACCATTGCATTTATCATGAGGAAAAGACTGACCCATGAGAACTTAAAGACGAATCCTTATGCCTCCTATATGTTCATTGAAGAGGGTCATGGTTATCAGGGGATAAGACTGTTCTTAAAGAAGATAAAAGAGGACACAGACAATGCGTTGATCGACCGCATGAAGAGAAGGCACCTCACGCCCGAAGAGGATGAAGCCAAGGGACCTAAATTCCTGATGTGCTTCAGAGTTGAGAGAATGCTCCCGCTCATCGGAGACGGAGACCCGGGCATCGCTCTTAAATAGCTGTCATTATATTAGAAGACGCTGAATTTGAAATACCTCTTTGGATGCTCCCGTATGTCCTGCATCAGTTTATTAAGCTGACTGACCGTCTCCTTCACCTCGCGGGACAGTTCATCGTCCCTGACCAGCATCCCTGCCGGGCCTTCGCCGTTGTCGATGCGTTCCAGAACAGAGGTGATCCGTTTGGACGCACTGTTGAGGTTTTCATAAAGCTCCGGGTCTTCGATAAGCCTGTTGAGCGTCCCTGAGGATCTGTTCAGTTTTTTGCCGAATTCATCCAGCGAGGCCGCTGCCCCGGTGAGCCGCGCATAGAGAAGATCATCTTCGATCAGTTTATGCAGCGTCCCGGTGCTGTTGTCGAGCTTCCTGCTGAAGCCCTCCAGGGATCTCGACGTGGACGCCAGCCTCTCGTAGAGTGACGGGTCCTTCATCAGCATGCCGATCGTCCCCTTGCCGCTTTCTATTTCCTTTGTGATGCGGGAAAGGTTCATCGCGGACTCTTTGAGATTGTTGTACAGGGAGGGATCGTCAATGAGCATGCCAATCGAGCCCTTGCTTGATTCTATCTTTCCGACAAGGTTTCCCATTTTTTCAATGAAGTCGTTTATCTTCTTCATCGAGATGGCGCCTGTCTCCATGACATCTTTCATGTCGAGCTGGGTCGTCCCCCGGATCATGTCCCCTGCCTTCAGAGGCTCGGCGCCTGATGCGCCCGGCGTCAGCTCGATATACTTATCGCCTAAAAGCCCCATCGTCATGACGCTTGCCGTGGAATCCTTTTTCAGATAACCGAGGACGTTCTTGTAGATCAATATGGACACGACCGTCCCGTATTTCGGATCAAGGCTGATATCTTCAACCGTCCCTTCCTCGATCCCGTAGACCCAGACCGGCGCCCCGCCTTTTAACCCCTTCACATCCGATATCGCGGCCTTTATCCGGACCTTGGGATGGAGCATCCTCTCGATGCTCCCGGCAAAAAAGACGCTTAGAAAAAGGATCATCAGGGCGAGTGAAATGATGATCCCGACCTTCATCTCTGCCCACCGAAGCTGTTTTTTCAGGTCAAACATATAGATACCTCCTCATCGCTGCTTCATGAACTGGTTGCTGTATTATGAAAGCCGACTTCGCTGACAAACGCCTGTATATCGGCGATATCGGAATGGAGCAGCTCCTTCTTGTTGCCGTCGAATATCGCCTGGCCGTCCTTCAGGAACATGAACCTGCCGGCGACCTTCATTGCGTCGCTCACCTTATGGGTGACCATGATGAGTCCCTTCCCATCCTTTGAAAGGTCCGCGATGAGCCTGCAGATGTTGTCAGCGTTTATCGGGTCAAGGCCCGTTGTCGGTTCATCGTAGAGGAACATCCTCGGCGTGCTCAGGGCCAGGGACCGCGCCAGGGAGACCCTGCGGTGCATGCCGCCGCTCAGCTCTTCAGGCATGAGTTCCAGCGCCTCCTCCACCCCTACCGTACCCAGGATCTGCCGGACCCGGCTATCGATCTCGGCCTCCGACATCTTCGTGTATTCCCGCAGGCAGAAAGCGACATTCTCCTTTACATTCAGCGAATCAAAGAGCGCGCCTTCCTGGAATACGATATTGAACTTCATCCGGACCTCGCGCAATTCCCATTCCTTCTTGCCGGTAATGTCCTCTCCGTCGACGAATATCTTTCCCTTGTCGGGCCGTATAAGCCCGAGGATCAATCTCAGGATCGTCGTTTTGCCCTCTCCGCTGCCGCCGAGAATAGCCACCCGTTCATCGAACCCGATCGAAAAACTGGCATTGCTGAGGATATTACGCGCACCATAGGAAAAGGTAACGTTGTCGAATATGATCATACCGAGAACCCCAAAAGATAGAGAAGCACCCTGGTCAGCATAAAGTCAGAGATGATGATCATCACGATCGAAAGTACGACCGCCGAGGTTGTCGACCGCCGGAGGCCGACAGAGCCTCCCTTGGTTGAAAGGCCCTTGTAGCAGCAGATGGTCGAGATGATCACCCCGAAGACAAAGGGCTTGATCGCGCCTGCAAGGACATTTTCGACCGTGAGGATGCTCCGGATGGAGGTCCAGTATACCGTGGCGCTCTGATGACCCACAAAAACAGCGATGTAATAGCCTCCGACAAGGGAGACCGCAACGCCGATGACCGTCAGGGCCGGCAGCATGATCAGAGAGCCCACGATCCGGGGGGTGACCAGTTTCTTCACCGGATCGAACCCGAAGACCCGTATCATATCGACCTGGTGCCCCAGGACCATGGAGCCCAGCTCGGAGGCCATCCCTGCTCCAACCCGGCCGGTAAAAACAAGGGCGGTCACAACCGGCCCGAGTTCGCGGACCACCGAAATGCCGACGATCATGCCGATGTACATCTTCATCCCCAGGCTCGCCAGTTCAGCGGAAAGCTGCAGAGAAAGGGCCATGCCCACGAAAAGGTTGACGATAACGACGATCACGAGAGAGCCGGCCCCGGCGTATTCCATCTGGAAGACCGCGTCCTTGAAATAAAAAGGCCTTCTGACCATGCCTGACAGTCCCTGCACAGCCATAAGATAATAATCCTGAAGGTCGCTTATAAGCTCTTTTGTTCTCATTTCCTTTTTCCCACTCTATCATATAATAAATGCGGGCGCATATAAAATACTCTGGCCCGTCGTTCAGGGCCTTCCTTTCCTCCAACCAACAAGCAAACCTACTCCATGCCGCAGGTTGAACGTTCACCCGCAAAGCAATACTTCTGAAACATTGAATATCAGGGCATTTCCTGATATATATGTATTGAAAGCACTGTTATTCTTTTTAACTGAAAAAGAGGGGTGCGTCAAGAAGATATCGGCAGGGAGTTCTGACTGAACAGGGAGGAATTTATCATGAGAAAAGCACTCAGGGCAGCAATCGGTTTGGGGGTTTGCATTATGTTAATGGCGACTGGACTGGTCTGGTCTGCCGAAGCACCAAAAGGCGCCGCCAGTGCCGTAAAACCCGTAAAACCTTTTTCCGGGATGCAGGAGCCGCTCTCATTTGTTCGCGGCACCGTGACCACCAATGACGGCAAAGGGGTGAAAGATGTTGAGGTAACGCTTTTTCTGCAGGAATCCGGAGCCACCCGCCCCATGCCTATTGACAAGAAAGTGACCGACAGTGCCGGCAAATATGCCATTTCGGTTTCATCCGACCAGAAGGGTAAATCATTCAGAATTGTGCCCCGGCTTCTGCAGCAATGCTGTCAGGGGTGCTGTGCATTCTCGCCGGGGCATAAGGAATTTACTTTTCAAGGCAGTATAACGGCTGATTTTAAATTAAACCTTCCGGCTCCGGACACGTCGGTCTCGCTCGTGACCATGAACCCTCATGTGGACAACTACGCCGACTATTATCAGACCATTCTGTATGAATTTGAAGTTAAGAACAAGGGCTATCTTCCCACTGTCAAGAGCGCACTTAACCTCTCTTTTGCTCAGCCGTGCTGTCCTGAAGATTGCACTGCGGATAAAGAAGTCCCGGTGATCCCGGCACAGGGGAGCACAAAGATCTCGATAACAAAGAAAAGGATTTCGGGAGCACGCGGATGCCCATTCACCGCAACGGTCTCTCCTCAGCCGAATGAAGTAAAAACAGACGACAACAAAGTGACGGGGTCAAGTCCGAAGGTGAATGCAACATTGATAGAACTTACCTTAGATACCAATTTCGTCTATATAAAGAACAAAGGCACGTCAACTCCGCTGGTTAGACTAACCTGGATTTGCAATGACAAGAACTGTGACGGTCGATGTGCATGTCCGCCTCTGGTGCCGACCTCGGCCTCAGGCCCCTCCTTTCCCTCCATAAGGAATTTGGATAAAAAAGAGGCACAGTCTGCCTTGGCACCGAATGGAACATGGGTCTATCCCATTCCAGCCAGGTTAGCCCAATGGGGTGCTGAAGGAGGGTATTTGACCCAAGAAGTATCGGCCCACATTGACCCTAACCAGTCGACCGTTTATGTCAACTTTAAATAGCAGCAGCGA
>SCQH01000063.1 GCA_004321925.1 Nitrospirota bacterium | reverse complement strand
CCTTGACCGGGACAGGCTCAAACCCGAGCAGGGGGGGGACATAAAGAAGGAGCGGGAACATGATGATCCCGCCCCCGAGACCCAGTAACCCTGACAGCAACCCTACCGAGGCCCCTGTCCCAACGAGAAAGAAAATGAACGGGGACGGCATCTAGCGTGACACTGTAATTCGCGCTCTGTCCTTCGAAGCCCCGGCTATATTTCCTATGTGAGCTGCCAGTATACCTTCGTTCTTTAATGCGGCAACAAGCGCATCTCTTTTCTCTTCAGGGACGAATATCAGCAGCCCACCCGAGGTCTGGGCATCGTTCATCAGCAGCCGTTCGACCTCCGGCACATCTGATTCCCAGTGCAGATGAGGCTCATAGGTCTTCCGGTTGGCTATAGTGCCGCCCGGAATAACGCCGCTTCCGGCGAGACTTATCGCCTCGTCAAAGAACGGGGTATTGCCGGAATGGAGTTCAGCACGGCAGTTGCTTGCGGAGAGCACCTCGTTGAGATGGCCGATAAGCCCGAAACCGGTGATGTCCGTGGCAGTGCTTACCCCGGTCCTGATCATTATTTCGCCGGCCTTTTTATTGAGGGTCGCCATAGAGGTGGTAAACTCCCCGATGGTCTTCTCACTGCACAGTCCTGACTTGACGCCGGTAGAAATAATGCCGGTGCCTATCTTTTTCGTGAGGATGAGGGCATCCCCGGGTTTTGCCTTGCTATTGTCAAGGATCCGTTCCGGATGCACCGTCCCCATGACCGCAAACCCGTATTTCGGCTCTTTGTCGCGGATGGTGTGTCCGCCGATGATCGCTACCCCTGCCTCGGTCATCTTATCAATGCCTCCCTGCATGATCTGCTTGAGCACAGGGAAAAACTCAGGCTGGCCAGGAAACATCGCAATATTAAGGGCCACCAGCGGCTTTGCCCCCATGGCCCATACGTCTGAAAGGGAATTTGCAGCGGCGATCATCCCGAACCAGTAGGGGTCGTCAACGATCGGTGTAAAAAAGTCAGTGGTCAGGACGATTGCCGTTTCATCATTGATCCTGTATACCCCGGCATCATCCGCGTTCTTTGCACCGACCAGAACATTCTTATCGATGAGATCAGGCAGCTGCCCCAGCACCTGGGACAGGTCCGAAGGACTGAATTTTGCCGCTCAACCTGCGCAGCTTGAAAGACTTGTCAGTTTGATATCCATGTCATCCTCCCTCTGCATCCTATTATATATGCAAATATAACGATATTATTATATTTTGTCAAGAAAAAAAGAGAGGGGGAGACACACCCTCTCTTTTTGCTGATGCTGTTACATCTCTTTGATTTCGATGCATTTGTCAGGGCATACTTCGACACAGCTCATGCATCCGACGCATTCTCCTGCCTGGTATGGGTCTGTCTTACCATTGGCACCCATTTGATATACACCGACAGGGCAGATATTGACACATTCTCCACAGCCGGTGCAGCAATCCAGATTGACATTAACTAAATACATACGACCTCCTCATGAAAAATATCCTCCCTTCCCCCTTTTCATAAAGGGCATGCAAGGGATCTGTAATAATCAGTCTACGGGAGTTACGACAGCCATAACCACGAGTCTGCCCTGAGTTGCCTTGAAGCCATGCTGGACCATCGGCTCGCAGAGGATACAGGTCTTTTCGTCAGCCTCGATCTCCTCATCCCCGATAATGAACGTTCCTTTGCCTTCTACGCAGTACATCAGCAGCCTCATCGGCGCCTTGTGGGGTTTCAGTTCCTGGCCGGGCTCAAGGCACATGAGCGCAATCCTCATCTCCGGCTTGTCGGAAAGCATCTCCCTCCCGATCTTGTCGGGATAGAATTTAATCAGCTTCTTCAAATCTAACGTTTCCATGGTCTCCTCCTATTATAACGTATTCCCATTATACTTCTTCTACAAAAAGAAGGCTATGACCCTTGTCATATTACCACCCGGATCTTCTTTGTCAGAGGTCATGCCGCAATACCTTCTTGATGGTCCCGGCAAGGAAAGGTTCTTCAGCCCTGAGTGCAGCATGGGGACAGACCTCGATGCAGCAGTAACATCTGATGCATTTGTCGTAATCAAAATGGAGATGTTTATGTCTGCGTTCGATGGCCTTCGCCGGGCAGTATTGCCAGCATTCACCGCAACTCCTGCATGCGGCATCATCACAGACCGGCCGCTGCACAAGATGCCGGCGCATGAAGCCGTGCAGGAATCGCGGCCCGAATACAAGGGGCGTTATCTCGGGGAATTTGAAATCCCTGATCTCAGGCATGGTTCCGTCAATATCGATCGGGCCTTCCGCAAGACCCATATCCCGTGCAGCGCGGTTTGTCAGAAGCGCAAAGGGGTCGATGCCGAGCATGCGGCAGACCGAGATGTCCAGGGAAACAGCATCGCTGCTGCCCATCAGGACACCGAGTTCCCGCGGACTACCGCCTTTCCCCGGCCCCTGGCCTTCCATGCCCAGAATACCGTCCAGGATGGTCACCGAAGGCCTGACCACCGTGTATATCTGGACCAGAAGTTTCGCAAATAGATACCGGTTGATTCCGGTCCTGAAATGCCACTCTGGTTTTCTCAAGCCGACGATACAGCCATACATATTCTTGACACCCAGTGTCAGCATCATCTGGGTGTGGCTCTTTAATTTGGGCAGATTGATCGTGAAGGGTACCTCTAATGCATCGCGGGCAACCTCGATCCTGTTAAACGGCTCCCCGACGCTGACAGTCTCCGATTCTTTGAACTCCCTAAAGACGACGTCATATCCCCGCAGGGCTTCGCGTATACCGCTGACCACAAGCGCCTTTTCAAAGGAGCCCATGGCCGGACTGTCGGATATCTGCGGCAGAGCCCCTCTCTGAAGGACATACTCAACGGCCGCCTTTACGACCAGGGGATGCGTGACCATCGCTGCTTCAGGCTGGGCAGGACCGAGGAGATTCGGTTTTATGAGAACAGTACTGCCTTTTTTTATACCAGCGCCGCCAAACTGGTCAAGCATATAATAAATATGCTGTTTCAGGGGCTCATAGTCATACTGGGCCTGCCGTACGATCACCTTTGCCATACGGCTAGTTTAATAAAAAGAACCCGAAATAAAAAATCCCCCTGTCCTTGTTAAAGACAGGGGGATCTGAAAAGCCGGTCAGCCTAGCTCAGGCTACCATTTCTTGCCGTGACACGTATAGCAGGATGGACCTGAACCTCCCCGCAGGTCCGCCCCATGGCATGCCGTACATGTTGCGGTTCCGTTACTTTCCACATAACTGCGATGGGCAGAATACCAGTTAGTAGGATGGTTCGAAGTAGTCGGCGGTGGTGTTGAAGTTACCAACACACCGGCTATCGCACTGACCTGTGCTGTGGTCAGGGCCCTCAGCGTCGTCGAACCCATCCCGCCCGCATTGCTGTTGATAGCGTTCTGTATCTGCGTTGCCGTACGCCCTCTCTTTGATGACGTTGCAAGAGGTCCGTGACAACCAGAGCAGTTACTGGTGTATAACGTTGCACCATCGGTTACTACCGGCGGCGGTGGCGGCGGTGTTGTATTT
>SCQH01000062.1 GCA_004321925.1 Nitrospirota bacterium | reverse complement strand
GGGAAAGATACTCAAGATCAGGGGGAACAACGATGAAGGCAACACGCACCATAATTATGCTTGCTGTCAGCTGTCTTATTTTCAGCAGCGCGGTTTTTGCCAATCCCTTAACCGATGCAATAGGCAAGGGCGATATTGATGCCGTGCGCAGTGCCCTCAAAAAGGGCGCTAACGTAAATTCCAGGGAAGGTGATTCCCCAGCGCTTATTTTGGCCCTGCAGCTTGAGCATCCTGATATTGCCCGTCTCCTTATAGAAAAGGGGGCCAAAATCGGGGCCAGGGAGGATTATCTGGGGTCCACGGCACTTCACGAGGCAGCCTACAGGCAGTATCTTGATATCGTGCGGCTCCTTGTTGAAAAAGGCGCAAGGGTCAACGAGAAGAACAAAATCGGGTTTACTCCATTTCGATATGCCGCCATGGATTATTTTTCCAGGGAGGACGCTGGCGATATAGTCCTGTTTCTGATCTCCAAAGGCGCCAATGTAAACGAAAAAGATAAGAAGGGTGAAACGGCGTTGCACGGATTGGCATTGAACGGCAATATGGGCCTGCTCCGGATCCTTCTGGACAAGGGCGCACAGATCAATGCTGCGACCACCGAG
Organism: Nitrospirota bacterium; assembly: GCA_004321925.1. Classification (GTDB taxonomy): domain Bacteria; phylum Nitrospirota; class Thermodesulfovibrionia; order Thermodesulfovibrionales; family UBA6898; genus PALSA-1316. The sequence continues at coordinate 51,098 of SCQH01000062.1, read as the reverse complement.
GGTGTGACGCCCCTTCACCTGACAGCCGGCAACGGCAATGATGAATGTGTGCAGCTTCTCATCGAACGCGGGGCGGATGTGAACATCAGGACAAAGGACGGCAAGACGGCCATGGACTTTGCCCTGAAAAATGGGCATGAGGAAACTGCCGCGTTTCTCAGGGAGGCGATGGAAAAGAGATAACCCGCAGTTGCCGGAGAGTTTGAGGAGAAACTTTTCGATGCAGCAAAAGGCGGTCATGAAACTTCTCAGGGATGCAGGTGCGTACGAAGAGGGATATCGTGCAAAAAGCGGTTTATTCAATGAAGCTGAAGTAGTGATCCCCGGCGCGCTTTACAGGGAATCTTACATGAACCCAATAATATGTCAGCCCTGCCGTCTCACGGGCCTGCCTAAGCACCTCGCCCGCTTTTTTTCGTTGACTTGCAAGATCCGAACAGGTAACGTATTTTCATAAAAAGTCTCTCAAACCCCAAAAGGCAGAAACAAAAACAGCGAGCCTGGCTCTCTGTATCCATAGCGGGATCACCGCAAAGAAGGAGAATGTGATGAAGAGTAGGAGTTTTGTAATTAAAGGGTTGTCTGTTTTCATGGGTCTCTTGTTTCTTGTCGCCATGAGTTTTGCGACTGCGGAAGCCAAATGCTGCCCGAATCCCGGCGCAGGGGGAAAATGCCATGACGGGTATAAGACTAAAATCGGGGAATGCTGTGGCGTCGGCAAATGCAACATCTTCTGTTGCGACTGCAGCAAAGGCTGCCGGAAGGCTTCAGATGGCGGAGACGAATCAAGGAAAACCTGCGACGACAAGTGTGATTCCGCCCATAGCACCTGCTCTTCGGGATGCACCATCGCCTGCACCGGGGCTCCGAGCGACACCTGCGATATACTGTGCGACAACAAATGCAGTTCTGAACGTGGCACATGCAAAAAGGGCTGCGAAAGCAAATATCCGTCAGAGGCGGCAGAGGAGCAGGATTGCTTTAACGCGTTCAACGCCCACGACAAGAATTTCGACGGTCATCTCTCAAAAGGCGAATTCAGCGATATGGTCAAGAAGAACAATCTGACCATCAATGAAAAGAGCGAATTCGATGAAATGGACAAGAATAAGGACGGCCGGATAAGCCATGAGGAGGCCGGTATCCAGATGCCTGCTGCAATCAAGGAAAAGATTAATTCCAGGAAGAAGAAATAATCAAATGGCGCGGGACAGGGGCGTTATCATAACCTGACAATGGCAACGCCCCTGTCCGCACTGTCCCACCTTTTTTCCGCACTATCCCGTTAATTCAGGGCAGTAAGTGAAAGGGATCTAGGCAGCGTAACGGAACTGCCAGCCACTTCTTAAGCATTTAGCCAAAAACAGGGAGCAGTTAACTTTACTGACAATTGGGATGCGGCAACTCTGCCGCGAACGTCCCTGCTCTTTGGTTTTTCGGGGCGAAATAATAATTGACAACATATTTCTTCTGTGATAAGAATAGTGCGTACTATATATGAACTGCACAGGAGGTGCTTCGTGAAGAGGTGTATTGCCAAACGCATATTTTCTAACCACCGTATCCGGGCTGCCATCCTCATAGCCGGATGCGCCGCACTGCTCGCTGGCTGCGGTTCCATCGCGGTTTCGGATAACAGGCCTGATGTTCTCATCGACAGAGAAGGTATTGATGTTGTTGCCGGCGATGCAGGACGGCATTTTACGTACTTTAAGAATAAAGACACCGCCGAGCGGTTCTGCCGCGGGCCGGAGCCTGATTTTTCACGGTCAGCCGAGAGAGGGATCTCCGGCGGGATCCCGACGAGCGGTGGTGGAGCGATCGGTATCGGAGCCAACGAGGCTAAAGGCTCTCTCGATCTGGGTGGACGTGATCCGGCTGTCCTTATCGCACGCGAACTTATGTACCGTGCCTGCGAGCTGGCGCGTAACACGAACGCCGACCCCCAGGCGGAGCGGGATATATACCTTAAGTCCCTTACCGCGATCGTTGAGATCGCGAGATCGCATGCAGGGGCTGGAAGTGCCCCCCTGGCGTCGGCGGCAACCCCGCCACCGACAGTGAACGTCCTTCCCAATCCGGTAAAAGGTTTCGGCGGCAGCACGCCTTCTGACAGCAATACTCCCGATGATAAAAAGGATAAGTGATCGCTCAATGAGGCATGGCCGCGACAGGTAACCCCCGGCCATGTCCCGTTGAGTTCTTCTCCGCATGATCAACACCTTTCTTCAGCAGGACCGAAGGCGACTTTCAGGGGCATCTGCAGGTACTGCCGGTATGGCAGCGTTCTTGAGATATCCGAGGCAATAACGGGGGTTCCAATGCATAAGACGATATACCTCAGTCTACTTTTGATGCTGGTCATTATTCTCTCTCCGGAGTCCTATGCTGCTGATGGAGGTTATGATGCTTTCATGGCGAGGGGCAGGGTGCTCCTGGAAGAGAATAAGTTTGATCTTTCGGCCGCGGAGTTCAGAAAAGCGGTCAGGGAGAGACCCGAAGACCCTGCCGCGCACCTTCATCTCGGGATCTCTTTGGGCCGGTCAGGCAACAGGGAAGCGGAGACCCACCTGATGAAGGCCCTTATACTGGACCCCTCCGACCAGAAGACCAATCTTGAACTCGGCGTATATTATTTCAACAGGCAGGTATTTGCAGAGGCCCGGGACTATTTTGAGAATGCGCTTGAAATGGCCCGCGGCACTTCCTCTGCTGCCGCTGCCGAGGAATATCTGAGAAGGCTTGACGCAAAGGCAGGTGACAAGCGCTGGTCACTCGGGATATCGGCTGGCGGGCAGTATGACAGCAATGTCATCGTCAATCCCGCCGGAAGTCCGCTTCCTGAGGGCATAACTGGAAAGTCCGACTGGAAGGCCCTGCTCTCTGTTAATGGCAGGTTCGATCTCATCAAGAGAGAGAACAGCACGGTATCGGCAGGTTACAGTTTTTATGGCACCCTGAACTCCAGGCTTCATGATTACGACATAATGCAGCACGTCGCCGACCTTTCTGCAGATCATAAGATACTGCCCTCGCTCACCTTTACGGGTGCATATAAATTCGAGTATGTCCTGGTCGGCGGACAGGATTACGACAGCAGCCATACCATAAGGCCTTCCTTGGCCCTTTCCTATGGCAGAGGATTCCAGACAGAATTATTTTACGGCTTCAAATATACGGGCTTTAAAGACAGCGAACTTTTTGAGGGCAACTCGGACAGGAGCGGACAGAACCATCTGGCCGGAGTGACGCAGACCATCCCGATAGGCGAAAAGATAAAGGGAGAGGTCGGGTATGCCTTTGACCGGGACCTTGCAAAGGACGATTCCTGGAGATATTACGGTAATAAGGGGTTTGCATCCCTGAACATCGACCTCCCCTACAGAATATTCGTCAACCTGTACGGCGAATATTACCATAAGAGGTACGACGGCATAAATCCTGCGTCCGATCTGCCGCGCAGGGATGAGGCCTGGACCTATTCGGCCTCTGCAACCAGGTTTATCAGTGAAACAGCGGGGGTAACGCTCGCAGAGACGTATATCCATAACGGTTCGAATATCGACACCTACCGCTATGACAGGTCTCTAACGACCATCCTTCTGCACGTGAGGTTCTGACCATGAAAAGATCATTTCTGCTCATAGCCGTAACCTTTGTCCTCAGTCTCTCTTCCGTGTGCGCAGAGGCTGCCGGGGAGATCGGCAGGATCGTTGCGCTGAAGGGCCGGGCCTTTATCGAAAGGGACAAACAGGAGTTTGAGACGAAATTAAAGGACGGTATCCTTCTCATCGATGCTGTCAGGACCAGAGAGGCTTCCAGGACGAAGATGCTCTTTGTCGACGACAGCATGCTGACCATCGGAGAGAAGACAAATGTCGTGATAAAGGAATTTGTACAGGGCAAGGACGACCGGGGTCGGGCGATATTCAACCTGCTTGACGGAAAACTGCGGGCTGTTGTCGGAAAGAGCCAGTTCGAGGTGCATACCCCGACTGCCGTTACCGCGGCCCGAGGCACGGTCATTTATTATGAGGCCGGGGAGATGGACGGGATGAAGTTTACCACCGTCCTTGCCATCGAGGGCGAGGTGAGCGTCAGGAGCATAGAACCTGCCGTGGGAGGCACCGTTGTGCTGAAGCCGGGCATGATGGTGACGGTAAAGGAACGGCAGGCCCTTCCCCCGCCTGTCCGCGCTTCGCGGGAGATCTTGCGGGCAAGCTCGCTTTCAAAGGAACGGCCTCTGTTGAGGGCCTTTCCGCGGGCGGCCATAGCCGAGAAGGTGAGGGCGCTGACCCTGGCCCCGCAGATCGACCAGCAGCCCCGCATAATCAGCCCGGTTGCTGTCGGCATTGTTTTTCCACGGTAGGGAGGTCGAAGATGAATAGGATAGCGCATACCATAAAACTGATGGGGATCTGGGCTCTGCTTGCGGCTGTTGCCGCCTGCGGCGGAAGCGGCGCGCCTTCTTCCGGATCAGGGGCTACCACGGTTACCATAGCACTGAAAATGGCGCAGACCCCTTCAGCCGCCGGCAGACTGTTCCTGCTGGACTCCCTGCCCGTTCCGGCGGATGTCACGCAGATCAGGATAATTATTTCCGGCGAGCATATGGATACGATGCAAAGGGTCATCGATGTTGCAGGGAGGTCCGAAGTCATTGAGGATTTCAAGGTAAGGTCAGGCATTAACCGGCATTTTCTTGCCCAGGCCCTTGCGGCGGACGGCACGGTCCTGTATCAGGGGCACCGGTTCGAAGACCTTGTCGGAAAGCCCAAGCTGGTCGAAATATTGATGGGCGTTGACATATCGGGTGAATGGACGGCATTCCACAGGCCGCAGGGAGGGACCCTGCAGCCCCCTGATCGTATATCCTTTTCACAGACAGGGAATCTCCTGGTCGTGGGCGGGGACCTTAAAGGCAGCGGCTCGATAATCGGGGACCTCGTCCGCCTTGAGTTCATATCGAACCTTTGCGGAGAGAATGTGACGGTAACCGGGGTGATAGCCTCCGACGGCAAGTCGGCAAGCGGGACCTACGAGGCAAGCGGCGGCTGCCTCACCGCACCTGAGGCCGGCATCTGGAAGGTGGTCAGGGGCAGCCAGAGCGTGCCTGCGCCGCCGCCCGGAGCATTCTCGAACGCCAATCTCTCAGGGCCGTGGATGTGGCTCTCCCCGGCGGGGAACATCATCCTGGTCTTCGACGGGACAGGAGGGATACTGGATGTCGGCGTGTTCAACCAGCTTTTACCTAACGCCGGCTATCAGGTGCTGCAGGACGGATCTTTCAGCGTCTCTCTTGATCTTCTGAACAGTCCTGGCGCGGTCCTCACCGGTATCCTCACGACTGCGGGTGAGGGGATACTGGCAGCTCCCGGGGAAGGGACAGGCAGTTTCATAAAGGTCGCCGATCTGTCCTCATGCCAGGGCAACTGGACCGGCACGCTCTCGGATTCAGCCGGAGCTAACACCTTCACTATAGCCTTCACGATCGACTCCGGCGGCATGGTCGCCTCATTCAGCGGATTTGCCCAACCTGTCACCGGCAGGCTGTTGTGCGAGGCAGGCAATGTGGCAGGCTACTTCAGAACAGGTGAGCCCCTGACCAGTCCATACCATCGGATACAGGTCTCGGGTAGCCTGTCAGGTAATGCTGTTGCCGGCATTTTCTTTACTGATGCCGCCACCGTATCCCAGAACGGGACCGCTTCACTGGTCAGGCAGTGATACGGCATTACCAGGAGACCCCAGGGCTGCTATCCGTCCGCCGGCCTGTCGAGACGCACGACTGATCGGGCAATCAAGCTGAAGTAGTGATCCCCGGCGTGCTTTGCCGGGACTCTTATATGAACCCAAACATATGAAGGAGAATGTGATGCACAGATCTATTCACTCCTGTATTCACGTGTTGCCGGTCGTCCTGATGCTCTGCCTGCTGCCGCTTGCGGCCGGCGCCGCTGATGTTTCAGGGACGATGGAGATCAACAAGAAGAAGGTCAAGCTCTCTTACGGCTACGTGGATATGATGAAGCCTGCCGAGCCGCTCATTGTCCTTTCCGACAAGCCTCTGCCGGCCGAGGAGGTGCCCTTTCTCAGCGCAGATTATGCTGAGAAGAACAAGGTCCATGCCATCATCTTCGCCATCATCGCCAGCGAAAAGAAGCTCAGCGATGAATTGAAGCTGCTCTATACCGGAGGAGATCATTCCAGTCCCACCGTGGGCTATCCTGCCGATATCATCTCCCTCAAGGTCAAGCAGGCCGATGGATCCATGGTGGAAGGGACGATCAAGACCACGAAGCCCGGGAAACTCTCGGACCTGACCTACAGCTTCTCCGCACGTTTCAAGCTGTCGACCAAGGCAGCCCTCGAAAAGGCCAATACCCCGAAGAAGGCCTCCTTTACGGGTGACGACAGCGCCCCGGTGAAGGCATACAAGGACTATTACCGGGCCGTCATGGCGGGGGACGCCGAAGCCATGAAGAAGACCCTCTGCGCCAGGTCCCTGAAGGAGTTCGAGGAGATGGCAGACCCCAAGGACCAGGCGATGGTGATGGGTCTGATGCAGATGAGGCCCGAGGCCATAAATATAGAAAAACCGGCCATCACCGGCGACGAGGCCACCTTCACGGCCAGGGGCAAAGAGGGAAAGGCCGAAGCCACAGGAACGATCAGGATGAAGATGGAAGACGGCTCCTGGAAAGTGCTTCAGGACAAATGGTCCATGGAATACAGATAGCGGTTGCCCTAAATGCCGGATATCTCCCTTAAGGTCCGTCCGGAGGCCCTGACAGGGCATTGATCCTTATTTCTTATAGAAAACAGACAAGTAAAGCAGAGAGACGGCGGGTCTTGCGGCCTGACTCTATAATTTGATTGACATATATATCGCCTTCGATATATTATTCGCATCGGGAAGATCTCTGTTCGGATTCTTAAGCAGATCGAATGCTCTGCACCTGTCGACAACTATTTTTTTACATAAAAAACTGGAGGTAATCATGTCACAGTCTGTTTCTGTTCCTGGTGCACGAGGGGTTTCAGCCCTATGTTTAATGGCCATACTCATCATGTTGGCCGGTTTTGGACCGGCGTATGCGGTGGCTCCGCTGGCGCCCCCGGGCAATACTGCCACGACCGCTACGTTCTCCAATATAGTGCCGGTCGCCATACCTACAGGGCCAGCAACTGTGACCTCGACCATCCTCGTGACGACGGCAGACACCTATCTGCTCGACCTTGATATAAACACGTTCATCACGCATACCTTTGCCGCGGACCTTGATATAACCATTACCTCGCCCTCCGGCACGGTCGTCACGATGACGACCGATAACGGCGCAGGAAACGACAACGTCTTCAACGGCACCCTCTGGGATGATTCCGCCACGACCCCGGTTACCGATAATGTATTCGTGAACCTCACACTCGCCAGCCCCCTTGTGGTAGAAGGAGCGCTCGGAGCCTTCGTAGGCGAAAACCCCAACGGTCTATGGACCATCACGATAAATGACGACCTTGCCGGTGACGGCGGCTCGCTCGACCAATGGTCACTCGTCGTCACCACCCTTGCCTCAGCCCCTGCCGTCACAGCAAGTTCATTCACGGACAATACGGTCACGGCGATAGCCGACGTGGCCACCGTGAACGCTACCATTGCTGTCGCCGGAGCCGGTACGTATGTCTGTGATGTGAATTTAAGGACATTTATCACGCATACCTTTGCCGCGGACCTGGACATAAGACTGACCTCGCCTTCCGGCACGGTCGTCACGATCACGACCGACAACGGCGCAGGGAACGACAACGTATTCAACGGCACCCTCTGGGACGATTCCGCCACGACCCCCGTCACCGATAATATATTTGTGAATCTCACACTTGCCACCCCTCTTGCCCCGGAAGGCGCATTGGCCGCATTCATCGGTCAGGACCCTAACGGCATCTGGACCCTTACCATAACCGACGATCTGGCCGGCGACACCGGCTCGCTCACATCCTGGACCCTCGACATAATCACCTGCGCTGCACCCTCCGAAATAGACATTCAGGGCGGCGCCGGACCTGTGTCAATTACTGCCGGGGATGCCACGCCTTCTGTCACCGATGGCACGGACTTCGGAAACGTGGCCCTGGGAAGCAGCAGCACACAGACCTATACTATCGCAAACACCGGGACCGGAACTCTTAACGTCGGGGCAATAACCATTGGGGGGGCAAATCCCGGGGACTTCCTGATAACCGTCAGTCCTGCGGCCAGCGTGGCCGGAGGCGGAACAACGACCTTTACGGTGCAGTTCACCCCGTCCGCCATTGGGTTAAGGACAGCCACCATCAGCATAGCAAATGACGATGGTGACGAAAACCCCTATGTCTTCGCTGTCCAGGGCCTCAGTCCCGGCGAGGTGAAGACGGTGCCCACCATGAATGAATGGGGGATGATAATCTTTATGCTGCTGGCAGGACTGGCTTCTGTCTATTACCTGAGGAGACAAAGAAGAGCATAAGGTCCATAGACTTTCATACGATCATCGGGGGCGAGGCTGATAACCTCGCCCTTTTTTATGGCGCGGAAGGGGCGCAACAGGGGATGACGATCTGTCTTTACGGAGTTTTCATTTATTATCAAAAAGCGTTAAAATCAGAACAGAGCTGATCACTGAAATTGACAAGGGAAAGAAGAATGAAAGAACCTGACATGATCACCTGCCCGCATTGCGGGAAAGAGACGGCCGCAGGGGATGTATGCCGCCACTGCGGCAGGGACATCAGGGCCCAGCAGGGGCTGGAGGTCCAGTATAAGGATTTCAAGGGTTCGGAGATGCTGGATATAAAGATGTCCTCTCCTGCAGGCCAGCGGAATGCACAGTCAGCTCATGAAGGACCGGAAGCAGAAGAACGCAGTCCTCATCCAGACAAAAAACACGCCGCAGGGAAACCGCTTCTTTTCTTTGGGGTCGCGGTCCTCATTATACTGTCTGCCTTCGGCTGGTATTATCTGTTTAAATTTTTCCTGAAGTTTTGAAGAACCAGCAGAGACGGAGCCGCTAAGGTGGGTCTGGTCCGGCTCAGGCAACCGGGACTTGTGCCGGCAATATCCCCTTGATCAGTTCTGTGATGTAGGCTGTCGCATCCGCCCTCTGCTCATAGGTGTTTTCCTTGTCTTTTTGGCGTTGCACCTGGTGCGTCTCCATATCCACTGTGATGACCTCAACACAGTAGCGTGAATCCTTCATGACAACACCATAGGCCCAGAGCAGCCCCCGGGCATCTTTGCCGATAGTTCCCCTGCTGAGCGGTTTCCTGAACTCGTGCCTGATTATGTCTTCGACAGAGAAATGCGGCCTCTTTTTCATCAGTTGTCCAGACGCCCCGTCTGAAGCATATCCTCTACCATCTTGTCGGCCGTATACTGCCCGGTGTTGAGGGCACTGAGGGCAGCAGACATGAAGGCGATCTGCCTGTCGACAGACCCGGCATTGCCGACCCAATCTTCTACCATTTCCTGGGTGATATCGTGGTTCGCTGCCTGCGCCTTGCTGGTCAGGGCTACGCTGAGGTTATCCAGGCTGAACATTGTTATTCTGTTGTCTTTCATATCTCTATTATACCACGCAGGAGCGGCCGGGCCCTCCAATAATCGGGACGGTTGACTATTGTGAGGGCAGGCCCCATGGTTTTAAGTGCTTCAGAGGAGTAGAATATACCTATATGAAAAAGAATTATGCCAGACCGATAAAGGTCCAGAAGAAAGCAGCAGCAGTCAAGGCCCCTGCAGTGCATAGAGTTGACAGCCTGTCGCCAAAAGAATATACGCTGCAGAGAAGGATCGACAGCTACCTCAGGGCCAAGAAGGAAGGCATGGTCCATTCCTTTGATACGGCTTCCCTCAAAAAAGATCTGCAGCAGATGATCAATTCCTACGGAAATGCGGTAGATAACAAGAAAAGAAACCCGCTGGCAAAGAAATTGGGATACTATTACGCCATAATGATGGATATCGAGGGGAAAGCGACCCGCTCCCGCGATAAGGCCCGAACGACGGGCAAGGCTGTACCTGCAACCCCGCGCGGGACCGGGTGAGAAGAGGCAGAGGCCCTTCCCTCCTTTATCTTACTCCTGGGGCAGGGAAATGACGCTGTAGAGCTTTTTCCGCATCAGGATGAATTCGAAGCTTACCTCTGCCATGGCAACAAGAGTGCTGATGTAGGCCAGACCAGCATCAAGGACCTTCTCATTGCCGTTGTCGACATAGAGCAGGCCTATGTCCCTGTCACGGAACCTGATCGGCAGCATGCAGGACTCCTGGGGAACGCCATGCAGGATATCTATCAGCTTTGCATTGGCAGGCGTCTCAGGGATCTTGCCGCGGAAAAGGGTCTTGTTCCTGTGCACTTCTTCGCAGATAGAGGAGTCCCTCAGGGTATCCTCGAACCCTTCTACCGTGATCCCCCGCCCCTTCCAGCCGCTCACCATGCTGCCATGCAGCTCAAAGACGGCTGCGCGGGCAGCTACCCGGGTGGCCTCGTTCAGCAGGATATCGATCACCTGGTCCCTGTCCCGGACAACGGCAAAATGTTCGGCGACATTCACCGCCTCTTTCTGCCATGCCCTTTTCTCTATTTCGGCCCCGGCGCCTGAGATCTTATCGTAGACACTGATAAAGCGGAGGTCCCGCTTTATCCCGTAATACTTTTCGAGACAATACAGGAGCCTCAGTTCGGACATGACATACGGGACAATGTCGAGCCCGATCATAAAACGAAATTCTTCAAGACGGTCAAAGGTCTGAGGCTCAAGCATCGCAACATGGAGCCTGCTCCTTTCCTTTCGAAAAGGGACCATGTAGTATTTTTCCGCAAACTTGGCGTCGAGGCTGGCGATGACCTCAGGGGCTATATCCTCAAGCGCGGACGGCTTGACCGCCGGCGTCTTAAAATATTTGCTGAAGAACTGTACGATGTCGTCTTCGGTAATGAACCCGAGTTCAACAAGGTTTGTGCCGATCCTTCCGCCGAACATCACCTGCCGGGAAAGCGCCTCCTTCAACTGCTCCGGGGTGATGAGATCGACGCTGACAAGGGCTTCGCCAAGTTTCATAGGGCAATGGTCCTCCTGAATTTAATCATGCAAAATCGGCCTCCTCGGCCTCCAAGCTCTTATCATATTCCTTGTAGAGCATCTGTTTTTTGATTATAGGGCCAATTTGCGGCGGCGTCAAGGGAAATGGCTCGTGACGGGGTCTCCTCAGTGAGCAGTTCAACTCCCTGCAGCCTAAATGTATGAAATGTGATATATATCATAGTGCCGCCCGCCGGACTGCGGTAGAATCAGGAGATATAAAACTTCAACAGTTCCTTATGAAAGGGCAGGGAGTCTTCCTGGAGGGTGAAAAAGGTGTTCATAGCTATTGTGGATTGGGACAAATGCACGGGCTGCGGGGATTGCATAAGGGCCTGCCCGGTCAACTGTTTTGAGATGTCGGACGGCAAGAGTCTGCCTTACCGGTCGTCTTACTGCATCGACTGCGGCACCTGCAAAGAGGTCTGCCCGGCAGATGCCATAATCATCAGCATCGGCTGGGGCGGATAAACAAAGAGCAGGAGCTTTTGACAGAGCTGGGGAAGACGAAGATGATCTGTTATAAACCAACGTTAAAGCGGTCCGTCTCAGTGCATGACCCATTCACTTCTTCTGACGACCTCGGGGTCGGGTCCCGCGGAAAGCTGGACGATGTAACAGCCTTTTGATGCGTAGCGCTGGCCCGGACCGAAGCTCAGCCGCGGGTAGACCGGGATCTTGATTTTATGGTCGCTGATCATGCTGATCACGTCCAGAAAGTAGTCCCGGTAGAAATTGGTCTTCAGATGCATGAGGGCCTCTATCAGTATCGAGCCCGCAAAATAGGCCTTGGTCGCTATTGTCCGGTTCACCGGGACCTTTCCCGGCGTCTTCCCCCATATGTTCATGAAGGAAAACGCGTCTTTCTTAATATCGGCAGGCAGCTGGTAGGGCCAGGTGATGTAAACATCTTTTCTGATGCTCTCCGGAACCGTATAGATTGCATCGCCAAGCAGCGTCGATGACATGAATATCATATTCGGCTTATGAGGGCTCTGCAGCATCATTGCCGCCGCCGCCGGGGCATTCCTGCCGGCCCAGAACAGGACAAGGGGACTTCTGTATTTCGCCAGCAGGGCATCGGCCTCCTTCCGGCTCAGCGGTCTGTCTGCGTCGATGACCAGGTCAATTGGTCCTCCTCTCCCCTGCTTCAGCAGGTAATCCCTGACGGCCCCGGCCAGGACTGCTGATTCGGGGTCATTTCCGATCACCTGCAGGACCGGAGCATCGGGTGATGCCTCCGGCAAGCCTTCGATGAATTGCATTGCGGCAACCGCTTCCTGGACCAGCCCCTTCGAAAAATAGAGGGTATACCAGTCGGTTTCTGATATGACCGGGAGGTCCGTGACCGGGAAAATGGACGGGATGCCGTGCTCTTCGGTAAAGGCATGGATCGGGGCCCAGTCACGTGTCGATATGCCGCTGAGAACAGCAAAGACCGGTTCCTGCCGGTAGTATTGCTCGAGCTGTCCCCGCCACGTTGCCGGGGGGCCCTTGAGTTCCCATACAGAAAGGCTCCAGCGGCGAAATGCCCTGTCCATCTGTTCCGGGAGATGCCTTCCTGAGGTCTTTTTCCTCATATAGTCTGCCCGGGAATTTCTGGCACGGACGAACCACTCCAGGGGCCCCAGCAGACTTTGTCTGTCCCGGCTGCTCACCTCTTCGGTGATGATCGTGGCAAACTGCATCGTCGTTTCAGTCACTCCGGGTGACGGTGAGGCGGAGAGGCTCTTCAGGTAGAAGATCAGGATTTCCATGTCGCGGTCTTCAAGGAGATACCGCGGCATGACAGCATGCAGCTGCCTTCCGGAAGGATCTGCCCCATGCCTCAGGGCGATCGCAAGGGTCTCATCAGTGTATGGAGGACGCCGGAGGGAGAGGGACGCCTGGTCCTTGAAAACTGCCCGGAGAAAACCTTCATTCAGTTCGGCGGCTGTCAGGGGTTTGAAAAGCCTCGGCCCGCTTGTCGGCAGCGTGATCACGGTCCCTTCGATCGAACCCAGGCCGCTCCGCATGTGGCAGCTCACGCAGGTGAACATCGTCCCGGTAACCGGGATGTCGTCCTGGAGTATCGCCTTGACCGGTTCGCCTGTCGGAAGGATGCCCCTGCGGTATATGTCTTCACCCAGACGGAGCGCTTTTTCAGGGCTGAAGCCGGCAATGGTATTCAGGGGCCTGCTGTCAGATGCGGCAGAGGCCTGACCGCAGCTCATCAGGGAGAGCAGGATCATGCAGATGACAACACAGAGCAGTCCGGCCATTGTGCCCCTGCCCGGTATCATTTCGCGACCGCTTTCCGATACTCTTTGATCAGTTCTGACGTGCTGATCAGGCCACTGATCCTTGTCCAGCTTCTGCCTGCAGGAGACCAGATGATAATGATCGGCAGATGGGACATCTTATTCGAGGCACCGGTATCGAAGGCCCTGATCACCTTGTCGATATCAGATCTGCTGCCGGTGAGAAAGTCCCAGCCCTCCCGCGCGTCGAACTTCCCGAGATATTCCTTCATCTTTTTCGGGGTATCATTTTCCGGGTCGATAGAGATCGACACCAGGTGGACTTTATTTGCTTCAGGGCCCATCGTGCGCTGAAAGTTCGTATAGCTGGCAGAGAGGAACGGGCAGATCGTCGTGCAGGTAGTGAAGATGAAATCGAACATGACCGGTTTGCCCGACTGCAGAAGCGACCGGAGGGGAACTTTTGCCCCATGCTGGTTAACGAGCGTCACTTCAGGTGCGGCATATGCAGGGGTGGTTCTCGTGTAATCCTGCCGTGCCGCAGCAGGTGCGGCGCTGCATAAAAAGGCGGTCAGGACGATAAGGCAGAGGCCTGCACGCAGGGAATATCTTCCGGGGTCCATTCTCAGCTCCTCAGGTTATTAGTTAAGCTCTTCTGAACATTATAGCATCACATTTTACGGTATGGGGATATACCGGGCTCTGCCCGGCAGGAGCGGGACGCTCGGGAAGGAGGTGTTCGTCGTGTTGGCGTTTAACGACTTGATTCCCGGTCTTATTTGTGATAAATGTAAGAATCAGGTGATAGATCCAAATGAGGTCATGATGAAACAGGTCGCCGTTGACGGTAGCATGGGCCTGCACTGATAACTGATAACGGTATGGTAATGCTTCTTCAATCTGCTTATAATTCTGTATGGTGATTGTTTCCCCTCATAACCGTATACGGGTGTATAAAGCGTCAGACCTATGAAAAAATACCGGACCATAGGAACGATGCAGCTGCTCGGCGCCATACTGGGTATTATGTTTTGGCTGCTGGATTCGGCCGTTGACACGTTCCTGCTCAAGGGGGCTCCCTTTCTGCAGCAGGTCTTTGCCCCTGATGCGGGAGAGCTTTGGATGAGGTTCTTTGTGCTGGTCTCCTTTGTCGGTTTCGGTTGTTACGCGGGCATCATCATATCGCGTGCCGAGAAGGCCGAAGAGAGGTCTCGGCATGACCGGGAATTCAGCGAGACCATCCTCAACGGGATGCATGATGCCATATCCGTGATCGATGCGGCCGACTTCAGGATAATCGATGCCAATGCGGCATTTCTCTCTGACATGGGACTGACCAGGGATGAGGTGATAGGGAAGACCTGTCATGCGGTGACGCACCGGTCTTCTGTCCCCTGCTCGGCGCCCGGCCATCCCTGTCCGCTGTGCGATACGGCCAGTCTGGGCGAATACGCAACATACGAACATGTCCATTACAGTGCCGACGGCAGAAAGATACATGCAGAGGTTTCCACCAATCCGATAAAAGATGAAAGCGGCCGGGTCGTCAGGGTGATCCATGTATCCCGAAATATCACCGCGCGCATAGCCGCTGAAACGGAGATGAGGAAGCTTTCGACTGCGGTCGAAAAGGCCGCGGATATGATCGTCATAACCGACAGCAGGGGCATTATCGAGTACGTCAATCCGGCCTTCGAGGCAGTGACCGGGTATGCCAGGGAGGAGGTTGCAGGCAGGACCCCCCGCATACTCAAGTCCGGAATTCACGGAGCTGAGTTTTACCGGGAACTATGGGAGACGATCCTCGCAGGGAACATATACCGCAATGTCTTTGTCAATCGCAAGAAGAACGGGGAGCTCTACTACGACGAATGCACCATCACCCCGATGCGCAACGAGCAGGACACGATCACCCATTTTATCGCCACGGCAAAGGTGATCACCGACCGGATACTGGCCGAGAACGCCCTGCGGGAGAGCGAAGAGCGCCTGCGTACCATTACCGGGATGGCGGCCAGCGCCATCGTGATGATCGATGCTGCAGGTCTGGTCTCCTTCTGGAACCCTGCGGCTGAAGAGCTCTTTGGGTATACGGCGGCAGAGGCCATGGGGATGGACCTGCATAAGATCATAGTTCCGCGGCGGCATTACGATGACTTCCGGAAGGGGTTTGCGGGGTTTGCGCAAACAGGGGAGGGCGCAATTTTGGGCAGGGCACTGGAGATGACCGCCCAGAAGAAGGACGGGACAGAGTTCCCGGTGGACCTCTCCATATCCGGCATCAGGATCAAAGAGCAATGGCACGCAGTCGGGATAATCAGGGACATCACGGAACGAAAAGAGGCCGAGCAGAAACTGAGGGAATTCGCGGAGAAGGACTCGCTTACAGGAACTTTAAACAGAAGAAAATTTTATGAGGTCCTCCAGCAGGAGAAAGAGAGGGCAGTGAGATACGCCAGATCGCTCTCACTGCTCATGTTCGACATAGACCATTTCAAGGCCGTCAACGATACCTATGGTCATGCCGTCGGCGATAAGGTGCTGAAGACGATCACAGCCGTTGTGACAGAGCATATACGGAGGTCGGACATCCTGGGGCGTGTCGGCGGGGAGGAATTTGGTGTGCTGGCGGCCGAAACAACGGTTGAAAGCGCTCTGGCCCTTGCCGAAAAGATCAGGTCTGCGGTGGAAGCGTCGGAGCAGGCGCCTGCAGGCAAAATTACCGTCAGCATCGGCGTGTCCGCATATGTCGACGGCCTTACTACGGATGAGTTCGTGAGAAGGGCGGACGCGGCCCTCTATGCTGCCAAAAACAGCGGCAGGAACAGGGTGAAATACTATGCTGCACCAGAAGAACCATCCGGGTCCGGGGCTTGAAATGACCGATAGAGCTCTGCGAAGGGCATAGGGCTCCTGCCCACAGTGCCCCCCCGGTCGAATTTGCGCTCAGCTGCGTTCCCTGTCTGTGTTATTATTGAAAAACAGCCGTCGGGACATTCTATGAAACGAAGAGGACCATGCGTTCTCACTATATCGTGACACGGAGGTTGCCATGACAAAAGCCGTCGCCCTTCTGGTTATTGCCGCATCCATTGCCACAGCCATCCCGGTGCAGGCCGGAGGGCTGTCGTCGAAGCTGCTCCTGTCGAGCGCCTGGTGTACCTATTCCTACAATAAGATCACCGGCTATTCAAACTCCTCACGGCTGCGCTTCAGCGCCGACGGGACGTACAGTTCGGGCAGCCGCAGCGAGGGGTACTCAAGCGGCCCCAGCGGCAGTATTGCCAGCCAGGGTGATTCCGGAGGGGACGGCCGCTGGAAGGTGGTCGCCGGCGAGCTATACATGTCCGAGGGGTATGGTCAGCTTGAACTAGTACAGACCTTTGTTAAGAACAACAGCAACGGTTATCCGGTGATCGTCGGAGACGGGGTCGAATATTCTCAGTGCAGGTAAGCCGTAACCCCTGTCCCGCACCGCGAGCCATATAGCTTAATATCCCGGGAGCGGTATTCTTTCTGTTTCGCCGGAAGCTGTCCGGTCCATACCCATACGTCAGCTTTCCGCTTTCCTTCAGGTTTTCCAGAAATCAGCTGCTCCCTTCCTGATCAGATCCCGAAACCTTTCCAGTCTGAATATTATGAAATCCTTCTGCAATCCAGAAAACAGGATAAGGGACCTGAGCTCTTCAGCCTGTTGCCTCACCTGCATATTCGAGGGTTCTTTTCGTACGTGCATGAGATAGAGCTCCATTGCGGTGAAGTATTCCCCTGCAGCAATCAGCAGCTCGGCCCTGTGAGAGAGTCCGGCCGTGTTTTCGGGCAGAGGGGTAGAAGTCCCCTCAGTCAAAATTTCCCCGGTGATCTTCACGGGATCTTTATCCGTAAGCTTCCAGATCGACATTCCGGCCAACGCTCCGAATTAATAGGATAACGACCATTTATACCCACTTCGTGACCGGGGTCTTTTTGGGGGGCCGGTCAGGATAGCCCTTCGGTCGGCCGATCAGGATCGGACCGTAGATCTTCTCCTGCGGCTGCAGGTCCAGGAGCGAGGCGATCTCGGGTTCATCAGCCACCATTGAGCCGAACCCGACCCAGCAGCTGCCCAGCCCGAGCGAATGGGCTGCGAGCATCATATTCTCGCAGCCCAGCGGACATGAATGCTCCGCGTACCTGCCGGAGCCGATCACAAAGATGACCGCCGGGGCTGAATAATAGACCGGGTCTTCCTGCTCCTCGAGCCTCTTCATGATCGCCGCATGTCTTTCGGGGTCTGAGTCCTTCACCAGATCGAGGATCTTTTTCGCGTTCGGAAGGGCGGCGCGGAGGAGCTTCTTCTTCGCCGCAGGGTCCTGCACCACGACAAAGCGCCAGGGCTGGCTGTTCATCGCGGAGGGGGCCTCGTTCCCGGCCTCGATGATCAGGTCGAGCGACTCCCTGGATACCGGAGCCGGTTCATAGGCCCTGACAGACCTTCTCTTTTTAATGGCATCGATAACACTGTTCATCTTTTTCCTCCCCAGGGGTTTGTCTATACCTTACCCCGATTCCGGGCATTTGTACAGCAGCAAAAAAAGGTCCCTGCTGCCTGGTGAGACGGGTAGCAGGGACCGCTTTGAGACCTATTCCTTCAGCGAAGCTTAGGGAATTCTGAGTTGCGTTACCCAGCGGTAGGAACCATCCTCTTCGTCATCTGCTTTGACGACGAGGACGAGGGTGTATATTCCCGATGGGAGCTCTGAGACAGCCCCGGAATAAATGTGCTCGTTTACTGAGGTGACATCAGACTTCCAGAGGGTGAGCCTGCGGAATCTCCTCGACCGGTCACCCTCTCTGTCAGAATCTTCGTTCACCGCATCCGAGAGCAGCCTCAGTTCATTGCCCCTCATGAAGTAGAGGTCCTCGGGATCGATTGACGGTGCATAGATGATCAAAGAAACATCAACCCGGCCTGCAAAGGGACCGATCTTCACCTTCACATCGAGATCTCCTCCGCCTGAAGCCGCGGAACCGAGACCGATCGGTCTTGCCTGAGCCGGAACAGCACTCACCACAGGCTCTGCAACCGAATCATACGAGAAGCTCTCCTCTGAAGCGGGGACAGGCATGATCTGTGCCGAGGGCGGCGGTGCAGGCGGTACATAGTTGCATATCTGCGTTAGCTGAGCCGCTGAGGGGCTGCCTGAGCAGCCGGCAGGAAGAGATGAGACGACCGTCCTGCTCTGGGTGTTGTTGGACTGACAGGCCGACCATGACGAGAACGTGAATGACGTACAGGCGTTTACCGGCGGTATAAAGGTGCAGGCCTGCGTCAACTGAGATGCTGCGGGTGAACCTGTGCAGCCTGCGGGTGAGCTCGAGGCGACAGTCCTGGATTGGGTGTTATTGGGTTGGCATGCTCCCCATGCCGAGAACGTAAAGGAGGTGCAGGCTGTTACGGGTGGTACAAAGGTGCAGGCCTGTGTCAGGACCGGCGTGCCCCCGGTGCAGCCGGCAGGAAGGGATGAGGTGACCGTCCTGGACTGGGTGTTGTTGGACTGACATGCAGACCATGCTGAGTACATAAAGGAGGTACAGGCTGCGGGAGGCGGTGGTGTTGCTGGTTTGCTTGTTGAGTTTCCGGGGTTTGTCCCTGCGTTGATCTCGGCCAGGTTGGTGAAGGTATCAGTGTCCGAGTCCTGGGATTCGATCGACCTGAAATTGTGTCCGGCAGCGGCCCAGGCTGCGCCGTAGGCATTACGCGTTGGTGGACTGGTGTGACAGAGGGAACAGCTGAATGACGAGGATGCTGACCCTGGATAGGCGCTGCTGAAGCTATTCACATACGATGAAACAGCAAAAGAGCTGCCGAAAGCCCCCATCACGAGAACCGCAGCCAGCAAGACTATTAAATATTTTCTACGCATACTTCCTCCTGCCAAAATTATTGACATGGTCTGCTATGCAGACCTTCCGGTACAGTGGGATGTGGTCGGGGCTATTATTAAAGTTAATTAATATAGCATTTTATATATTTATCCTAACCTCTCCTGTTTTCATTGTCCAGTTAAGTTTGTTTCATTTTGCGATCAGGGCTCGGCCGAACGACAGGAGGCCGAAGGATGGCAGGTCTTGAAAGCTGAAAGAGGAGAGTGAAAATGGCGATAGGATAGCAGAAAGGTGATGACAGGGTTTGTGCAAATCTGATATCATGCAGAAACCAATCTGCAGGCAGGCTTCAGGAGGCGGGAATGGTCATGAACGGCCGTTCCGTCCTGCAGTTTTTGTAAAACACCGTATAAATGAAGGAGGTTTTCCATGAAAGCGTTCAGAATTGGGTTGGGAATGATGATGGCGGCAATGCTCCTGCTTGGTATCTGCCTGGCTCCTGCCGGCGCCGAGGAGCTGAGGGTGGTGACGACGCAGGATAAGAGCGGCGAGGGAAAGAAATACCGGGAACTGGTCGAGTACCTGGATAAGAAGGGCATTGATATGAACTTTGAGGCAGCCCGCGACTATGTGTCGGCCGCGGAGCTGTTCTCAAAAGGGGGCGTGGACGCCATGTTCAGCGGCTCAGGGATCGCCGGGATCATGATCATGAAGGGGCTTGCAGAACCCCTGGTCAGGCCTGTTGCCAAGGACGGCACATCGACCTATTGGGCTGTAGTGATCGCAAAAAAAGGGTCCCCCAAGTTCACCGGTTCCGCAGACTATTTTAAGGGGAAGAAGGTCATCCTGACCTCTATGGCCTCCTCAGGAGAGATATACCTTCACCATTTGCCGGGAGCTGCCAAGGCGGCAGCTGAAATTAAAAAGGCGGCTACGCATGCGGCTGCACTGGATGCCCTCAATACCGGAGTGGCTGATATCGCCATTGTGAAGAACCGTGTCTGGGATGCCGAGAAAGGGAAATATCCGGGCCTCGAACAGGTGGGTCAGGACAAAAGCGAAAACCCTGACGGCACACTCATTGTTTCGAAAAAAATGAAACAGGAGACCCGCAACAAGATCGCCGCCGTCCTTACCGGGCTGAAGAATGACCCGGCGCCGGAGGCGGCCGTGGTCAGGAACTCCCTTGGCATTCAAGGATATATTCCGACGAAGAATGAGGACTTTAAGCATACCCTCAATCTCCTCAAAGAGGCCGGTGTCACGAAAGACTTCAAGTTCAAGTTCTAGACCGGTTTCCGCAGGGGCAGTAATACAGGGGAGTGATGTTGACTATCTTCTTCTGCAGCGATAGATCATAGGCATGAGACGGACTGCATGCATCCTGCTCCTTATTATGGTTTCGGTGTTCATGGCCGCGGCCTCTGCCGCTCAGCAGCAGGAGGCCCCGAAAAAGGGGTCGGGGACGGAATATACGATCACGATCATCCCCTATTACAGTCCTGACAAGCTCTGGGCCCGGTTCATGCCGCTGGTGGAGTATCTCAGGAAGACGACGGGAAAGCCCTGGGAACTGAAGCTCTATCCCAACCATGACTCCACGATCGAGGCGATTTGCTCAGGAGATGTGTCCATTGCGCTGCTCGGCCCTGTGCCCCTGGCCAGGAGCATCGAAAAATGCGGTGTGGAGACCCTGGTCGTGGCCATCAGCGAGGACGGCAAGCTTTTTTATCACTCGGTCATCGTGACGATCGACCCTTCCATCCAGTCCGTCACCCGGCTGAGGGGTAAACAGATAGGACTGTTCAAGGGCTCGACCGCTGCCCATGTCCTGCCGGTCAGGATGCTCCGCACGTCAGGGATCGGCAAGGGCGATTTCGAGCCTGTTTTTTTCGAGGGGCAGGACCGCATCATGAATGCGCTCCTTAGCGGAGAGGTGGATGCAGCCGGCATGAAGGATGTCCTCTACAGAAAGTTCAGTGACAGCCGCCTGCGCGTGCTGAAAACGTCTGAACCGCTCCCTAATTTCGCCTTCGTTGCGACCCCCGGACTCAATAGCAGGACGAGAGCACTTTTTTCGAAGGCGCTGCTTAAACTTAAACCGGAGAAGAATATGGCGGACAGAAAGTTGCTGCACGACTGGGATGATGAGATCAGGAACGGCTTTGTCTCTCCGTCAGCAACCTACCGCGCTTCGGTGATGGACCTGCTGTCCACTTACCGGGAAGTAATGAGTGATCATTAAGCGAAACAGTATCATCGGTCGGCTGATCATCCCGGTCTTTTTAGCGGTCGTTCTAATTTTTGCAGCCCTCATCGTCTCCTTCAACCAGATCGCAAACCGCATTATCGAGGAATCCGTCGGTCATCGCCTGTCCGGTCATATCAACGAAACCATGCGGATCATCGAAATAGCACAGACCGATCTGACCACGGCACGTCTGCTTGATAATCCTCC
Organism: Nitrospirota bacterium; assembly: GCA_004321925.1. Taxonomy (GTDB): domain Bacteria; phylum Nitrospirota; class Thermodesulfovibrionia; order Thermodesulfovibrionales; family UBA6898; genus PALSA-1316. The sequence continues at coordinate 29,411 of SCQH01000062.1, read as the reverse complement.
GGTGGTGGAGGCAAAGAAGAGATTGGTGGTGGAGGCGATCTCTTTGAACTGGCAGCGCAAAGAGGTGAAGGGGGTGATCGCGGCTCAGGACGGGAGTGTCCTTCTCTCTACCTTTCCCCAGGAGGATGTGCCGCGACTCCTCCTGAAGCACGAAAGGGACAGTCCCGATAAGGTCCATACCGACAGCGGGCTGCACCTGCAGGTGCACCAGTACCCGGCCTGGGGATGGCGCATAATCGTTGCAACAGAGTCTATGTCCCACCAGATGGTCCGCAAAGAGGTCTTTTATCTGATACCCCTGATGGTCTTCGGCTCGGGGCTTCTTCTCATAATTCTATTTATTATCCTGCGCAGGAACCTGCAGACCCCTCTGGCTGCGATGGTGGATGCCGTGCGCCAGGGGCGGGAGGTGCAGCCGGTGGACGTGAGCGAGTTCGATCTCATCGGTTCTGCTATCAACGATGCGTTAACGCATATAGAGCAGCGCAACCGTGAACTGGCCCATGAGCTTGAAGAACGCAGGAAGGCCGAGCTGTCCGTGCGGGAAAAAGAGGAACGCATACGCCTGCTGCTGGAATCTGCGGCCGAGGGCATCTATGGCGTCAATGTTGAAGGGGTCTGCACTTTCTGCAATGCCTCCTGTCTGAGGATACTCGGCTATCAGCATGAAAGGGACCTTCTCGGGACGAAGATACATGGCTTCATTCATCATTCTCATGCTGATGGACGTCCCTACCCTGAAGAGGAATGCAGGGCCTACCAGGGGTTCAGGGAAGGCCGTAAGATGCATGTTGAGGACGAGATCTTCTGGAGGGCCGACGGGTCGAACCTGCCTGTTGAGTACTGGTCCTATCCGGTGATCAGGGAAGGTGTCTGCATCGGGGCCATTGTTACGTTCTTCGATATCACCGAAAGAAAACAGGCTGAAAAGGTCCTGCGGGCCGAAAAGAACAAGTCAGAGGCGATCATTGCCGCCATGGGCGACGGTATAAGCATCCAGGACCGGGATTACCGGATACTCTATCAGAATGAGGTGCATAAAGGTCTGATAGGCTCACATGTGGGCGAGCACTGTTTCAAGGCGTATGAATCGAGGGAGACTGTCTGCGAAGGCTGCCCGGTGGCCCTGACATTCAGTGACGGCAAGGTGCATACGTTGCGCAGGACGGTCGATCTGCCGGGAGGGACCAGGTGCTTTGAGATCACGACGTCTCCGCTGCGGGATGCGGCCGGGGCTATCAACGCAGGCATAGAGGTCGTCCGGGATGTGACGAAGCAGATCCATAATGAGGAACTGCTCAGGCAATCGCAGAAGATGGACGGCATAGGGCAGTTGGCCGGCGGCGTGGCCCATGACTTCAATAATATCCTGACCGCTATTATTGGTTATGCCTCCATCCTCCAGATGAGATTGGAACAGGATGAGAAACTGAGGGCGTATGCCACGGATATCCTGGCCTCGGCAGAGAGGGCGTCCGGTCTTACCAAAAGCCTTCTGGCCTTCAGCAGAAAACAGCCCGTAGAGATGAAACGGCTGGACCTCAACAAACTGGTCGGGGATTTCAGGGGCATCCTGCAGAGGCTCATCGGTGAGGATATCGAGATCGTCGTCAACTGCTCATCTGAAGATCTGACCGTTGAGGTCGACAGGGGACAGATAGAGCAGGTGCTGATGAACCTGACCACGAATGCCCGCGACGCCATGCCCCAGGGAGGAAGGCTCAGCATAGACACCGAGAGGCTCCTTGTCCAGCAAGAGTTCGGCGACCTTGCCCCGGGTTCCTATGCGCTCATTATGGTCTCCGACACCGGGATTGGTATGGATAAAGAGACGGTGGCCCGCGTGTTCGAGCCGTTCTTTACGACGAAGGAGGTCGGCAAGGGGACCGGGCTGGGGCTTTCAATCGCTTACGGGATCGTGAGCAAGCATAATGGCACCATCCATGTATACAGCGAGCCGGGCCAGGGCACGACCTTCAGGATCTACCTGCCGCTGATACCCGGTGCGGTGAGCGAGGATGCCAGAGCAGAGGCTGCCGCTGATTACCGGGGTACGGAGACGATTCTGCTGGTTGAGGACAACGAGGATACCCGGCGGAGCACGAGGATGCTCCTTGAGGAATTCGGGTATTCGGTGATCGAAGCGGTTGACGGGGAACATGCGGTTGCCGTTTTCCTGAGAAACAGGGAGAAGATAGATCTCGTGCTGAGCGATCTGGTGATGCCGAAGAAGAACGGCAGGGAGGCCTGTGAGGAGATCCGCAGGCTTAGGCCCGGGATGAAGACGATACTGATGAGCGGTTACACCGCAGATATTATTTCGCAGAAGGGCGGACTTGAAGAAGGTCTGAACTTCCTGCCGAAGCCGCTGACCATAACCGCTCTCCTTAAGAAGATACGCAGCCTGCTCGGCAGTTAGACCTGCCCCTCACCGCGGGAGGGGGACCGTATACCTCCCGGTTACTGTCCCGCCGGCAGACCTGATCCCGACCTTTTATGGGAATGAACGGCGGGGTCTGTTCTCAGGGGCATTGAGCGCAGTCTGCCTTATGCTTCTTTTCGATGCTGCGCGTGATAAAGGTGAGCGCGGCCGCGAGCACCAACACAGCGGCTGCTGTCAGGTATGCATCATTATAGCTGCCTGTCCCCGTGCTCTTTTTTGCCGCCTCGAAGAGCTTACCGGCAAAGAGCGGGAAGACAAATCCGCCGACGCCCCAGGCGGTGAAGACGAGCCCGTAGTTGATGCCGAAGTTCTTCAGGCCGAAGTTGTCCTTCACTGCCGAGGGGAAGACCGAGAGGCAGGCCCCGTAATTAAAGCCCAGGAGCATCGAGATGACGACGAAGGTGGTCATGTCCGAAAGGCCGGTCCGCAGCACCATCATGAGGCCGGCCTGGAAGAGGAAGATGATGCACATGGTCCAGAGGCGGCCGATCCGGTCGGAGAGCATCCCGGCGATGATCCGGCCCGCAGCATTTCCGACGGCCAGCAGCGCCACGAGGATAAAGCCTGCCTCGATCTTCCCGATTTTTGCGATGGTGGTGATGTTCCCGATGATCATCAGACCCGCTCCTGCTGCGAAGGCGTACATGGTCCAGAGCAGGTAGAAAAGAGGTGTCCGCAGGATCTCTCCCGGTCCGAGGTTCACAGCCGCGGTCGCAGCCTTTGCACCGGCCGGAGCTGCATCAGGCGGCTGATATCCCGGCGGCGGGGCGACCAGGAACTGGGCCAGCAGCGTGACGATGATGAGAAAGCCGACCCCGAAGTAGAACAGTGTCCGGTGGATGTTGCGTTCCTTGAGGGCGAGCAGCTGGGCAGCCGCGTCCTTGCGGGCCGAGTCCTTGACCTCGAGTTCCCTGGCAACGAAGGTGACGTCAATGCTTCCGAATTCAGCCTCGGAAACGGTTATGACCTCCCGGGCCTTTTCGTACTCTGCGTCGGCCAGCGCCTTGGCCCGGCTGAGTTCCACGACCGCGGGGACCGGCTGGCCGGAAAGGGAGAAGCCCGTCAGGTGGTTGGCGACCGGAGAGATATAGACCGAGGCCAGACCGAAGCCGGCGACCACCAGGCCGGCGATGAGGCCGGTCTTTCGCGCAGGGAACCACTTGACCGCAGGCGGTGTGGCAGAAGCGTACCCCAGGCCGATACCAGCCCCGGCGAAGACCCCGAACCCGATGACGAACCAGAGGACGGTTACCGCATAGGAGGCGATGATGCAGCCTATCCCGGTCAGGATGCCTCCTGCGGTGGCAACCCACCGCGGCCCGATCCGGTCCTGCAGCCTGCCTGCCGGCACCATGACGAGTGCAAAAACGATACAGGCGATCGAGTAGGGGAGGGCCTTGTCAGCGTCGGACCAGCCCCATTCCGACGGGATCGCCTTCTTGATGACGCTCCAGGTATAGAGCACACCGAGGGCGAGGTTTATGCCGATGCCGGCAAGCGTCACACTCCAGCCCTTATTCTGCATGAGGACCTTTATCGTTGCTTCTGATCTGTCTGTGTATGCATATCATATGCAAAAGATAGCAGAGCAAGAGGTGAATGTCCACTGCCGGAATTTCCGGGGTTTAACAGAGACAAGTTTATACCGGGGACTTTAAAGCGTGCCGTCTGTCCTGAAAAAAGCCATGATGCTTTGGAGCTGTTCTGCCTGGGAGGCCAGTTCCTCGGCGGTCGAGGCCAGCTCTTCAGAGGAACCGGCGTTCTGCTGGATCACCTGCTCCAGCTGCAAAACAGCCGTGTTGAGCTGCTTGATGCCGGTGGTCTGCTCTTTGCTGGCAACGCTGATCTCCTGCACCAGCTCGGCGGTCATCTGTATGTCAGGCACCAGCTTCGTCAGCATTTCCCCTGCTTTTTCAGCTATCTGAACGCTCGACGACGACAGATGGCTTATCTCCTCTGCCGCAGTCTGGCTCCGTGAGGCCAGCTTCCTGACCTCGTTGGCGACGACCGCAAACCCTCTGCCCTGCTCTCCGGCGCGTGCCGCCTCGATCGCCGCATTCAGGGCCAGCAGGTTCGTCTGGCGTGCGATCTCCTCAATGACCGAGATCGTGGAGGCGATCTTCTTCATTGCGGTCATTGTCTCGGTCACGGCCCCGCCGCTCTGCTGCGCGTCATCGGCGGACCTGATGGCGATCTTCTCTGTCTGCCGGGCATTGTCGGAGTTCTGCCTGATGTTCGAGACCATCTCTTTAATGGTTGCGGAGACATGCTCGACGGAACTGTTCTGCTCGGCAGCTCCCTGTGCCATATGCTGCGCGATCGAGCTCATCTGCCTGCTTCCCGAGGCCACGTTGTCTGCTGAGGTCTTGACATCGGCAACCATGCCCCTGAGCTTTTCGACCATCCGCTTCATGGAGACGAGGACGCTGGCATGGTCTGCGCCGGAGGCATGAATGTCAATGCCGACGTCTCCGACCGCCACCTGATTTGCGATCCGCGCGATCTCGGCTGGCTCGGTCCCCAGGGGGATTATGATGCTCCGGGCCGCCAGCCATATGACAAGGCTGAAGATGCAGATAATGAGCAGCATGATGAAAATATCTTTTTGTATCTCTTTCCGGAACAGGGCGTCGACGTCATCCAGATAGATGCCGCTGCCGATTATCCATCCCCAGGGCTTAAACCCTTTTACGTATGAGACCTTCTCTACCGGGTTGCTGAACCCGGGCTTGGGCCAGAGGTAGCTGACCAGGCCGGCGTTCCGGGATTGGACAACGGCAACCATTTCCATAAAGAGCTTTTTCCCTGCGGGGTCCTTCATGTCTGAAAGGTCTTTGCCGTCAAGCTCGGGCTTGAAGGGGTGCATGATCATCACCGGCTTCATATCATTGATCCAGAAGTAATCGTTCTCTTCATACCTCAGGGATTTGACCGCCCTGATCGACGCCTCTTTTGCCTCCTGTTCGGAGATCGCACCGGATTGTGAGAGCTGGTAGTAGTTATCGATGACGCCGTAGGCGACCTCAACGACGTGGCGCGTCTTGAGCTGCTTTTCCCGGTCCATGGTGCTGCGGAGCGAGAAGGCCGACCCCAGCATATAGGCGGCATAACCGGCCAGCGCGATCCCTGCGATGATCCATAGTTTACGTTTGATCGTCAATGTCTTCAGATATGTCATAATGCTCCTTGCCTGATTCATAAGCCGCAGGATACGTGTGTCTGTTTCTTCCACTCAGGGCGGGATGATACACGGCAGCGTCGCAGAAAAACACCAGCAGGGCTTATTAAAGTTATAAATATATCTATTATTATAGTAAATAGCTTTTCCCCCTGTCAAACCGCCCATGCCACCTGATCTTTCTGCCCCAGGGGGTTGAATAACCTGCTGATGGGGACTATGATAAGAAGATGAGATTCATCCTGTTGATCCTGGTGATCGCTGCAGCGATCTATGCTGCCCGGCTCCTGATTTCGGCCCTGTTCGGCAGGTCCTCTTCTCCCGCCACGCCTGTTGTGCTGCAGCCCCCGAGGCTGGACCTGGATATCAGCATAAGCGATGAGGGGAAGGACGGCATGCCGGTCATTACCATCAGGTCGAATGCGGCAACGCTGAACATACAGGCGGTGCAGCAGGAGGCCGGCCGGTATGGTGTTTCTGCCGAAAAACAGGCGGATAATGTTGCGGTCATTTCGATCAATAAGAAACCATACGCAGGGCAGTAAGGCAGGCTGAAGAGCATATATCTTTTATCCGCATGAAACCGACATTCCATCACCGGCCGGTAAACGGCCTCTTCGGCGACCCCGGGGTTTTTGTGAGAATGCTCCGTGAACGGCGGGCCTTTCTCTTCGACGCGGGTGACATCAGCCGCCTCGATGCAGGAGACCTCAATAAGATAACCGATCTCTTCGTGACCCATACCCATATCGACCACTTCATCGGTTTTGACACCGTGCTCCGGGCATTGCTGCGGCGGGCAGCGCCCCTCAGGGTCTACGGCCCGCAGAATATCATCGACTGCGTTGAAGGGAAGCTCAGGGGCTATACCTGGAACCTGATCGAGCAATACCCCCTGAGGATCGAGGTCTTCGCCGTTGACGGGGATGAACTGCGGCAGGCGGGCTTCCATGCTGCGACGCGTTTCAGGAGGATCGACCGGGAGCCGCGTCCCTTTCACGGAGTCGTGCTGGAGGAGCCTCCCTACCGGGTAAGGGTTGCCCTTCTTGACCACGGGACCCCCTGTCTGGGCTTCAGCCTTGAGGAGGACTATCATATCAATATCGATAAGGCTGCCCTGAATGACCTGGGCCTTCCGGTCGGGTCCTGGCTGGCCGACCTCAAGACGATGATCCGGCAGAAGGCCGGACCCGATGCCCGTCTGAAGGCCGGCGCCAGGGAGCTCAGGCTCGCCGATCTTATCCATATAGCCGGGATCACGGACGGGCAGAAGATCTCCTATATCACGGACATCTCTCCGGACGACAGGAACAGTGCAGAGGTCATCGGACTCGTAAAAGGTTCTGACACACTGTACTGCGAGGCCTACTTCCTTGATGAGGATCGGGAATTATCACGGGAGCGTCACCATCTCACTGCGCGGCTTGCCGGTTCCCTTGCCCGCAAGGCAGGAGTGAGAAGCCTCGTTGTCATGCATGCCTCGCCGAGATACCTGGAGAGACCTGAGGCGATAGAAAAGGAGGCGATTGAAGCCTTCAGGGGGACAGGAGAGGAAGGGGCACTGCCCTGAGACGGGGCCTCTGCTTCAGGTGTGGTGGTCTTCGGTCTTGACGACGATCCAGTAGACGAAGCCGATGACGAGGATCGCCGCGATGAGGTAGTAAATGGACTCTGCCTTCTCATGGCGGAGGGTGGCGATCATCGTCTCCCGGATCATCGTCACCAGGGCAACACCCACGAAGACGCTTATATGGAACTTGCCCCCCTTGAGATGGGCGATCTCGGTGCTCATCAGCTCGATCATGAGCCAGATGAGGAGCATCGACCCGAGGGCGGAGATGATGCCCCGCTCAACGTCTCCTGAAAAGATGCCGGCCACGTCCTTGAAAAAGAGCCAGACCACACCGACGGTGAGGCCGATCAGCGCGAAGACCAGGATGAAGTTGGTGACCTGGGAGAACCGCTCCGAAAAGGTGATGAGGGCGCTTTTTACTTTATAGACGGGGGAATAGAGGCGTATCTCTTCCTCGAGGTAGGCGCTCACGATCACGTTCATGCTGATATCGATGATCTTCCCGACGCTGATGATGTTGCTCGTTATCTCGGACACCGGCGCTTCTGCCTGAGAGAGGATACCGAAACAGGCATTCTTGATAAGGTTGGCCGCGCGCTGCAGGTAATGGACGTCGACGCTGCGGCGTACGTGGGCTGAGCCTATCTTGATGAGCTGTTCATAGAACCGGTTGTCATAGTTGCCCGAAAAGAGCTCGGCAAACCACATCTTCTGGGTATTGAAGACATGGGTCTTGAGTGTTGAGGGGGTGAAGAACGAGGCAGCACCCTTGGTGCCGATGAACCAGAGGTTAAGCGTGCTCATGATCTCGTCGGCGCGCTCAAGCATGAGCGGCTGAAGCGCAATAAGCCTCTTCTGGTCCTCTTCGGTCAGCCGGTAATCGTGCTTGATCTCCCTGAATGAGCGCATGGATGGTCCCTGAGCCTCCTTCAGCTCCTATAATAGCGAAGTATTCCTGGCCCGTCAACCACCGTGAGGCCCCCGTCATTCTGCCGACACCACCCGGATCTATGAGGTTTCTTGTACTCTGTCCAGGATCTCTCTTATTTTGGACAACAGATTATGAGGGGTGACCGGCTTTGAGATGAAATCCATTTTTTCGTCCAGCACCCCCTTTGTATTGATCACGTCAGCGGTATACCCGCTGCTGAAGAGGATATTAGCTGCAGGGTTGGTGGCCTTGATGCGGTCATAGACCTCCCTCCCGCTCCTTTTCGGCATGATCACATCAAGTATGACAAGCTGTATGCTGCCTTCATGCTCATGAAACCTGCTTATCGCGCTATCCCCGTCAGCCGCTTCAATAACCGTATAACCGGCCCCCTCAAGCACTATTTTCATAAGCTCCCGCACGTCGTCGTTGTCCTCGGCAACCAGGATCGTTTCGGTTCCGCCTTTCGACACCGTCTCCGCTGCAGTCCTTGTCCCTTCGGCCTTCGCCTCAATTACCGGAAGATAGATCCTGAATGTTGTCCCTCTGCCAGGTTCGCTGTATACGCTGATATGACCATTATGCTGCTTGATTATTCCATAGGCAATGGACAGGCCCAGCCCGGTGCCTTTCCCGGTCTCCTTGGTCGTGAAAAAAGGGTCGAATATCTTTTGGCGTGTGGCTTCATCCATGCCCACCCCAGAATCGGTCACCGAAACAACGGCATAAACACCGGGTTTCTCAATAATGTTGGCTGCAATATAATCCTTGCCCAGCAGGGCCAGTTCGGTGGTGATGGACAGGTGTCCGCCGCGGGGCATGGCATCACGCGCGTTTGTACAGAGATTCATCAGTACCTGTCCTATCTGGCCGGAGTCCACCGTCACCATAAGCTCCGTGTCCGCAAGAATGGTCTTAAACTCAATGTCCTCGCCGATCAGCCGTATCAGGAGCTTCTCGATGCCCCGGATAAGCTGGTTCAGGTCCGCCTGTTTCGGACATATCACCTGTTTTCTGCTGAAGGCGAGAAGTTGCCGGGTCAACTCTGCTGATTTCTCAGCAGAGTTGAGCAGCTGTGTCACTAAAGGTCTGAGCGGACTGTCCGGGTCTAACTGCACATCTAAGAGGTTGCCGCACCCGATGATCACCTGAAGCATGTTATTAAAATCATGGGCTATTCCCCCGGCAAGATGTCCGACCGCCTCCATCTTCTGCGACTGTTGCAGCTGAATTTCCAGTTTCTGTCTTTCAAGCTCCGCCTCCCGCCTCTCGGAAATATCTCTTGCCAGACCCATGATAAAACTATGTCCGCCGATATGCAGGAGTCCCATACGTATCTCAACAGGGAAGTGCTCACCGTCCTTTCTGCGGTGCAGTCTTTCAGCCGTTATCGGGGCATACGGTTGCAGGTCTCCCCAGGGTTTTTCATGCGGCATGCCTGATTCTGGTCCTGCCTCGATATCACGAACGGTCATGCCGCTGAGGAATTCCTCGCGCGTATACCCCAGGCTGGCGCAGGCCTGCTGGTTGACATCAATGATGATACCCTCAGGGTCAAAAAGAAAAAAAGCATCGACCGCCTGATCAACAAGTGTGTGAAAACGCTTTTCGCTCTCAAATAGTTCAGCATTTCTTTTTTCGATCTTCCCGATCATTGCATTGAAAGAGTCGACGAGCTCTCCCACCTCGTCGTTACCCTGTTTTTCGGCCCGCAGGGAGTAGTCCTGCTGTTGCGAGATCTGCCTGGCAGATGATGCGAGAGACAGAATAGGTAAGGCGATCAGTCTTTGCATATAGGCGATCAGCAAAAAAGCAAGGCCGGCGGAGATCAATACCACAAAAAACATTATCGACAGGGCGTAGAGGCGGTCCTTGCGCAGTGCCTTCATATCGTCGAACAAGGTAAGGGATCCGACAACACTGCCGCCCACGGTAATATTCTGACTGATCTTCAAAAACCCGGGAACATCCTTATCCGGGAGAATATTCGGCCCCGGCGTCCCTTCATGCCGGCTGAGGGGATGCCTGCCGTAGGACGCAAAAATATTACCTTGCTGGTCCCTGACTACCGCATACGTTACCGAGCGGTTGGCCGACAGGGAGCCAAGGACACGCTCCGCATCCTCCGGTATCCGGAATGCCAGGGCGGCCTCACAATTGCGTGCCATTACCTGTGCAAGGCCGGCAACCCCCTCTTCGTACGATCTCCGTAAATGGGCTGTTGTCATGATATAAAAGATGATGCAGGCGATCATCACGGCAGCGGCGCCCGCGCCCAGCAGGAGCACGGTCAGTTTCTTCCGGATGGTCATGTCGCGGAACTTCATTGCGGGGGCTCTCTCCTGTCTGCAAGTGCCATGGATCAGGGCTCCTCGACCACTTTGACCGCGATCGTCAGAAGTTGTGCACTGAAACGGAGGCCTGCCCTGTCCGCAGCCGCCCGGTTGATCATCCAGCGGATCTTCCCTCCGGTCTGCACCAGATTGATCATGCCTCCTGAGGCAATGAAATTCTCGGTGTCGGCCACGGTGAGTACAGGGGAATCCTTCAGCCGGGCGATAATTCTTTTGAAATTGCCCTTTTCCGACAGGCCCACAAAGAGAAGGTGACACTCCCGGAAATCCATATGTTCCTGGTAGGGGCCATACTGAATGATCCTGACCGGCTTCATCCCGTTGCGTTGCACATCTGCCTGCAGGGCCTTCAGGGCTTCACCAAAGGGCGATTCTCCGACAATGCCGATCACCATGACGCCGTCTTTTGATACGGGCCGTTTTATTTCAGGCCACTGGACAAACTGAAGGAAGTTATACAGGTAGACTGCCTTGAGCTCATATTCCCGGACCGACTGCTGCTGGGCATAGCTGACCTGCTGCAGGGGTGCGGTCCACGCAAAAGAGAATATGCCGGAAAGAATAATGCCGCAGAGTATGAACGTCCTGAAGCGTTTCAGTATTTATACCTCAGTTCGGCCCGGAAGCTGCGGTGCTCCAGGGGGTAGTCATTCGGAATAACAACAGGACCCGGTTCACGCGCGTCCGTGTCAAAGAGATTGCGCACCGCAGCAATAAAGTCCCAATGTTTTATTATGTTCTTCTTACTGAGGGTCATATTGACAAGATCATAGTCCTTGATGTCCGGCCTCGTATCTCCAAAAGCCCTGTGTCTGCCGCCCACCCAGAAATACTGTCCGTCGAGCGACCAGTCCGGCAGGAATGTCCAGTGGGCGTTGGCATATAATTTTACCGTCGGAACATCCGGCACAACAGTCCCCGTCAATGAATCGGTTGAGCGCTGATATGAGACATTGGCATTCAGCCGAAGGGTGTCGGTCGCCAGCCATTCGGTTTCGACCTCAACCCCCCGCCCTTTCTGATCACGGGCATTCCGGGCCGTTCTGGTCGTCGCCGGTAAAGGGTCAGCCACATGATCGATCAGCCCGTTTATACGGTACTCGAAAAGGTTCAGTCCGATCCGAAAGTTTCTCGCCAGCCGGTAATCGAAGGCAAGCTCGTAGGTATCTATTATCTCTGCGGCGAGACCGGCATTCCCGAGTATCGAAGGATTGTTTTGCGTATACATCTCGCCGAATGAAGGGGCCCTGAACGCCCTGCCATAGAGCAGTTTCGTGACCAGTTCCGGTGTCGTATTCCAGGCAAGGGCTATTCGCGGACTGACCGTGCTTCCGAAGTCTGAGTAGTCATCATACCGCACACCGGCTGTCAGTTCCAAATTCCTGGCAACCGCCCATTCATCCTGAACCGCGGTATAAAAAAGCCTCCGGTGCCGGTCCTTCAGGTAGACATAGGGCGTGTCGGTGATATCCACGAGGGGCCCGAACTGGACCACTATCCCCGGCCCGTAATTCTTGTGCTGAAAGGGGACGATATTATAATTGCTCATCCCGAGCAATAGCCTGATTTTGTGTGCGTTGAACCGGCGGACATCGCCTGCGAGCTCAAAACCTCCGTTTAATTCCCTGACCCCGGGCTTTCCTATCATGTTGCGATAATTCTCAGGGAAAAAATAAAAGGTATTTTCGAGCCAGACATAGGTGCCGTGGATAGTTGCCGTCAGATCAAAATCCTGCAGGAGATCCCTTTCCTGATAACTGAGGGAGCCCAGTAATAAGTAATTATTTGTATTGCTCTTTCCGCCATTCAGGACATTACTGATCCCTGCCCCGATACCGTTATCCATCATCCAGCTGTTGTGAAGTTTAAAGGTGAATTTTTCCTTCCGAACCGTGATGCTGGAATTGAACGTCTCATAATGGGTATCCAGTGGCCCGGGGGCCAGGGCCGGAGGTCCGCTGCCAAGGGCGTCTTTTTCTATAAGCCGTTTACTGTCGCCGTCACCCTTCGCATACTCCGCCCCGAGCGCGATATCCCATCCATTGTATGACCCGCCATGCTGCGCCCACAGATCGTAGGCTCCAAAAGAACCGCCGCCGGCACCAAAGACAGAGCCATGAATATCAGTGCTGTCCTTCGTGATTATATTGATAGCGCCTGCGAAAGCATCTGCACCGAGCACGGCAGACCCCGGACCCCGGATTATCTCTATCCGGGAGATCATCGAGACGGGCATTCTGAGTCTATACGGCTTGATCCCATTTGTATTTATCTTTAACGGCAGCCCGTCAATCAGCAGGAGCACCTGGGGGTTCGCCTGTGTGAATATGCCCCGGATGATCCATGAAGACGAAAAAATGTTGTTGCCGCTCGGCTGCACATGGAAGCCCGGTACGGTCTCAAGTACTTCATCCAGGGTATTTGCCCCCATGGCTTCGATATCCGCGGCTGTTATTACCGTTGCCACGGATGGCGCAAGCTTGAGCGGTTTCAACGTGCCGGTCGTGAGGGTAACGTCAAGCTCCACCAGTTCGGCAAGTCCTTTTGTCAGGAGTGACGACATGTCAACAGTATCACCGGCTCGTGAAGACGCCCACCCGCTGCCAGGCAGAACTATTGACAGAAAGCATAGTGCTGCAGGTATATTTCTTTTCAGGGAATGGAGCGAATCAAAAAACATAGTAACCTCATAGAATGATCATACTAATAGAGTTCACTCGTAAAGCCTCATGATTTGTCATTCCCGTGCCTACAGTACCTGCTGTTGGCAAGCGGAGCGTGTCGGGAATCCTCCTGAACACAAAGAAAGATTCCGGACACGCCGGAATGACAGCATAGCTGGAAGTTTGTCTTTACATGCGATTTCATTAGTAAGTACGCAGTGCGTTTATAAAACAGACCCTCTGGATCTGTATAGGCACTATAATGATATCACAAAAAATGTAAAAACATAATTCACCCCCCTTATTTCACTGCCGGCAGGCCGGCACCCGTTTCCCCTGGGGGCAATGACCTGTGGTATACTGTCAGATCGCTGACCAAAGGCGAGAGGAGTTCTTTGGATCTCATACTTGAAAATCTGCTGATACCCGTTGAAAAGGACGGGCCGGATGCCTATCTCAATGCCGCTTCAGAAAGACTGAGCCTGGCCGAAGGCAGCATAGCTGTCACGAAGATACTGGCAAAGTCCCTCGATATGAGCGATCCTCAGCAGTTCTTTTACCTGGTCTCGCTCGTGGTGAGGACTGCCGACGGGTTCACTAACCATGACAACCTTCCCCAATACACGGAAACGACCCCGCTGCCGGGGAAGGCCGGAAAGCTCAGGGAGAGGCCGGTGATCATCGGGTTCGGCCCTGCAGGCATATTCGCCGCCCTCGAACTTGTCGACCGGGGGATCAGACCGCTCATCTTTGAGCGGGGGAAAAAGATAGAGGAACGTTCCCTCGATGTTCAGCTGTTCATCAGGGACCGGGTTCTGGACCCCGAATCCAATATCCAGTTCGGCGAAGGCGGGGCCGGTTCATATTCCGACGGTAAACTTTTTTCCCGGGCCAGGAATTCGCCCTATGCAAACAGAGTGCTGGAGACCTTTATCAGATTCGGGGCGCCCCCGGAGATCGCCTATATCAGCAAGCCCCATCTGGGGACTGACCTGCTCTGCAGGATAGTCCGCAATATGCGGGACCATATCCTTGAAAGGGGCGGGGAGATACAGTATGGCTCAAAAATGACCGACCTGCTTCTTTCGGACGGCAGGGTCTCCGGGGTGGTCATCAACTCTGAAAAGGAATACCGCAGCTCAGTCGTCTTTCTTGCCGTGGGACATTCCGGCCGTGATACCTTTGAGATGCTGCACCGCAAGGGCATTGCGCTGCAGCAGAAACCGATATCTGTCGGGGTGAGGGTCGAACATCCTGCCGGGATCATCAACCTCATACGCTACGGCGATAAATACAAGGACTTCACCGGTATAGGGGCTGCCACGTATTCTTTTACCTTCACCAACAGAAAAACAGGAAGGGGGGTGTATACCTTCTGCATGTGCCCGGGGGGAGAGGTGATCAATGCCTCCTCAGAAGAGGGCCTGCTGGTCGTCAACGGCATGAGCTACGCGGCCCGCGCATCAGCCTTCTCAAATGCGGCCCTTGCGGTGACCTGCCACACAACCGATTATGCCTCAGCCGGTCCTCTGGCCGGACTGGAGTTCCAGCAGAGCATAGAACGCAGGGCCTTTGCTGCAGGAGGGGGTAGGTGGAAGGTCCCGGCGCAGAACCTGCCTGATTTCCTGGCCGGGAGGACCTCTTCGGAGCTCAACAGGAATTCATACCGGATGGGGGCGGCAGCAGCCGATATGAAAGAGATCTTCCCGGACTTCGTCGGCAGGGAACTGGTCAATGCCTTTGGTTCCTGGAAAAAGGACTACCCCCTTTTCGTCTCGGACCATGCGATCCTGCTGGGTCCTGAGACCCGGACCTCCTCCCCGGTCCGGATCGTCCGGCGCGAAGACTTCGGGTCGGTCACGGCAAGAGGTCTCTACCCGATCGGCGAAGGCTCAGGCTATACCGGAGGGATAACAAGCTCTGCCGCCGATGCGCTCAGGGCTGTGGAGGCCTGCCTCTCGGCTGCCGGGAACTGAAAAGGGGCTTAATGGCAGCAAGGTCCGGGGTCTCTCTGAGATATACTCCCCGCCATCTGTTATAATAAAGCGATGCTAACGCGGCCAGGACAGACATGATCCCATGCAGTTAGACTGGCTCTATCAGCTTAAGAAAAGGATGCTTTTGGGGATCCTGGGGATCATGACGGTCACCCTTGCAGCCACCATGGTCTTCCTCGCCATATACCTCAGGAGCAGCCTCCTCACCGACAGCAGGATCAAGACCCAGGCACTCGGCACGGTAATAAAATCGAGCCTGAGCAGCCTTATGATCGCGCGGAACCCCGACCTGATACAGGACGTTATCGAAAAGGTGGGAAGTGCGAACAATACGGTCACAAAGGCCTTTATCATTGACCGCAACGGCAGGATAGCCTATTCCTCGGACAAGGCAGAGATAGGGAGGGTCCTGGACAGGACAAAGGAGGCGACCTGCCTGGGCTGCCACCAGAGACCGGGTATCCCGCCGCATGAAGACACCCTTGTCCTTGAAAACAACGGGTTGAGGATACAGAGGAACGTGAAGGTCTTTTATAATGAAAGGTCCTGCTATGGCTGTCATCCTGAAACGGACCGCATCAACGGCAAACTTATCATCGACCGCTCTCTCGAAAAGACCTACTCCCTCATCACGGCCGTGGAGCTTATCATCCTGGCCTCGGGCCTTGTATGCCTGGTCTTTCTCGTGCCTTTCTTCTCCCTCTTCCTTTCCCGCAATATCAATAAGTATATCGAGAAGATCGTCCGGCAGAGCTCTGAGCTTGCCGTACTCTACCATATGATGGAACGGCTCAGCAGGACCATCGACCTTGACGAACTGATAGGCATCGTCGTGGAGATCGTGGGCGATACCTTTGGCGCTGACGAGGTGGACGTCGTCTTTACCAAGGAGGGCCGGGAGTACCGCTGCATCGGCTGGACCCGGCAGGAGAACAAGAAGATCAGGAAAAAGATAGCCGCCGGCGACCCGCTGCTCCCTATCATCGACCAGTGGCTGAAGGATTCCCTTACTGAGGAAAAAATCTCGGAAGACCGGAGACAGGTGATCATCCCTGTTGCAAAAGAGGGTAAGCGGCTTGCCCTCATCGTGGTCAGGCGCAACGGGCCCTTTGATCCGGAAAGACTCTCGCTCACCAAGGCGGTGAGCAGTCATCTGACCGTTGCCTTTGAGAACGCCTTTCTCCACTATATTGCGATCACCGATGAGCTGACGAAGCTCTATACCCAGAGACACTTCCGCCAGTGCATTGAGAAGGAGTTTGAGAACTTCGAGAAGTACGGCGAAAAGTTCACGCTCCTCATGCTGGACCTCGATAAATTCAAGGCGATCAACGACACCTTCGGCCATATGGCAGGGGATGCGGTCCTTAAAGAGACCGCGTATCATATCATGCAGGCCATCAGGGACAACGATCTGGCCTTCCGTTACGGCGGCGAGGAGTTTACACTGCTGCTCCCCTCGTCGGACGCTGCAGCAGGCCGGCATGTTGCAGAAAGGATCCGCCAAAGCATTGAGTCTGCGCGGTTCGATCCCGGCAGCGGCGGGATCTCGGCGACCATAAGCATCGGGGTTGCGACCTGTCCTGACAATGCCCGCAGCATCAGCGATCTCAAGCTCACGGCCGACCGGGCCCTCTACCGGGCGAAGGAAGGGGGCAGGAACAGGGTGGTGGTCAGCGACGAGAGTCCTGCCTGAATCCGGTGATCAGCTAATCGTCGTGCTTCTTTTCCCAGACCGAAAGATAGACCTTGCCGTCGCGTTCAAAGAGACTTACCTCGACCGTGTCCCGTGAAAAACTATGATAGGCGTTGGTGAAGAGGTAGCCGATCGGCTTGCCCTTATAGGACACGCTCTGGGAGTTGACGTTCCTGTTATGGCTGCCCCGTGCCATGAAACTGCGCGCCTCCCCGGGGGTGGTCCTGCCGGTCGTTATCTGGACAGAATAGGGGATTACCTCAACACCGCTTTCGGGGATCTTTAGGAAGACGGCCCTGAGGCTTTCCCCCTCACCTGAGCTGTACCAATAGGCGGTGTAGTCGATTGCCGGGATCGCGGCTAAGTCTCCCGCATCATTCAGAGCGATCGACTGGATGCAGCCTGCCAATGCCGCGACCATTACCAGAAGAATGAGCCGTGAACGTTTCATGAGATCAGACCTCCTTATGTTTATAGTCTATGATCTCACTATACCGCGATCAGGGGCCTCTGTCCAGCAGGCCCTAAGCTCTAAAATTTCTCGTAAACATGAGGTGCAGGTTCATGGTGGGCCACTGCTCCCCTATCCAGAGCGATCCCCGCAGGACCGGCCTCCAGAGACTTGCGGGAAGAAATGGCGAGGGGTCTTATCCCCTTCGTGGCTGTGTGGGCGACCCGCACCCTCCGGTGTCCGGCGTATGAGCCGACCGGGGTTATTTGCCTGCGCCCTTTATTTTCGACCAAGGTGAAGAAGTCCACGGTCTTCTGAAGCTGCTCTGCCTGGGCTGAGAACTCCTCAGAGGTCGAGGAGAGTTCCTCGGCAACACCGGCATTCTGCTGCACGACGGCGTCGAGCTGCCGGATAGCCCTGTTTATATGGTCTGCCCTGTCGTGCTGCTCTGCGCTCGCAGAGTTTATCTCCTGCACCAGCATGGCGGTCCTCTGGATATCAGGCACCAGTTTCGAGAGCATCTCTCCGGCCTCCTCAGCCACCTTAACGCTGGAGTATGACAGCAGACCTATCTCGCCGGCCGCTGCCTGGCTGCGTTCGGCAAGCTTTCTCACCTCGCTGGCAACCACGGCAAAGCCCCTGCCGTGTTCGCCCGCCCTGGCCGCTTCAATGGCGGCATTCAGGGCCAGGAGGTTCGTCTGGCGCGCTATCTCTTCGATGATCATCGTCTTGCCCGAAATGTCTTTCATCGCTGAGATGGTCTTGAAGACCACGGTGCCGCTTTCCTTGGCATCGTAGGCGGCCTTTAAGGCGATCTCCTCGGTCTGCCGCGCATTAACGACATTCTGCCGGATATTGGAGACCATGGAGTCCATGGAGGACGAGACCTCTTCGATCGAGCTGGCCTGTTCCGAGGCCCCCTGGGACATCTCTCCGGAGCTGGAGCTCAGCTGATGGCTTCCGGCTGCCACACTGTCCGACGACAGCTTGATCTCATCCACGATATCGCTCAGCCTCGTTGCCATCAGGTTCAGGGCGTCTGCAAGCTGGCCTATTTCGTCCTTCTGGTCGAGCGCAACGCGCTGTGTCAGGTCCCCCTGCGCTATCGTCTGTGCAAAAAAGACGCTTTTCCGTAATGCCCGGATTATGCCCATCGCAAGGACATATGCCAGCAGGACCCCTGCAATGATGGCCGCAGCGGTTGCGGATATCACCCCGGTCCGGGTGCTCAGCGCGGCATGGATCATCTGGTCGTCCGATATGATGTTGTCGGTAACGGTCTTGCGGACAGCCCCCAGAAGGTCCTTCACCTCTTTGAGGTGGGTCTGAGTCTTGGCGTTGAATATGGCATGGGCCTCGGACAGGTTTCCTGCAGTCAGCTCTTTCTTGATCTCTACGGCTGATTCATGCAGATGTTTATGGGGGTCCTCCATGGCCTTTAAGACATCTTTCAGTTTGGGCAGAAAATCTTCCGCATGCTTGCGGGCGTCGCTGTAATACCATTTACCGAAGGCGCACTGGGTGGGGTCGGTCTGGACCGTCACTTCATTTTTTGCGATGTCCTTGTTGAGCTGGACGACCCAGTTGAGATGGTCCACTTCCCTCTGAAGCATTTCGCCCCGAAGATTGTTGCTGCCGATGACCTGTCTGGCGTTGGATATGATGCTGCCGATACCGGTCACTGACCAGACTGCCAGGGCTATGGTCAAGGCTATGAGAACACCGAATCCGAATCCGAACTTCTTTCCCAAGGTGAGGTCTTTAAGCGTCATACTTCATCTCCTGTTCATTCCGGTTATGCGGATGATTGTTGCAGTATGCTGTAAAAAGTGTATCAGCATACCATGAAGCAGACACGTAAGTCACGGGGTATTTTGAAGGCCCCCGCAGCAGGACCGACGTTAGCGGGGCAGAGGCAAAGGAAGGGGCATGGCCGAGGTCAAAGCCGTGGCAGCCCGGCAGATCCCTTCTTCATCGAGGCCATACTTATTGCGCAGGAATTTCTGTGTCCCGTGCTCGACGAACTGGTCGCCGATGCCGAGCATTTTGATTGAGACGCCGGACAGGCCGCTTCTGCTGATGCATTCCAGGACTGCCGAACCAAAGCCGCCGGCAAGGATGTTCTCTTCGACGGTGAGGAGCTTCCCTGTCCTCCGGGCGAATTCGAGGATCAGTTCTTCATCGATCGGCTTCACAAAACGGGCATTGATGACCGCAGCCCTGATGCCCTGTTGAGCCAGCATCTCCGCCGCCTTTAACGAAGGGGCGACCGAACTGCCGACGGCAAGGATACAGAGATCGTCCCCTTCACGCAGGACCTCCGCCTTGCCGGGGGAGAGGCTGCCCGGCGGGCATTCGGCAAGGGTGATGGCCCGCCCGCGCGGATACCGTATAGCGGCCGGTCCCGTGAGCGTGAGGCCGAACTGGAGCATCGCCTTCAGCTCGTTGCCGTCCTTCGGCGCCATCAGCAGAAGGTCCGGGATATGCCTCAGGAACGACAGGTCGAAGAGGCCCTGGTGGGTCGGGCCGTCCTCGCCGACGATACCTCCCCGGTCAACGGCAAAAAGGACCGGCAGGTTCTGGAGGCAGACGTCGTGGAGGATCTCATCATAGGCCCTCTGCAGGAAGGTGGAGTAGATCGCGACAACGGGCCTGAGCCCCTGCGTGGCGAGGCCTGCTGCAAAGGTGGCGGCATGGGGTTCTGCAATGCCCACATCGAAAAAACGGTCGGGGAATCTCTCTGCAAAACCGCTCAGCCCTGTGCCCTCCTTCATGGCGGCCGTGATCGCAACGATCCTGTTGTCCGCGGCGGCAAGCCCGGCAAGGGCCTCCCCGAAGAGGTCGCTGTATGATACCGGTGCCTCAACGCCGGAGGGCACGGGGCAGTTCGTGCTGTTCAGTCCGACATCGCTGTCGAAGGGGCCGGTCCCGTGGTAGATGCAGGGGTCTTCCTCAGAATATTTATACCCCTTGCCCTTCTGCGTGACGATATGCATAAGCGTCGGTTCGGTCATATCTTTCAGGCTGACGAGGGTCTCGATCAGCAGGCCGGTGTCATGGCCGTCGACCGGCCCGATGTAATTGAACCCGAGGTCCTCGAATAGACCGCCGGGCAGGAAGAAGCCCTTCAGGCTGCCCTCCGCTTTTTCGGCCAGTTTCGTGACCGTGCCGCCGATCCTGGGGATGCCCCCGATCAGGGCCTTTGTCTCTTTCTTGAACTTGTTGTAGAAGGCCCCGGTCAGCACCCGGGTAAGGTAATTCGACATTGCCCCGACGTTCTCGGATATCGACATCTCGTTGTCGTTGAGGATCACGATGAGGTTCTTCCCCAGGTGTCCGGCCTGGTTCAGCCCCTCCAGGGCGAGCCCTGAGGTCAGGGCTCCGTCGCCGATCACCGCAATGACGCTTCCGGTCTCATCAGGACCACCCTGCTGCTTTATGAGGTCCCGTGCTGCAGCGATGCCGAGGGCCGCCGATATCGAGGTGGAGCTGTGGCCGACGCCGAAGATGTCGTGGGGGCTCTCACTGATCTTCGGGAAGCCCGAGAGTCCGCCATGCTTGCGCAGGGACGGGAAATCCTTCTGCCTGCCGGTCAGCAGCTTATGCGGATAGGACTGGTGGCCGACATCCCAGATGATCTTGTCATAGGGTGAATTAAAGACATAATGCAGGGCGATCGTGAGTTCGACCACGCCCAGGTTCGAGGAAAGATGGCCTCCGTTGATCGATACCCGCTCTATGATCATCCGGCGCAATTCTTCTGCGAGGGTCTTCATCTCCTCCGGCGTCAGAGACTTCAGGTCCTGGGGTGAACCGATCTTTTCTATCATGGCGCAACATACCTTTCTCGGTGATTCATGCGACTATTATACCCGATTTTATTTATTCCTGGGCCGTAATAAGGGAGGTATGCTGTTTTTGCCTGTCGCCGCGGAAGGGCCATGGCAGCCCGGGCCATTGACTTGCAGTCCTCCTATTAGGTATATTGAACTTCAAGGCGGGGCTTCGAAGTTCAGGCAGTGCATGGTGACCGCCTATTTTATGGCCAAGGAGGCTGACGCTATGGGACTTTTTGACAAGATTCGCGGCGAGTTTATCGATATTGTCGAATGGATCGATGACACCGACAATACACTGGTGCGCAGGTTCGACCGGATGGGGAACGAAATAAAGTATCAGGCCAAGCTGGTCGTCCGGGAGGGACAGCAGGCGGTCTTTGTCAACGAAGGCCAGCTCGCGGATGTATTCAAGCCGGGGACCTACACCCTGGAGACCAAGAACCTTCCTATCCTGACCACGTTGCAGGGCTGGAAATACGGCTTTCACAGCCCGTTCAAGGCCGAGGTCTATTTCTGCAGCACCCGGCAGTTCACCAACCTCAAGTGGGGCACTCCCGGCCCGGTGACCATGCGTGACAAGGAGTTCGGGCCGGTCAGGGTCACCTCCTTCGGGATCTATTCCATACGCGTGAAGGAACCTGCCACCTTTATCAAGGAGATCGTCGGCACCGACGGCAATTTTACGACCGAGTCGATAACCGAGAACCTCAGGGGGAAGATCGGGCTGCGGATCAAAGAGGTCCTGCCCGAGACAGGCATCCCGGTCATAGAGCTTGAGAGCAGGGTCGTTGACCTCGGCCAGATGCTGAAGGACCGTATCGCCCCCAGCTTCGGCGGCTTCGGGCTTGAACTGACCGAGGTCCAGGTGCAGGACATAGGCCTGCCTGAGGAGGTTGAGCGGGCAATCGACAAGGCAGGCGCGATAAAGGCTGTCGGCAACCTCAATGCCTTTACTCAATACGAGACCGCGGCATCCATCTCGGCTGCAGCAGAAAATCCTGGCGGTACGGCCGCTGCCGGTGTCGGCATGGGGATGGGCTTTGCCATGGCCAACCAGATGGGACAGGCCATGTCCGGCCGTCCTGGCGAGCCTTCCCAGACGCCCCCGCCTCTTCCGGGCTATTTTGTGGCGATCAGCGGCAAGCAGGAAGGGCCGTACGATATGGACACGCTCAGGAAGAAAGCAGTGGCAGGGGAGATCAGCAGAGAGACGCTTGTCTGGAAGGCCGGCATGGGGCAATGGACTGCCGCGGGCCAGGTGCCTGACGTTGCGGCCCTGTTCGACAGCGTGCCGCCGCCGCTGCCGGGGAGCTGAGCAGGCATTTCATGAAGGCGAACTGTCCATCCTGCGGAGCAGAGGTAGTTTTCAGGTCGAGCGTATCGGTTTTTTCGGTCTGCGACCACTGCCAGTCAATGATCGTCCGGCACGATATGGACCTCGAGGCCCTCGGCCAGATGGCCCAGCTCCCGGACGATGTCTCGCCTCTGAAGATCGGAAGCCGGGGAGTGTTCAAGGGAAAGAGTTTCGGGGTGGTCGGCCGCCTGAAGATAGGCTGGAGCGAGGGATACTGGAACGAGTGGTTCCTTTCTTTCGATGACGGCACGCAGGGCTGGCTGGCCGAGGCCATGGGCTTTTTCATGCTCAGCTTTGAGGTCGCTGAGACAAAGAAGGTCCCGGCCCTTAAGGCCCTCAAGGTCGGCTCGGAATATGACCTCGGACTTCCGCAGAAATTCACGGTTGACGACATCAAGGCTGCTGTCTGTATCGGGAGCGAGGGCGAACTGCCTTTCCGGGCCCCCAAGGGCAGAAAGACGACCAGCGTTGACCTGAGCAATACCTCAGGAGAGTTCGCAGGCATCGAATACTCTGATACGGACGGGGTGAGTCTCTTCAGCGGGAAATATCTGGACTTCGACTCCTTTAAATTTACCAACCTGCGTGACCTGCCAACGGAGCTGAAGAAAGTGCGGGCCTCCGGGCTCCTGAAATGCCCCTCCTGCGGGGGGCCTTTTTCGATGCTCACTCCGGGCCACACGGCATCTGCCGCCTGCGGTTACTGCGGTTCGATCATCGATACGACCAACCAGTCCCTTGCGATCCTCGACAAGGCCGAACAGAAGATGAAGATCAAGCCTTTGATACCGATTGGGAGCAAGGGGACGCTCTTCGGGACAAAATGGGAGGTCACCGGGTTCATGCGCCGTTCTGATGAGGAGGGTACCTACCCGTGGGACGAATACCTCCTCTTCCATCCCACGAAAGGCTTCAGGTGGCTGACGACCTACAATGGCCATTGGAACTTCGTCGAGATGATACGAACCGCTCCTGAGGTTTACCTGAGAGTCCACCGGAAATGGGAAGGCAGAGATTTTCAGCTTTTCCTCGAAGGAAAGGCGAAGGTACTCTATGTGATCGGCGAGTTTTACTGGAGGGTCAGGATCGGGGAGACCGTATCCGTGGCCGATTACATATGCCCCCCCGAAATGCTTTCTTCAGAGGGTGAGAAGTCCGAGATCACCTGGTCCCTCGGAAAATATATAGAGCCGGAAGAGGTGGCCGAGGCATTCCTGATCCGGGAGGAGATGCCGCAGAAGGTGGGGGTTGCCCCAAACCAGCCGAATCCTCGCAGCCTTTTGCTCCGCCGTGTTGGTAGGTCTTTCTGGGCCTTTGCCGCGCTGCTTACCCTGTTTCAGCTCTATTTTGCGTTTACGGCCAAGAACAAGGAGGTCTTTACTTCACACTATGTCTTCAACACCACGGAGAAGGCGCCGTCCTATGTCACCCCTTCATTCGATATACCCGGGGGGACAGGGAACCTCTCTGCTACCATAAAAACAGATCTCCAGAACGACTGGATGGAGGCCGGCATCGATCTTGTTGACGAAAAGAGCGGCAAAAGCCTTGGCTTTCAGCAGACCGTCGAACACTATTCCGGCACGGACGGCGGTGAGTCCTGGACCGAGGGGAGCCAGGATTCGAGTTACGTCCTCGCCGGCGTCAAGGGCGGGCGGTATCACCTCGTGATCCAGCCCTCGGCCGACCCGAAAAAACAGGGTGAAAAAAGCTTCACCATATCGCTGCGCCGGGGCATAGCCACCTGGACCAATTATATCGTGGGGCTTATTCTGCTGTTAATATACCCGCTCTGCATCTGCCTGAAGAGCGGTAAGTTCGAGGCGCAGCGAAAGGCCGAGAGCAGCCTGTCCTCGGACACGGACAGCGAATCTGACGATGAGGAGGAAGCATAGAAATGAAGCTTTACCTTTTATACGGTATTATCATCGGCGCCCTGTTCGTTTCAGCAGGGTTGAACGGGTATTCGGTCGGGAACATCATGCAGGGCGGACGCCTGGGCGGCGGTATGTTCGGACATAGCAGCTATCATAAGTAGCACAGAAAAAAACAGGGAGGAATCATGGAAAATCTCATTCATCTTAAGGACGTTGTCTCTTCGATCATTTTTTCTTTTTTCGGTCTTGCGCTCTTCGGCCTGGCATTTTATATATTTGACAAGATCACGCCCGGCGATCTCTCCTGCGAGATACTCGAGAAACAGAACGTTGCCGCTGCGATCGTGATCGCCGCCATGATCATCGGCCTTTCCCTGATAATCGCGATGTCCATCCACGGGTAACTCCCGGGCGGAGTTCTATGGCCTATGCCCTGCTGCTGTCTGTTTTTGTAATCTCCACCTGCGGCCTTATCTATGAGCTGACCGCAGGGGCGCTGGCAAGTTACCTTCTGGGAGACTCGGTCACCCAGTTCTCGATAATCATCGGCGTCTATCTTTCTGCCATGGGCCTCGGCTCGTACCTTTCGCGGTATATCGTCAGGAATGTCATCACCGTCTTCATCCAGGTCGAGCTGCTCATCGGGCTTGTGGGAGGGTCTGCCGCAGCGGTCCTGTTCATGCTGTTCGAGGTCGCTGTCCATTTCCGGTCGATCCTTTACTCCCTCATCGGCATAACCGGGACCCTTGTCGGGCTCGAGATACCGCTCATCATGCGGGTCCTGAAGAACCGCTTCGAGTTCAGGGACCTGGTCTCAAAGGTCTTCACCTTTGACTATATCGGGGCCCTTTTTGCCTCCCTTCTTTTCCCTCTGGTGCTCGTCCCGTACCTCGGCCTGATCAGGGCCTCCTTCCTCTTCGGGATAATCAATGCGCTGGTGGCCCTCTGGGCCCTGCACCTGTTCAGGCGTGAGGTGCTGTATGCCCGGCTGCATGCGGCTGCGGGTGGCCTGGTGCTTGTATTTCTTACCGCAGGGATGGTCTATTCCGGCTGGATACTGCATTTTGCCGAGACCCTGGGCTATAAGGGGAACATCATCTATGCAAAGACGAGCCCGTATCAGCGGATCGTACTGACCAGGGACGGGGACAGTCTGCAGCTCTTCCTCAACGGCAACCTGCAGTTCAACTCCAGGGACGAATACCGCTATCACGAGGCCCTGATACACCCCGGACTGCAGTCGCTCAGGGAACCGAAGGACGTTCTTGTGCTGGGCGGCGGGGACGGCCTGGCGGTCAGGGAGGTGCTGAAGTACGCTTCGGTCTCATCGGTGACCCTGGTGGACCTCGATGCAGAGGTGACAAAGCTTTTCAGGAGCCACGAGACCCTGGTGGGGCTTAATGGTGGGGCGCTGAAGTCGCCGAAGGTGCATATCATCAATGCCGATGCCTTTATCTGGCTCAAGGGAGAGACAGGGAAATATGACTTCATCGTGATCGACTTCCCTGACCCCTCGACCTATTCGGTCGGGAAATTATATACCACGACCTTCTACCGGCTCGTGCAGCGCGTCTTAAAGGATGACGGGGTCATAGTCATCCAGAGCACGTCTCCTTATGTCGCACGGAGGTCGTTCTGGTGTGTCGTGGCTACCCTGCAGTCTCTGGGGCTCAAGACAACGCCCTATCATACCTATCTCCCGTCGTTCGGGGAGTGGGGTTACGTGATCGCCAAAAAAACGCCGTTCAAAATGCCCGAGACGTTCAAGCCCGACCTCAGGTTCGTGACACCTGCTGTGGCGCAGACGATGACCGAATTTCCGGCAGACATGGGCCCGGTCGAGACAGAGGTCAACAGGCTCCATAACCAGGTGCTGGTGAGATATTTTGAAGAAGAGTGGTCCCGGTACACCCACTGATCCTTCCAAGGCCGGGCTGAGCCGCCGGTCGTTCCTGATACAGGGCGCATGCCTCGCTGCCGCTGCAGCAGGCATGGGCATTTCATGTAAAGATTCACGGCCGGCCGGAAATAAAAGAGTGGCCGGCTCGATCATCGGCTCCAACCGCAAGGCCGGGCATATGCTGCTGCAGGGAGAGGGAATTACCCCGACGGAGACCGAGGAGACCGGCATCGTAATTGTGGGCAGCGGGATAGCCGGCCTCTCGGCAGCCCGGGACCTCGCAAAGAAGGGCATACGCGACTTTCTGATGCTGGAGCTCGAAGACAGGACCGGGGGGAACTCCGCATACGCCGTCCATAAGGTCTCTCCCTATCCCCTGGGCGCGCATTATGTGCCGCTCCCCGGAGTTGAGGCGGTCTTTGTGAGGGAGCTGTTCGAGGAACTCGGTATCATCGAGGGGTATAACAGCAAAGGCCTGCCTCTTTATAATGAGTATTATCTCTGCGCAGACCCGCAGGAGCGGCTCTTCATCCATGACCGCTGGCAGGAGGGGCTCGTGCCGCAGTTCGGGGCAACGCCTGAGGACAAGCGGCAGTACCAGGTTTTTTTCGGCATGATGGATGATCTCAGGAAGGCGCGGGGAACGGACGGCAGGCGGGCCTTTGTCATCCCCATGGAGCTCAGTTCCCGGGACAGGCGGTTTCTGAAATATGACGAGATAAGCATGGCACAATTTCTGACCGACAACGGCCTTGACTCCAAATATCTGCGCTGGTATGTCAACTACTGCTGCCGGGACGATTACGGCTGCGTCATGGAGGATGTCTCGGCCTGGGCCGGGATCCATTATTTTGCAGGCCGCTCAGGCAGCGCTGGCAATGCGGAGCCGCATGCCGTCGTCACCTGGCCTGAGGGCAACGGGTGGATCGTAAGGAAGATGGCCGAAAATATGTCAGAGCATATCCGCTGCAATGCCTGTGTACTGAATATCCAAAATATCGGCGATAAGACTGCTGTGGACTACCTTGATCCGCGGTCCGGGGTTGCAAAACGCATACTGGCGCGGGCGGTGATCTATGCGGCCCCCCGGTTCACGGCGCTCAGAAGCATCAAAGACCTCAGGGAGAGTCCGCCTGCCTATGCCGGCAGTTTCGGGTATGCCCCCTGGATGGTCGCAAATGTGGTGGTGAACGCAGTCCCCGAAGGTAACGGGGCGCCCCTGTCGTGGGACAATGTATTTTATGGGAACGATTCTCTCGGGTATGTTGTGGCAAACCATCAGGATGTTGCACTGCACCAGTCAAAGACCGTTCTGACCTACTATTACCCGCTTACTGCAGGAGACCCTGCCGCCGAAAGGCAGAGGGCAGTCACGATGACCTTTGACGCATGGGCTGACATGATCATTAGGGACCTTTCCCGGTTCCATCCCGGCATCGAAAAGGGCATTGAAGAGGTGAACGTCTGGCTCTGGGGACATGCCATGGTGAGGCCTGTCCCGAAATTCATATGGGGCAGGGCGAGGCAGGAGGCCCTCAGGCCGCTGGGCAGGATATTCTTCGCCCATTCGGATATGAGCGGCATTTCTCTCTTTGAGGAGGCCCAGTACCATGGCATCCTGGCTGCTCGGGAGGCCCGGGCAGTGCTGGAGAAGGCGAGGCCGGCTTAGGCCAGGCCGGTCAGGCCAGAGGCCCTGACCAGGGGCCGATTTATCAGCGGAGGATCAGGCCTTTCTTATGACCCTGATATCATGTGTGTCGATAGCGACGAGCGTCGGGCCGCTCAGTACCCGGTTAAAGAAGATCGGCCTGACACGGCGGCGGGCCGGGAACCTGAGTCCGCCAAAGTCACGGTAGTCATCGCAGAAGTGGGCGGCATGCGCCCAGCCTCCGACCACCTCGGCGGTATAATCAAACCTGCGCAGAAGGCTGTTTTCGTCAAAATAGAAGGTCTGCCTCCGGCTATGGGCCGGAAGGTCTTCAGGGAAGGTCGCATCCAAACATAAAAAGGTCCCCGCGGGCGTCTGGCGCTGGCCGCAATTTTCAAACGTGAAGCCTTCCCTCATAAAGAGAAAGGGCGTTGTCAGATAGTTCCAGGTCGCATAGCCCGCAAAATAGATGAAATCAAGATCGTCCCACCAGAAGTTCCTGCGTATCCCATGGAAGGCTGTGCGGGGAAGGGTCCGGCTGTGCAGCAAACTGCCGTCTTTCCCCGTGACCCGCACCTCCTGGTTGCCGATGAGTTCCGCTGTCTGCCCCGGCTCCGGGTAGTCGTAAAAAAGGAAATGAGGCTCCCGGGCAGATGCACGCATACGGACATGGACCAGGGGCTGAACATGCTTTGCCTTAAAGAGGAAGCCGTTGGCCGAGATGTCGGCCTCGATCCAGTCGACACTGTTCCATAAGACCTTGCCGCCATGGGCATAGACTATCTTTTCGATCAGCGCTTTATCTGCAATGGGCATTCAATCGCTCCTATGTGACAGTTGCTACGTGGGTCATGATATTTGGGAGCGAGACCACTGCGAGGAGGTCTACGCTTTTGCAGATGTCGATGCACCCTTATCAGTAACATTGGAACCTAATGTATTCAGGTTTCTCATATCCAAAAGATATGATTCCGAGACAATCCTTAATTATCGATTGACACGAGCCAAATACCATATCATTTGACGGCGGGGATGTGAAACGAGTACCAACCTCAGCTTTAAATAAGAAATAATGCACACTCCAGCAATTGCCAAGCCCTGCATATGCGGGGTCCGGGCATTTAACTCCATAGTTCAAGACCTTCATCGGTGATGGACACTTGCACCACGACCAATTACACTCCAACTCTACGACGGCAGCGTCATTGATTACGCCAGCTGGCCCCTGTGGTCCGGCTGCCCCTGCCGGCCCAGTCAGTCCTATCGGCCCCTGCGAACCAGCAGCCCCCGCTGGACCTTGAGGACCCATTGGCCCTACCACGCCCTGCGGCCCCATCGGGCCAGTAGCTCCTGTGGCCCCGGCTAAGCCAATTGGCCCCTGAGACCCTGCTGGACCCATCGGTCCTGCAGCCCCCGCAGCCCCGGTGTCCCCTTTCGGGCCGCGTGGCCCCATCGGCCCCCGGTCGTCAACGCCAACCTGCAGCCCGTAAACACCCTTTACCTTAAA
>SCQH01000061.1 GCA_004321925.1 Nitrospirota bacterium | reverse complement strand
TTTTCGCCTGAAAGGGAGCGCTCGCTCAGCGTATCAGACCTTGTCACAACGTTCACTCCCCGTTGTTCCAATGTTAGCCGTAGGATATCTTTGGATATGGGCGGGGCAACGCCGATGATCTCCCTGTCGCCGTTCTTTAGTTCTGCTACCAGAACACTATACGTCTTGTTCCCAACGAGCATGTTGCCAATTTCGCAATGATCAATAGCTTTAAACTTGTAGACCGTCAGCGTGTCGCTGAAATCTATGACGACGATGGCTTTATCGGTAATCTTTACAGTATTCTGCACAAAGTGAGCGCCAACAAAGAGCAGCAGGCAGATAAAGATAATGCCGCAGGTAGCGATCATCAGTTTCCAAGTCATCTCTGTCCCGAGACCGAACCAGTTGGCGAGGCCGATGAAGACTAAAGCAGAACACACAGATAGACCGATGATGCGAAACATGACTTTTCGTGAGGCATTCAGACCAAGTTTTTGAAAGCATTTTGGTTCCTGCCACATGAGTTGTTTCTTAATAGATGGTGAACCTGAAGATTGCATGGCAGACTATCTATACCCGAGCTTTCCTATTGAAGTGCACAACAATTAATATGCGACTTTTCCCCATTTTCATTATCACTATAGCATATTCAGGAATATCCAGGTCAAAAAATCTATTAGAATCAAAGTGCGTATATTGCCACAGTGCTTATATTACGGTATTATGGACTAATTGTGCACTTTCGTAATATACGGGAACTCTGTCCGCACGTTAATTACCTGCAGTAACTTTGCTATCTTCTTGCAGCAGCCAATATTTCGAGTTCAGGAAGTACCTCTTGCTATTTTGGGGGATGGGCCTAATGCTTGTTCCTGTGAGTACCCCAGGCATTAAGAGGCGGGGGTTAGGATCTGCCTTTGCTGTTTTTCTGTTCGTACATCTGCTTGTCGGCCTTCATGAGGAGCTCGTCGAGGGACAGGGGAATCTCCGGATCATAATACGCTATCCCGACGCTCGCCGACAATTTGAACTCATGTGCAGAAGCGTCATTGTATTTTTTGAGGCTGTCATTGAAGCGTCCGGTAATTAAGTCCGTGGTTGCGCAGGTGGTCTCGACCGGGAAGACCACAAATTCGTCGCCGCCGATGCGGGCGATGATATCGGACTCTCTGAAGCAGTTCTTTAAGACATTGGCCATCTCCGTGAGCGCCAGATCTCCCACCTTGTGTCCGAAGGTGTCGTTAATATGCTTCAGGCCGTCCATGTCGATATAGAGAAGACATATCCCGGTCTTCTTCCGGGATGCAATCTTGAAAAGCCTGTCGGACTCACCAAAGAATCCGCGCCGGTTAAACAGTCCGGTGAGTTCGTCGGTGACGGACAAGGAATGGAGCGTCTCCTCCATCGCCTTGAGGTCGGTGACGTCCTTCGAAATAATAGTGACTGCCTCTGTTCCCCCGCCCTGGCCTTCAACAGGGCTCAGGGTCTGAAGATAATATCTGCCATCTCTCTTGCTCTTATACTCGCGCTGCACCGACCTGCCGGTCAAAAAGACCTCATCCACTTTTTTTACAAACCATTCTATTTCTGTTGGCATATGTATATCAAGATACGAACGGCCGAGATACTCATCTCCGGAAAAGCCCATCCTCTCGGCATAATTTCTGTTCATGTAAAGATAGTTATAGCTTTTGTCCACCAGATATACATAATCGTCGGTCGACTCCATCAGGGACCGGTATTTTCTTTCGCTGGTTGCGAGCGCATCCTCGGCTTTTCTCCTCATCTCGATCATTCCGTTGAAGGCCCGTCCCAACAGCCCTATCTCATCCTGAGAATTGATGTCCACTCGTTGATCCAGATCGCCCCTCCCGACGGCATTTGCAAGATTTGCGAGCTTCAGTATCGGGGTCGAGATCGAGCGTGAGAGCACCATAGCCATAACAAAGGTAATTAAAAACAATAAGAAGGACGTCCATCGTATCAAGCTGTTGGCTCCGTTCGTTGTGGCGACGTGGTCGGTAACGTCGATGAGCGACATGATAGCCCCGACGTGATTTCCGGCTGCATCATTCAACGTGAACCCCCCGCAGGAATAGATCTTGCCGCCATTGCTTATCTGGCTGATTATGCTGGCCCCCCGCTCAAGCCTATCCACATTTTCCTCGGTATAACATTGTTTTGCCGGACCTTCCCCGCTGGTGCTGCCCAAAAGAAGATGGTCCTGCATCGAATCCCAGGCCGGCATCTGCCGGCCTGACCTGACCTTATCCCTGAATGCCACCCAATCAACAATATTGAGATATTTCTTGTCACCCATTATGACAAACTCATTATTCGTCTCCCCTTTTAATATATGCAGAAAATGGTCTATCTCCTCGCCCAATTCCACATACCCTATCAGATTCCCGCCATCAAAATACGGCGTTACCGTTCTCAGGGCAAAGGCGGTCTGGCCGAGTTCCATTTCCGTTGAAGTCTTCCCGGTATTTCGCGCCGCCTCAAAGGATGCCCTCTTGATCAGATCCCCGTGGTAATCTTTTTCATGCATCCTCAGAAAAACATGGCCGTCCGGCAGGATAAAATAGAAATGGGTAATGCCGTAGTTGCCCTTAAGCCTTTCGAACAATGGCTGCAGATGGGAATAGAGAAGCTGACGGTCCTTCTTCAGATATCGTGCCTTTATACCCGGGTCCTGAACGATCACATCCAGGGAGGCGGAAAGCATCTTTGCATCACGTTCTTTCAGACTGCGAAAGGCTGTCCCTGATGCCTTGACATGTTCAGTTGAGATCTGCTGGAGGGTCCTGTTCTGGCCGTAGACACCGATGAAATAAAAAAGCAGGCTGATGAAAACGGCAAATACCAGAAAAATGCCGCCCAATTTAAGGCTTAATCTCAAGGCCTCTCCTGCGTTCTCTTTTCATCGGTCACATAATCCCGCTTCCGACCGGGGCTTTAACTCAAAATTCAATTTTGTATGGCCCGCGGTCGATCTCATCACCTTCTGCTGAATCTGTTAAGAATTATAGCACGTCAGTGCTGTCCGGTTAAGAAACAGGCGAGCACTTAAAACTATATGATAGATAAGCACTTTTACGATATTTTGCATGGTGTCGACTTGAATACAAATCGGCTGATGGGCAATCCTTTCGGAATTGATATTTCCGGAGGTGGCGATGTATACCGGCAAAACGCTATTTGCCCAGATCATGGATTTTCTTCCTTGGAGCACATTTCATCGTATCGTCGCTCGTTATGGAGGCGACCATCGTATTCGCACGTTCCGTTGCACGGAGCAGTTTCGTATCCTGGCATTCGCCCAGTTGACGTATCGGGAGAGTCTTCGCGATATAGAGGCATGCCTGTCGGCTCAGGCGTCGAAGCTCTACCATATGGGCATCAGCGGAGCGATTTCTCGCTCGACTCTGGCCGACGCAAACGAATCCCGCGACTGGCGCATCTATGCCGATTTTGCACAGAAACTGATTGCCCAAGCAAGAGGGCTCTATGCCGACGAGGATCTCGGACTCGACCTCTCCAATACGGCTTACGCACTGGACTCCACGACTATCGACCTTTGTCTTTCTGTATTTCCATGGGCTCCGTTCCGCGAGGCCAAGGCAGCAGTCAAAGTTCATACACTTCTGGATCTCAGAGGTGCAATACCCAGCTTCATTCATATTACAGACGGCAAGTGGCACGACATCAATATGCTCGACATGCTTATCCCGGAACCTGGAGCGTTCTACATTATGGACCGGGCATACACGGACTTCGCTCGCCTCTATGCTTTGCACACGGCGGGCAGTTTCTTCGTGACCCGCACAAAGTCGAACCTCAACGCAAGGCGCGTATACTCTGCCCCAGTCGACCGGTCCTCTGGCATTATCTGCGACCAGAGCATCATGTTGAACGGTTACTACAGTCATTGTCATTACCCCGAGCATTTGCGTCGTATCCGCTTCAAAGACACCGACAGAGACAAGACGCTGATTTTTCTAACCAACAATACTACCTTGCCAGCACTCACAATCGCTGCTCTCTACAAAAGCCGATGGCAGATCGAGCTGTTCTTCAAATGGATCAAGCAGCATCTTCGCATCAAACGATTCTATGGTACATCGGAAAACGCCGTGAAGACCCAAATCTGGACCGCAGTCTCCGTGTATGTGCTCATCGCCATCATCAAGAAAAAACTCAACCTCGATGCATCTCTTTATACGTTGCTACAGATTCTCTCGGTTACTCTTTTCGCAAAAAAATGCCTTTGCAACAAGCATTTCAGACTACCGGAGAACGCTCAATCATGCTCGAAAATCAAAACCAGTTGAATTTATTCAATTCTTAACCGGACACTAATGATAGCACGTCAGAAGTTATACAATACTAAATAAGTCGTTATTATCCTCTTTCTACTTCGCCAGATGATAGGTATCGATCACCTGCCTGCAATTACCCCCTTTGGCAGCATATCCCTCTTTTGCGAGCCGGGACGCCTCCTTCCGGTCTTTTCTGACTCCCAGGCCCCGGGCATAGAGCTCGGCAAGCGTGCACTGGGCCTCGGCATCTCCGCTTTCTGCGGCAAGACGATACCATTTTGCGGCCTCTTTATAGTCCCGGGGGACGCCGTCACCGTTGAGATGCATGGTCCCTAGGTTGTGCTGGGCGGGCTGGTAGCCCTGGTCAGCGGCCGGTTTGAACCACTTTAAGGCTTCTTTGAAATCCTGCCTGACCCCCGTGCCGTTCAGATACATCATGCCGAGGTTGTACTGGGCAGGGGCATATTTGAGGTCGGCGGACAGCCGGTATAGACGTTGGGCCTCCTTCAGGTCTTTCACAACCCCTGTGCCGTCGGAATAAAAGACCGCCAGATTAAAGGCCGCCTGCGCATATTTCTGATCTGCGGCAAGCCGGTACCATCCGGCCGCCTCCTTCAGATCTTTGGGGACACCGTTGCCTTCTGCGTACATCATGCCGAGATTGAACTGGGCCTGGGCATTGCCCTGCCCGGCGGCCAGGATGTACCATTTCATTGCCTCTTCAAAGTCCTGACCGACCCCACGGCCATGCTCATACATGCTGCCGATATTATTCTGTGATACCGAGTGCCCCTGCTCGGCAGCTCGTCTGTACCAGGTGAGGGCCTCCTGATAATCCTTCTCGACCCCCTGCCCGTTCTCATAGACCGCACCGACATTGTTCTGCGCGATCACATAGCCTTTCTTCGCTGAACGGAGATACAATCTCAGCGCCTCTTTGAGATCCTGCTTTACCCCCTGGCCGGTCGCATACAGGACGGCAAGATTGTTCAGGGCTATTTCGTTGTCCTGATCAGCGGCATAGCGGTACCATTTGGCGGATGCGGCATGGTCCTGTTTGACACCCTGCCCTTCCCCATACATCTGGCCGAGATGGGCCTGGGCCCAGGCATTCCCGCCTTCGGCCGCTTTGAGAAATATATCATAGGCAGCCTTGTGATCACCCTTCTCTAGGGCGGCTTCCCCATCCTCGACAGCACCCGCAAAACCATACGAGGGTATAAGCAGTCCTGTCAAAACAACCAGGAGCAGAATATATGTTCTCAGCCCCATATCCTCAACTCCCCTCCGCTGGACCCGGCTCATTCTGCCTCTGTTATCAGGTCCGGAAAATTCTTCAGCTTCAGGGTGTAGACCGGTCCGACCCGAGGGGGAGGATGGCTCAAAGAGCATCCGTCTCTGTCTGGCAGTATATCACCCGCCGGTCGGTGACGATGATGCTCACTTTCATATCGTGAGGCTCCGCGGGAATAGAATCCACGAGCTGTTCTTCGTAGGCAGGCGCGATGATCGGGATGGCTTTTTGAAGTCCGGAAAGAAGGCGGTCGTAGTAGCCTCCGCCATAACCTATCCTGTTGCCTTCCTCATCATAGCAGGCGCCGGGGATGACGACCGCGTCAACCGCATTGATGTCAACAGACCTTTCCACGGAGGATCCATCTTCAGCGGACCCGGGCTCCCCTTCTTTATGAGGGTGGAGAACCGGCTCCGGGATGCCCATGTAACCGGGGACGAGGTCGTCGGGGCTTTTGATCTCCAGAAGCAGGAGCGACCGGGTGCCGATATCGACCTTCGGGAGGATGACCCGCTTGCCGGCGAAGAGGGCCTTAGCGATCATAGAATGCATATCCACTTCGGACCTGAACGAGGCAAACAGCAGGATAGTCCCGGCATGTACTACTTCGTCGAGGGTTTCGAGGTTATACTGGATCGACCTGTTCTTTGCTTTGCGTACGACAAGGGGGATGTTGTTGCGTCTCTGGAGGATCTCTTTGCGAAGGGCTGCCTTATCCTGCCCCGTATCAGACATTCAGGGTTTTTTCGATCACTGCCTTGATGCCGCGGATCTCTTCGACCGTCTTTGGGGAATGGCCGTAGGGTGCGGCGCCGTTGATATCCGCCTCCATCACGTCGTTATTGAAGGAAATATGGCCGGCCAACTGCATGGCACCGAGGTTCTTTTTTATAAAGGCGAGGTCTTCTTCACCCCGCACCTTATTGGCGACAACAAAGACATTCTTGACGCCGAGGCCTTTTGCCATCTCCTGCACCACGCCTGCGGTCTGCATGCTCCGCTGTCCCGGTTCCACCACAACGATGAAGGCATCGACGGAATCTGCGGTGCCGCGGGTGAAATGCTCTATGCCGGCCTCCATATCCACGATAACTACTTCGTCCCGCTCAACAACGAGATGGCGCAACAGCCTGCGAAGCAGCACATTTTCAGGGCAGTAGCAGCCGGAGGAGGCGGCCTTTGACTTGCCCATGATCATGAGCGTCATGCCGCTGAACTTGAGCCCGATCTCCTCAGGCAGGTCCTCGACCTTGGGATTGAGCTTGAAAACGCCGCCCATGGTGCCGGGCTTTGTGCCCATGCGCTCTTCGATGAGCTCACCCATGTCGGCAATAGGCCGAATCTTTGCTGCAACCTCGCGCGGCACACCCAGCGCAGAGGCCAGGTTCGCATCAGGGTCGGCATCCACGGCTATCACCTTTCTGCCCTCGGCGGCGTAGAGGTGGCTTAAGACTGAGGAGAGCGTGGTCTTCCCGACGCCTCCCTTTCCGGTAACAGCTATCTTCATTCTTCATTCTAGCATCAGGTTATGATTTTTGTCAAAGGCTATCTGTTTGATTTATCTACGAATTTTAGTTATTATGTATGATGGAAAACAGGAAGCTTTTAGAGGATTCCGCGCACTACCTGCTTCAGACCTATAACCGGTTCCCGCTCGTGCTGAGAAAGGGCCGGGGCATGAAGGTTTGGAGTTCGGACGGCAAGGAATTTCACGACTTTGTCGGCGGCATAGCGGTCAATGTGCTTGGCCATTGCCACCCCAAGGTCGTGATCGCCATACAGAAGCAGGCGCAGCGGCTGATCCATACCTCAAATCTTTATCATATAGAACCACAGATCAAGCTGGCCAAGCTCCTTGTCGATAACTCCTTTGCGGATAAGGTCTTCTTCTGCAACTCAGGCACCGAGGCGAACGAGGCAGCGATCAAGCTGGCCCGGAGATATTACCATGAGGTGCTCAATCAGCACCGGTTCGAGGTCGTCTCTGCCATCAATTCGTTCCATGGCCGGACCTATGCATCCCTTTCGGCCACGGGCCAGGAGAAGTTCCATAAGGGCTTTGAGCCTCTTGTCCCGGGTTTCAAACATGTCGCCTTCAACGATATCGATGCGCTCGAAGGCGCGCTCACCAAGGAGACCTGCGCCGTGCTCCTCGAACCTATCCAGGGCGAAGGCGGGGTGAGATTGCCTGACCCCGACTACCTGAGCGAGGTAAGAAGGCTCTGCGACAAGCACGGGGTGCTCCTCATCTTTGACGAGGTCCAGACCGGCATCGGCAGGACAGGGAAATTATTTGCCTATGAACATTACGCCACGACCCCCGATATCATGACGCTCGCAAAGGGGCTCGGCGGCGGCGTGCCGATCGGGGCGATGCTCACGACCGATAAGATCGCGGCAGGCTTTCAGCCGGGGTCCCATGCAGCCACCTTCGGCGGCAACCCGCTGGTCTGTGCCGCGGCGATCGCCACGCTGGACCTCATCCTTGAGGACGGCTTCATCCTTGACCAGTGCCGGCGGATGGGTAAATACTTCAGGAGCAAGCTCGAGGACCTCAAGAAGGAATTCCCGAGCCTTATCGCCGATGTCCGCAATATGGGTCTGCTCGTCGGCATGGAGCTGACCCGGGACGGTGCGCCGATCGTCAAGACCTGCATGGACCGGGGGGTCCTGATCAACTGCACCTCGGGGAATGTGTTGCGGTTCCTGCCCCCGCTGATCGTGACAGAAAAAGAGATCGACCACCTCGCAGAGATACTCGAACAGATCTTTGACAATCTCTCGTAGGAGACCTGATGAATAAAGACCTATTGACATTAAGAGACTTATCCCAAAAAGAGATCAGCCGCATCATCAGCAGGGCGATCGACCTGAAGGGAGGCGTTGACGGCTCGGCCTGTCCCCTGATCGGCAGGAGCATCGGACTGCTCTTTGAAAAGCCCTCGACCCGCACGAGGGTCTCGTTCGAGGTCGGCATATATCAGCTCGGCGGTCAGGCGGTCTGGATGAGCCCCCAGGAACTTCAGCTCGGACGGGGAGAGACCATTGCCGATACGGCCATGACCCTGTCGCGGTACCTCGGCGGCATCGTCATCAGGACCTCGTCTCATGAGCGGGTAACTGAATTTGCCAGGGCAGCCTCCATCCCTGTCGTCAACGGGCTGAGCGACCTGCATCACCCCTGCCAGGCCCTCGCCGATATCATGACCATGCAGGAGAGAAAAGGACGGACCAGGGGGCTTAAGGTCGCCTTTATCGGCGATGGGAACAACGTCTGCAACTCGTTGATCGAGGCTGCCGCATGCATGGAATTTCACCTCACCATCGCCTGCCCCGAAGGGTTCGAGCCGGATGCCGACATCCTTGCCGCTGCACACGCAGGCTCCCAAAGCGAGATCGTCGTCCTGCGGGACCCCAAAGAGGCGGCTGGGATGGCGGATGTCATCTATACCGATGTCTGGGTGAGCATGGGACAGGAAGGGCAGGCGGATTCCAAGAAGAACAAGTTCAGGGGATACCAGATAAACAAAGAGCTCCTGGCCTGCGCAAAGAAGGACGCAACCGTACTTCACTGCCTGCCTGCCCACCGCGGGGAGGAGATCACCG
The DNA here is from genome assembly GCA_004321925.1 of Nitrospirota bacterium. Classification (GTDB taxonomy): domain Bacteria; phylum Nitrospirota; class Thermodesulfovibrionia; order Thermodesulfovibrionales; family UBA6898; genus PALSA-1316. Next base: position 25,448 of record SCQH01000061.1, on the reverse strand, counting down.
ATGACGTCATCGACAGCCCTCAAAGCGCTGTCTTCGACCAGGCCGAAAACAGGCTGCATGCCCAGAAGGCCCTGCTTGAGATGATCATCAGATGACGACAGCCTGATCATGGAGAACTCCTTATCGGTCATACCACTCGGCGGGGTTGAGGAGATCGGCCTCAACATGACCGTCTTTGAGTACGGCAATGACCTGATCATCGTAGACGCCGGCCTCATGTTCCCCGAAGAAGACATGCTCGGCATCGATTTCGTCATCCCCGATTTCACCTATGTCCTCGAAAACAGGGAAAAGGTCAGGGGCATTTTCCTCACCCACGGTCACGAGGACCATACCGGCGCCCTTCCCTTCCTGCTGAAAGAGCTTGGTGACGTACCCGTATACGGCACCCCGCTTACCCTCGGGCTCGTCAGGGAGAAGCTGAAGGAGCATCACCTCGAAAAGACAGAGCTCATCTCGGTAAAACCCCGGGGGGTCATCACCGTCGGCGTCTTTGAGGTGGAGTTCATCAGGGTGACGCACAGCATCGTCGACGGCGTGGCCTTCGGCATAAAGACCCCTGAGGGACTGATCATCCATACCGGGGATTTCAAGCTCGATCCGACCCCGGTCGACGGCCAGCTCATGGACTTCCATAAATTCTCCGAGTACGGAGAGAACGGTACGATACTCCTGATGTCGGACAGCACCAACGCCGAAAAGGGCGGCTTCACCTTTTCCGAAAAGGAGGTCCGGCGGTCCTTCGAGGAGATCTTCGCAAAGACAAAGGGCAGGATCATCATCGCCACCTTTGCCTCGAACATACACCGCATCCAGCAGGTGATCGATGTTGCAGCCATGTTCGGAAGAAAGATCATCCTCTCCGGCAAGAGCCTTATCTCGAACACCCAGATCGCCCTCGACCTCGGATACCTGCGGATACCCGAAGACACCTGGCTCAGGCTCGAAGACCTCAGGCGGCTGGAGGACCATCAGGTCGTCCTCATCACCACCGGCAGCCAGGGCGAGCCGATGAGCGTGCTCTCAAGGATAGCGACCGACGAGCATAAGCAGATCAAGGTGAAGGAAGGCGATGTCATCATCCTCTCTGCCAAGATGATCCCCGGCAACGAGCGGTCGATCGGCAGGATCATCAACCACCTCTTCAGACGCGGGGCGGACGTCATCTACGAGAAGGTATCCGAGATCCATGTCTCGGGCCATGCCTCGAAGGAAGAGCTCAAGCTGATGCTGAACCTCGTCAAGCCGACCTATTTCATGCCGATCCACGGGGAGTACCGCCACAAGGTCTACCACGCCAGACTTGCCGAAAAGACGGGCATTGACAAGGCCAACATCTTCCTGCTCGAAAACGGCGAGGTCCTCGAGATCTCAGGCGGCACGGCCGCCAAGAACGGCAAGGTGACCACCGGCAGGGTCTATGTGGACGGCAAAGGGGTCGGCGATGTCGGCGACATGGTGCTCAGGGACAGGAGGCGGCTTGCCCATGACGGGATCGTGATCATCCTCATCGGGATAGAAAAGCTGACCGGCGCCGTCATATCAGGGCCTGACATCATATCCAGGGGCTTCGTCTTTGAGGACGCCTCACAAGACATCATCAATGAGGCGCGTGAGATCGTCTACACCACGATACGGCAGCTTGACAGCGAGGTGATCGCCGACAGGGCGTTGCTTACGGCAAAGATCCGGAGCGTGCTGAAGAAGTATCTGAGGAACACCATGGAACGCATGCCGATGATCCTGCCTATCATCTTCGAGATATAACGGCACATGGGACTGCCTGACATCAGCCTCTTTGATCTGTTTGTCCTGACCATCATCGGCATTACTATTGCCCTGGGATTATGGAAGGGGCTGGTCGTCCAGGTCTTCGGCCTCGGAGGCCTTATTGCGGGCTATATCCTTTCGACGCGCTACTACCTGAAGATAGCCGGCCTGCTGCCGGACATCAACCAGGGCACCGCCCGGATCATAGGCTTTTTGTCGATCTTCATCCTCTGCATCATCGTCTCTTTCCTGCTCGGCAGGCTGGCCACCAGGGTCCTGAAACTCGCCGGCCTGAGTTGGGCCAACAGGCTCCTCGGCGGGGCAGCAGGTCTCCTCAAGGGTGTGCTGATCACCATGGTCGTCCTGATCATCATGCTGGCCTTCCTGCCCTCAGGGAACGCCATGTTCAGGGATTCACTGACTGTGCCGCATATCATCACAGCGTCGAAGCTCTTCATGGCGGCGGTCCCTGAAGACATCAAGGTCAAGTACAAAAAAAGGATCGAACTCCTCGAACTGCTCCGGTCAGAAAACGAATAAGTTACTTTCCCTTATTTCTAACATCAAACTTCTTTTTACGGTTTGATATAGGCGTTCAGGCCGATAGTGACAAATTTGTCATTTACTTTCGCCGTGGTGACGGCATTTCCCCTCGTGCTTGCGACCACGAGTGTTTTGCCTGATGCCGACGGGGTCGGGGTCTCCAGGTCGATCTCGATGTACAGCTTGTTATTCTTGATCTCAACGTTCATAGCCATGGGTAATTCTCCTTATTATTTTCGTCTTTTCTTTTGTTTCAAACTTCTTCGTTATTCTCTTGTCAGATGGCGGTATTTGATACGGTGCGGCTGGTCAGCGGCAGCGCCGAGCCGGGCATGCCGGTCAGCCTCGTATTCCGAATAGTTCCCGTCGAACCAGACCACTTTGCTGTCGCCCTCAAAGGCCAGGATATGGGTCGCTATCCGGTCGAGGAACCAGCGGTCGTGGCTTATGATAACGGCACAGCCGGCGAAGTTTTCGAGCCCCTCTTCAAGCGCCCGCATCGTATTGACGTCGAGGTCGTTCGTCGGCTCGTCCAGCAGCAGCACGTTTGCCGACTCTTTCAGCATCCGCGCAAGATGGACCCTGTTGCGCTCGCCCCCGGAGAGCATGGTCACTTTTTTCTGCTGGTCCTGGCCCGAGAAATTGAACCGGCCGACATAGGCGCGGGAATTGACCGCCCGTGAGCCTATCTGGATCGAGTCATCCCCGCCGGAGATGACCTCCCATACGGTCTTGTCGGGGTCCAGCGCATCCCGCGACTGGTCCACATAGGCCAGCTTCACGGTCTCGCCCACCCTGATCGTGCCGGAGTCGGGTTTCTCCTGGCCCGTGATCATCCGAAACAGGGTCGTCTTGCCGGCTCCGTTGGGGCCGATCACCCCGATGATCCCGCCGGGAGGGAGCGTAAAGGTCATCCCCTCGACCAGGACATTCTCCCCGTATGCCTTTGTTATGTTGTCAGCCTCGATGACGATCGAGCCGAGCCGGGGACCCGGGGGGATGTAGATCTCAAGCTCCTTCGCCAGCTTCTCCTTGTTCTGGGAGAGCAGGTTCTCATAGGATGTTATACGGGCCTTCGATTTGGCATGTCTGCCCTTCGGCGACATCCTGATCCACTCCAGTTCCTTCTGGAGCGTCTTCTGGCGCTCGCTCTCGGTCTTCTCCTCCTGTTTCAGGCGTGTCTGCTTCTGGTCGAGCCAGGAGGAGTAGTTCCCCTGCCAGGGAATGCCCTGCCCCCGGTCGAGTTCAAGTATCCAGCCTGCCACATTGTCCAGGAAATAGCGGTCATGGGTGACCGCGATGATGGTGCCTTCGTAACGCTGCAGATGATGCTCAAGCCACGCGACCGTCTCTGCGTCGAGATGGTTCGTCGGTTCGTCCAGCAGCAGGATGTCCGGCTTCTGAAGCAGGAGCCTGCAGAGGGCCACCCTTCTTTTTTCTCCCCCTGAAAGGACATTGACCGGCGTATCTCCCGGAGGACATCTCAGTGCGTCCATCGCCATCTCAAGGCGGGAATCAAGGTCCCAGGCATTGAGGTTGTCGAGCTTCTCCTGCACCTGCCCCTGCCTGTCGCAGAGGGCCGCCATCTCGTCGTCGGACATGGGTTCGCCGAACTTCTCGTTGATCTTGTTGAACTCGTTGATGAGATCAACCGTCTCCTGGACGCCCTGCTCGACGATCTGCTTAACGGTCTTTGTCTCGTCCAGCAGCGGTTCCTGCTCCAGGAACCCGACCGTATGCCCCGGAGAAAGCACGGTCTGGCCGACAAACTCCTTGTCGACCCCCGCAAGGATGCGCAGGAGGGAGCTTTTCCCTGAGCCGTTAAGTCCGAGCACACCGATCTTTGCGCCATAAAAATAAGACAGATAAATGTCCTTCAGTACCTGTTTCTTGTCATGATATTTACTCACTCCGATCATGGAGTAGATCACCTTGTTCGGTTCATTTGCCATATACGTCCATATCCTCCTTTATTTGCTTTGAGTTTAATTCAAAATTTTGGTCAATGCCTTGGCTGCTTCGATGCCCGCCGCAGAACTGACTATCCGGTGCAGGTCCTTCCGATGAGGACGGAACAGCCGGCATGGGTCAGGATATTCCTCGAGACGCTGCCCATCATGCCGGGTATGCCCCTGAGCCCCCGGCAGCCTGCCACGATCATGCTGGCGTCCCTGACCTCTGCGATCTTCATTATTTCCTGCGAAGGGTCGCCGACCCGGGAGACCAGGGAAATGCTGCTGAACCTGTCCCTGAGAAATTGTTGGGCCTTTTCAAGGACCTGCTCGGAGTCCTTGAACTCCTGGGTCCTGTTTTCGGCGATGACGTCCTTGACCCGGTCGTTTATCTCGGCAACGAACCGCTCCGGGATATCGGAGAAGTCAGACCAGATGGCATTGAATATGGTTATCTCGACGGCATTACCGAGCGGCATTGCGGCAAGCATCATTGCCGCCTGCTCCGATGATTCAGACCCGTCGACCGCCAGGATCACCCGCATCTTCCCGCCGGCTGCCCGGCCGCAGAATCCGGGCTTGATGACCAGCACCGGTTTTGAGGCATGAAGGGCCACCGCCTTGGTGACACTGCCGATAAGGACGGACTTCATGCCCTTGACCCCCCGCGCGCCCATGACAATAAGGTCCATGCCGGCCTCAGCCGCAGTCTCCGCGATATACCGGTCAGGCGAACCGTCGATGATCGCAGTACTGATCCTGGCCTTTACCGGGGTGAGCAGCCTGAGGGCCGAGTCGATGATCCTCGGGGCCACGTCCTGCTTGATCTGCTTCAGATTTTCATAGTAGGACGCAGCGTCATACTGGAACGGCACCCAACTGACCACATGGACGAGCATGATCTCGTCCTGCTCGGTCAGATCCATGCAGGTCAGCGCTCTGGCAGCCTCCTCGGAGTATTCTGACCCGTCCACCGCCAGCAGTATTTTCATATTCTAACCTCCGGTACAGACAACAACAAGATACCACAGATTGCCGGTTATGACAAAGGGAACTGATAGTATACACAATATGCGGACCTGCTGACATTTGAATTTTTCTCAGTAAACTGTTACATTGTAACTATTCACTATGAAACGCTTTTTTCCATGGAATAAGGAGCAGCGGGTCAGGAAAGATATCCTGCGCGGTGTCTATGAGGAAAACCTCAGGATCGTCGGGAAGGGTCCTGCGGTCATCTACAAGACGCGCTTTTATTCTGCGAAGAGGCTCATGCTGCCCTTCCTCATATCCCTGATGATCCTCATGTTCCAGGAAAGCTTTGTCCCGACGCCCATGCAGCAGCGCAGCCAGATAACGGCAAACACGTTCCAGAAGGCCTACCAGCCGTCAGCCGGCGGGGTCTCGGAGGAGGGTCCGTCCAATTACAAGTCCTTTATCAGTTCACCCGGCATGCCGATCAGCAGGATATTCGGCCTCGGTGTCAGAACGATCATGATCGACCCGGGGCATGGCGGCAACGACACCGGCACCAAGGGTGAGATGGGGACCAAAGAAAAGGACATCGCCCTTGATATTGCCAAACGGCTCAGGGACCGGCTGAAGAAATACGGCAATTACAATATCGTGCTGACCCGCGACTCTGACGTTACCGTGCCGCTTAACCGGAGGGTCGAGATGGCCAAGGCCAGCAAGGCCGACCTCTTCCTCTCGATACACCTCAACTACCTGCCGTCCCGGCCGATCAATATCATCGAGACCTATTATTTCGGGCCTTCGTCGGACCCCAAGATACTGAAGCTGGCAGAGCAGGAGAATGCAGAATCAAGCTACGGCAACAGCGATTTCAGAGAGATCATCGGGAAGATCGGCGATACGATGAAGCTCCAGGAGTCGAAGGAATTTGCCGCCTCCATACAAAAGAAGCTCTTCATGAATATGAGGAAGGAGACCGGCACCGCATATAACTTCGGGGTCAAGCGCGCCCCCTTTGTCGTTCTGCTCGGGGTGGATGTCCCCTCTGTTCTGGCTGAGGTATCCTGCCTCAGCAGCAAGGAAGAGGAGGTCCAGCTTAATACTGAATCCCACAGGGAGAACATCGCCCGTTATCTGGAATTAGGAATCTTAGAATATCTCAATAAAGGAGACGTGACCCATGAAGCAAGACGACATACAGAAAAATGAGAATATCCTTTACGCAGGGATAGACCTCGGCACCTCACGGAGTTCCATATCCGCCAGCAACGGTACGCGCCAGTGGATCGAAAGCTATGTTGGATGGCCGAAGGACTTCATCGCGGCACAGGTCGTTGGCAAGCCGGTCCTCTTCGGCGCCGAGGCCCTTCAGAACAGGCTTTCCCTGGACCTCTGCCGGCCCCTTGAGCACGGGGTCATCAAGGAGGGCATCAGCAGGAACGAAGAGGCGGTCAAGGATATCATAAAGTATCTCATCGAACTGGCAGAGCCCGCACCCGATCAGAAGATATTCGCGGTGGTCGGGGTGCCTGCCGATACGCTCAAGGTCAATAAGCTCGCCATCAGGAAGGCCGTGACAGACTTCGTCCATTCCCTGATGGTCGTTACAGAACCCTTTGCCGTGGCCTATGGCATGAACCTGCTGAATAATTCACTCGTGATAGACATCGGGGCAGGCACGACCGACTTCTGCATCATGCACGGCACCATCCCGTCGGAGGATGACCAGAAGACGATCCTGACCGCGGGTGACTATATCGACGACCAGCTCTACAGCTATCTGATCGAAAAATATCCTGGCTCCCGGTTCAACAAGAACATGGTCCGCCAGTTCAAGGAGCAGTACAGCTTTGTCAGGGACCTCGACGAGGACATCCGGGTCGAGATACCTGTTGCCGGCAAGCCGGTCATGCATGATATCAAAAATGAGATAAAGCGGGCCTGTGAAAGCATCCTGCCTGCCCTGACCGAGACAACGATCGAGATGATCGCGCGGTTCGATCCGGAATTCCAGGTCAAGATAAAGAACAACATCGTCCTGGCCGGCGGCGGCAGCCTCATCAGGGGCATCAAGGAATACCTGCAGGATGCGCTGAAGGAATACGGGCCCTGCAACGTGACCTGTGTGCAGGACCCCCTGTTTGCAGGCTCGGACGGGGCCATTAAGCTCGCCAAGGACATGCCGGTGAAATACTGGGAGCCCCTGTAGGCGTAGTCCTCTCACCGAAGGGCGTTTCGCCCGCACATAGTTAGAACGATCGATCCCGGGGCTGTATGAGTCCCGGGATCGATCGTTTCAGGGGCAGCCGGCAGGGCTCAGTGCATACCGGCCGGGGCCTCACCCTTCCCGGCCCTCATCAGGAGCACCAGGGGAAGGATACAGATCATAAAAACGCTCAGCAGATGGAAGGCGTCATTGAACGAAAGCATCGCCGCCTGTTTTATCATCTGACCGTACAGGGCCCCGAGCCCGCCCTGACCCGCAGAGACGCTGTCCATCCCCTGAAGCTGCAGATACTGTGCCGCGCCCTGGGAGGCTGACTGGAAGCTCCGGTCAAAAGGGGTCAGGTGGTCGGCAAGTCTGACCTGATGGAACTGGGCCCGCCGGGCGATCATCGTGGTGACGAAGGCAACCCCGAAACTTCCGCCAAGGTTCCTCAAAAGATTATAGATCGCCGAGGCATTACCCATATCCTCTTTCCGGATGCTCGACATGGTCAGGGTCGTCAGAGGGATAAAGAGAAAACCCATGCCGATACCCAGGACTATCCTCGGCCATATGACCGTATTAAAGTCCGCCTGCAGGCTGAACTGGGACATAAGATACGTGGAGTATGCCGACACCACAATGCCGAAGCCAAGCAGGGCCTTGGGGTTCATCTTTGTGATCAGCCTTCCTGCCACGGGCATCGCGATGAGCGTGGCGATCCCGCCCGGACCGAGCACCATCCCCGAGAGCGTCGAGGTATAGCCCATAAGGGTCTGCAGATAAACAGGCAGCAGGACGATGCTGCCGAAGAGGTTGAAAAAGGCAAAGAACATGACGATATTTCCCGTGCTGAAGGAGATATTCTTGAAGGTCTTGAGGTTCATGATCGGGTGCTCGACGACGCTCTCGACATACAGGAACAGGGCCAGGGAGACCACGGATATCAGGGTCATGGTCGTGATGAAGTTCGAGGAGAACCAGTCTTCCATCTGCCCCTTGTCCAGGACGATCTGCAGGCAGCCAAGACCGAGCGCCAGCAGGGCAAGCCCCCAGTAGTCTATCTTCATGCTCATCCGTTTCATGTAGGGAGGGTCCACGATAAAGAGCATCGCCATAAGGACGGAGAGTACCCCGATCGGGATGTTGATGAAGAAGATCCAGTGCCAGGACCAATTGTCGGTTATCCAGCCGCCCAGCAGGGGCCCGATGATCGGACCGAACATGATGCCAACACCAAAGATGGCCATCGCCATGCCGTGCTGCTTTCGCGGAAAGGTCTCAAGCAGGATCGACTGGGATATGGGCTGGAGCGCACCGCCGCCCATGCCCTGGAGTATCCTGAAGAAGACCAGGCTCTGAAGGTTCCAGGATATGCCGCAGAGAAAGGAACTGAAGGTGAAGAGCATGATCGAAAAGATGAGGTACCGCTTCCTGCCAAAGACCCTGCTGAGCCAGCCGGTCATCGGGATGATGATCGCATTTGAGACGAGGTATGAGGTAATGGTCCAGGTGGACTCGTCGATGCCGGCCGAGAGGCTCCCCCTGATGCTGTCGAGCGAGACGTTCACGACCGAGGTGTCCACGATCTCGATGAGCGTCGGGAGCATCACGGTCAGGGCCACAATCCACTTGCTCATACTGCCGGCTGTATCAGTCTCGCCCTGCATCTACAACCCTTTTTCGTCCAGGGCCTTCTTTTTGAGGTCGTCGTATTCTTTCCCGGAGATAGCTCCCCTTAGCATCCGCTCCCTGAGCTCTCGCAAGGCCTTCCGTACATCGCCTGTGTCATCCCTGGGGGACTCCGGCGCAAGGAGCAGGTTGTCGAGCCGGTCTTTCAGGTTCCTGGCCCGCCGCAGTGAAGCGGCTTCGCTTTTCAGTTCTGACAGGGCCAGTTTCAGGGGCGCATTGCCGTACCAGTGGGTATAGTCAGGGTTCTGGTGAAAAGCCCCTTTGACCGTGTTCATGTAATAGAACTGCTTCATCCTGAAAAAAAGGCTTTCGGAAAGCGAGAGGTTCTCATACAACATATGCGGCCCAATAACGAATTTCTTCCCGAAGAGCGGGTGGCTTGGCCTTTCCGACGGCGGGGGAAACAGGAGATCTTCCCGGTAGAGTTCCTCCACCAGGACCCTGGCCTCTTCGACGATCTTTCTGCTCTGCTGTTCTATGTTGTCGGCCCCGGCAAGGTTCCGGGCCGAAAACCCGGAGGTATGACAGCCCGAGCAGATGCTCACCATATAGTCCCTCTCCTGTTTCTTCATCTCAGGCAGGGCCTCCGGGAGGCCTGTGGCGATCCCCCTGCTGACATTATGCGAGCCTCTGTTCATATGGCAGGTCACACAGGACGGTCCGTCCTTTTCGCCCCGTGCGCGAAATATAACACCGTGGGAAGATGCGTCCCACATTTCATACTGCGCGTGGTCAGGCCCCATATGACAGGTCCCGCAGGTTCCCGGCATCCTTGCCAGGGAAAGATCAGTGCCGTGCTTTGTATGACAGGTGTCGCACCGGTCCTCCACCCTGTGGCAGGAACTGCAGCCATGCGCCTGCATGTCTTTGCTCTGGGCGAGGAACATGGCGCATTCCGTTTCATCAAAGGGCTTTGTCGAACCGGGGGCATGGCAGAAGGAACAGCTTTTCTTCTGCTCGTCAGTGGCTGCCATGTTCCGGGTGCAACCCTGCCCTGTCCTGAGCCCTTTGGAATGCCTGCTCAGGCTGTGCTCGTCAAAAGTCTTTTTGTGGCAGGTCCCGCACTTTGCGGCGTCTACCACCGCCTCCCGCTTATGACCGGCCTCGATATCGCTGCCGTGGCAGTCTGCACAACCCACCTGTTTCTTAAAGTGGGCGCTCTCTTTCCAGTGGTTCACAATCCCGGGGGTCTTCTTTTCATGGCATCCGAGACATACGTCTTCTGCGCTGGCGAAAGAGATGCCGCATACGCCGGATAGATATAATGAGCAGAACACCATCAGCGAAACATACAGGCGTAACATTATGGCCCCCTTCTCCCCTTTACGAGTTTTTCATATCTCTCCCTATAGTCACGGTCTGTAATAAGGCCTTCAGCGAGAAGCTCCTTTAAGAGAACTATCTTATCTGACAGAGACCTGTCAGGAACCCTGTCCGGAGGGAGGAACGACGGTATGAAATTATCAAGCAGCCAAAGCCCGTCTCCGGTGACAAGCGCCATTTTCCTGCCGTCAGGCGACCAGACTGCAAGGCTCGCAGCCCCTCCCGGAAGCAATAACTCCGGTTCTCCGCCGGCGCTGCTTCCGACAACATATCCCCCGAAATATATCTGGCTGCCTGCGGGGTTCCATGCGGGCAGCCGGCCCTGTATATCAAAGCCGCTGTCCGACACCCCGCCGTTGTGATCGTATATCTTAAGGCGGCCGCTCTCGTCCGTAAAAGCAAACCTCCTGCCGTCAGGTGAGCTGCTGAAAGGCACAGAAAGGCTCTTGCTGTTCAGGCGACCGACTGCCTCAGCCTTGCCCGTAATATAATCGAGATGCATTATCTTCAGGTAGGATGGAGCATTCGGGGGCCTGACAGATTCGAGGACCAGGGCAGTGGCATCAAACGGGTTCATCGAGGGCTGTATCAGGCCTTTCAGGTCCTCAGGTCTCAGTTTTCGGAGGGAAAGATTGTTCGTTGCTTCATGGATCTTCTTTGTTGAACCTGTCCTCAGGTCATAGAGGTAGAGGCCGTAATGATAATCCGTCCATAAAGCCCGGGCAAACACTCTCACTGAAAGCAGCAGCAGTTGCGAGCCATCCTTAACCGGAAATACCGCATCAGGTTCAATGGCAAGGGATATCTTTTTTAGTCCCTGCCCCCGGCCATCGACCCGGCATAAGGCTTTACTGCCATCCTCCCGGTAGAGGATGAACAGGTCATCTCCCTTTCCCCAGGCCGCATAATATGGACTGTCCACATGCACGGTCCGTTGCTCTTTGGTCTGCATATCATATATATGCACTGCCCCGGCAACATAGGCGAGCCTGTTGCTGTCGGGATGCCAGGAGACCCTGCCGGGGTCCTGGGCGATCCCCTCTGAAACTTTCAGGGGCCGGTATTTTTCGGGCAATCCATTCCCGGCCGAAATGTCCTGATACGAAGAAAAGATAAAGAAGCAGAGGAAGAGAACTGCCTTGCCCGCGTTCCTTCCAGCCGGGAAGATATCTGTCCCAATCATGAGCTTCGCAGCCTACTCGATAATGATCGTCGGTTCGGCTGACATGCCTATCCGGAGAATATACTTGGGGTCCCTGTTCTTTTCGAAGACCATCCTGACCGGGACCCTCTGGACGACCTTCACAAAATTCCCCGTGGCATTTTCTGAAGGGAAAAGGGAAAAGGCCGAACCGGTGCCGGCCATAATACTGTCGACCCTGGCGTCAAAGGTCACCCCCGGATGCATATCCACCGAGATCTTCACCTTCTGGCCCGGTTTCACCTTTTCGAGCTGCGTCTCTTTGTAATTGGCAATGATCCAGATGTCATCCAGCGGGACAACGGCCATAAGCGGCTGGCCTGACTGGACCTGGTTGCCTGCCTCGACGGATTTCTTCGTTATATACCCGTCCGCAGGGGCAACGATCCTTGTGTATCCCGACTGCAGCTCAGCCAACCTTTTCCCGGCCTCCCGCTGCCTGATGACCGAGGCCTGGGACTGCAGGAATGACTCCGACTGCCTGATCACCGATGCCTGGGTCTCGACAGATGACTCCGCCTGCCTGAGCTGGTCCCGGGCAGCCCTGACCTGTGCGGCCGCAACATCATGGGCGGTCCGCGTCTTCTCATGCCGCTCCTTCGAGATCACCTCTTTCGACAGGAGGTTCCCTGCCCTCTTCATGTCCGCCTCCGCCTGCCTCAGCGTTGCCTCCTGCAGGTCAAGATTCGCACGGGCCGCCTCCACCCTATGCCGCAGTTCGGACATCTGTTTTTTTGCGACCTCGACCCTGGAACTGCCCTCGGCAAGCCTCGATCTTTCTGTCTCAAGCCCGGACACGGCCTCTGAAAGCCGGGCCTGATGATCCGCATCGTCGATCTCTATCAGCAGGTCGCCTTTCCTGACCATCTGGTTATGCTCCACGGTGATCGTCCTGACCGTACCCGGGACCTTCGATGCTATGGTATGGACCCTGCCTTCTATAAAGGCATCGTCGGTCGATATATGCGTGCTCTTATACCGGAGGTAGAAAAATACCGAGATAAGTCCGGCTATCGTTATCAGGATGACCAGGGACAATCCGACCGTCTTCCTCCTGCCGTTATTGGGTTCTGTCTTTTCTTCCGGTCTTATCTCATCCATGTTTTCCTCACCTATTTATATACCTCCAGGAGATTCTGCCCTACCGCATACAGGACCGCTGCCTCGGCCTTTTTCGCGTCATAGAGGGACTTGAAATAATTGGTCTCGGCCGCACTCAGCAGGGCCACGGCATCCAGGACCTCCGTTGCCGTGCCCACGCCCTCTTCATACCGGGACCTGTTTATCCTGAGATTCTCTTCTGCCTGCCCGACAGCGCCAGCCGTGACCTTCATGCGCTCCCGGGCGGTCACTGAATCAAGCAGGTATTTTTTTATCTCAAGCTTTATATCGTCGACAAGTTTGTCCCTCTGCCCGATAAGCCTTGCCCGCTGAGACCCTATTTTGAGGAGTTCCGCCCTGGTGGTCCCGCCGCTGTACAGACTGATGCCCAGACCGAGGGTCACTGACCAGTTTCCCTCATGCACCTGATAGCGGTTCTCCGTAAAATCATATCCCCCCTTAACGAACAGCCGGGGGAAATATTCCGATCTCCGCGCCGTCTCTTCAAGGTCAAGCGCCGCCATGATCTCCTTAAGGATCCTGAGTTCAGCCCTCTGCTCCAGGGCAAGCTGCCAGATCTGCCCGATCGGCATATCGAAGGCCGGCATGGAGGTCAGATCGACCTCAGCCGGCTGCAACGGCTCTTCAAGGGGATTATTCAGCAGGTTGTTGAGACGGGAGGCATGGACAGACCTGAGGTTTGCGGCACCAAGGAGCCTCTGGCGGGCGTCAGAGAGTCTCACCTCGGCCTGCAGGAGATCATTTTTTGTGACCACACCCTCCTCATACAGCGTTCGGACGTCCCGTCCGTGGGCTCCGAGCCTCTCGACCTCCTTCTCGGCCACGGTCATCAGTTTTTGAGCCTCTAGCAGGTCGAGATAGGTCAGGGCGAAATCAACGGCAACAAGGTTTCTGAGCCTTTCCGTATCAAGTCTTTTGGCATCTGCCCTGATCCGGCTTGCCTCGTACCGGGAGGCATTGCCCCTGAAATCATACAGGGTCTGCTGAATGCTCAGGCTGTAGGCCAGAAAATCCTTCTGGGATAACGGGACCGTATTCGGCCCGAAGATGGCTGCCGGCTGGGACGTGAGCAGCGTGCCGCCAAAACCGGCATTTACCGCAGGCAGCATCCGCGCCTTTTCGATGGCGGCATCAGCGTTGAATATCTCTTCTTCATGCAGGGCTATCTTTAACAGCCTGCTGGAATCCGTTGCCCGGCGCAATCCATCAGCCAGTTTCAGCTCGGCAGCCGGGGCCCGGCCTGTAGCAGCGATCAGCAGGAGCATGCAGAAGACCACAAAAGACCCGTGTCCTGCTCTCATAAGGCAGGATCCCCCGATGTCATCCCGGGCTACTCATAGCGCAGCGCATCGATAGGATCGAGCAGCGACGCCTTATATGCCGGATAATATCCGAAGAAGATCCCTATCATCCCTGAAAATCCGAAGGCAAGGACCACTGACAGGGGAGAGACGATCGTCGGCCATCCCGCAAGCATCGAAAGCAGCCGCGATCCGCCCAGCCCGAGCATGATGCCGATAGTTCCTCCGATCATCGAGAGGGTAAGCGCCTCTATGATGAACTGAAGACGTATATCCCAGGTCTTCGCGCCGATCGCCATCCTGATGCCTATCTCACGGGTCCGTTCGGTCACCGAGACCAGCATGATATTCATGATCCCGATCCCGCCGACAAGGAGCGAGACCGAGGCGATCGCAGCCAGCAGCATCGTCATGATCTTGGAGGACTGCTCCTGTGTCTGCATGATCTGGGTAAGGTTTCTCACCGTAAAATCATTTTCCTGCTTCGGACCGATATGATGCCGCTGCCGCAGCAGGTCCGAGATCTGCCGTTCTGCCGAGATGAGGTCCTGGGAGGTCTTCGCCTTCACCATGATCATCCGGACCATCCCGGGCAGGGTCGTCCCGAAAAGCTTCTTCTGGGCGGTCGACAGAGGCACATAGATCGTATCGTCCTGGTCCTGGCCGTTCGGGGACTGCCCCTTGGGCCCCAGGACACCGATGACGGTGAACGGCACCTTCTTGATCCGTATGATCTTGCCGATCGGGTCTTCGCTGCCGAAGAGGTTGTCAACGACGGTCTGTCCGAGCAGACAGACCTTGGTCGCACTCCGCACATCCTGCGTTGTAAAGGCACGTCCGGACGCGACAGGCCAGTCCCGGACATTCAGCATGCCCGGCACTGTCCCGGTAACCCCGGTAGACCAGTTCTGATGGCCGTAGACGACCTGGGCAACACCATTCTGGGTCGGGGCAACATCAGCGACCGCAGGACATTCCTTCAGCATCGCTTCGGCATCAGCTATGGTCAGCGTCGACTGCGTTCCGGCGCCCATACGCACACCGCCCGAGGTGGATGCACCCGAGAGGACCATCAGCATATTGCTCCCCATGCTTGATATCTGCTCGGCTATCTTGCTGCTTGCCCCGGTCCCGACCGCCAGCATCGCAATAACGGCCCCGACCCCGATGATAATGCCGAGCATGGTCAGAGAGGACCTCATCTTGTTCACCCGGAGGGCCCTGAAGGACAGCTTGAATGTTGAGGGTATACTGATCATCGTCTCTGCTCCTGTCGTATATCGCTGACCAGCCCGCCATCCACAAAACGGATCACCCGCCTGCTGAAGGCTGCTATGTCATTTTCATGGGTTACCAGGATCACCGTGATGACGGCATCGTCATTGAGCCTGACAAGAAGCTCCATGATCTCATTGCTCGTCTTCGTATCGAGGTTGCCCGTCGGCTCATCCGCCAGGATGAGCGGCGCGTTATTGACCAGCGCCCGCGCGATCGCCACCCGCTGCTGCTGACCTCCTGAAAGCTGGTTAGGATGATTTTGCCCCTTGCCTTCGAGCCCCACGCTCCTGAGCGCTTCAGCAGCCCTCTCCTTTCGGTCAGAGGCGCTGACCCCTGCGTAGAGCATCGGCAGCTCAACATTTTCCAGGGCAGAGGTCCTCGGCAGAAGATTAAAGCCCTGAAAGACGAAGCCGATCTTCTGGTTCCTGATCCCGGCCAGTTCATCCCGGGAAAGACCGCTCACCTGCTGGCCGTCAAGGACATACTGCCCCTGCGTCGGTCTGTCCAGGCAGCCGAGGATATTCATGAAGGTCGACTTCCCTGAGCCTGAAGGCCCCATCACCGCAACGAACTCGCCCTTCTCAATGGTCAGGGATATGCCGCAGAGCGCCTTCAGGTCAATATCCCCGACGTGGTATGTCTTGCAGAGCTCGCTGACGTCTATGATAGGCATCTCAGAACATCCTTGGCGGACCGGACGCAGCCTTCGATCTTTCCTTGGAATTGGCCTCGATGATGACCTCCTGGCCCTCCCTGAGCTCGCCGGATGCGATCTCGGTGAAGTTTCCGTCGTTGCTGCCGGCAGAGATGCTGATGCGCTTGGGCTTGTCATTTTCGACGATCCAGACCGCCTGTCCCTTTTTCCCCGAAGTCTTGCCTCCAGTCCCTTTTTCCCTTTCGGCGGGCTTGAAACGAAGCGCGGCATTCGCAACTCTAAGGACATCCTTTTTTACCGAAATGATGATAGACACATTTGTGGTCATCCCGGGCTTCAGCCTGAGTTCCTGGTTCGACACCTGGATGACCACATCATAGGTGACAACGTTCTGGACCGAGATAGGGGCGTTCCTGACCTGGGAGACCTTTCCTTTAAAGGTGGTATCGGGGTAGGCGTCCACAGTGAATTCAACGTCCTGTCCAACGCTCACACGCCCGATATCAGACTCGTCGACATTCGCATCGATCTGCATCTTCGTCAGGTCCTGGGCGATCGTAAAGAGCGTCGGGGTCTGGAAACTTGCCGCAACGGTCTGGCCCACATCAACATTCCGCGAAATGACCACCCCGTCGACCGGAGAGAGGATCTTTGTATACCGGAGGTTCGTCTCAGAGATCTTTAAGGCAGCCTCGGACTGGGCAAGCAAGGCCTTTGCTGCGCTGACCTGTGCCCTTGACGTCTCAAAGTTCGTCTCTGAAGAATCAAGGTCGTTGCGCGCAATGTAACCTTTGCCGAACAACTCCCTGTTTCGTGCAAACGACCTCTCTGCATCTGCAAGCGTCGCATCAGCCTTCGCTTTATTCGCCATCGCATTCAGCACATTGGCCCGGGACTGCTCCACCTGTGCCTCAAACGTTGCAGGATCTATCTCGGCTATCAGCTGGTTCTTCTTTACCGGCGAATTAAAATCAGCAAGTATCTGCCTCACCGTGCCGGAGACCTGTGTGCCGACCAGGACCGTCGTGACCGCGTTAACGGTCCCCGTGGCCGTCACCGCCTCGATGATATCCCCTTTGACGACCTTCTCGGTACGGAACTTCTGCACGGCATTGTCCTTTTTCAGAAGAACATAACCTGCTCCCATGACGACGACAAGCAATACTGCTGCTACAAGTGCCTTCTTCACACTGCCTCCGTTTCCTCAGCACCCGGAATGAGCGTGCCCTGAACAAATATTTTCACAAACTCGCTGACCACCTTATCCTGATCGGTCGTCCGGTGTTTCTTTCTCATCAGGAATTCCTGTGCGTTGAAATATGAAAAGAACATGCCGAAAAATGCCCGGGCGCCTAACTCCGCATCGAATTCCCTGAGCAGGCCTTTTTTTATGAGGCCGTCAAAATATGCGGCCAGGACCTTGATCAGCTGATCGATAAAGGAATGATAGATCTCCTGGACCTTTTCAGGATACCTGCCCATCTCCGCATGCATTATCTTGACCATGTCCCTTCTGAGGCTCAGGACCTGGAGCTGTCTCCCGGCGATCTCACGGAGCGCCTTTTCATAGGGCATGCCTGCTATCTCGGGGATCATCTCCTTCAGCACGGGCAGGAAGGTATACCGCGTGAGCACCGCCTCAAAGAGCTTCTCCTTCGACTCGAAGTGCCGAAAAACGGTCAGTTCGGCAACCCCGGCAGCCCGGGCGATCTCCTTTGTCGTGGCGCCGAGATAGCCCCTCGTCGAAATGAGCTTAAGCCCGGCGTTCAGAATCTTATCACGTGTTTTTATTGCCATATACGTATGTTAGCGGTTACTTACATTTTATGATACGGGATATGCCCGGAATTGTCAAAGAGATGATCCGGGCCGGTATCCCGCCCCTTGTTTGCTAAACCCCGAATATTAGAGGTAGAATAAAAAATGAATTATTCATCCCTGAAAAAAATACTGCTTGTCCTGATCCTCTGTTCCTTCTCCTTCAGTCTTGCGCCTTCACACGGGAACGACGACGACGCAAAACTGGAGGCGAGCCGGGCGCGGATCATCGCTTACATACTCAACACCGACCTGACAAGATTCCATTTCACCAAGAAGGGAGTCGATGATGACCTTTCCAAGGCAGCCTTCGGTCTGTACCTGAAACAGCTCGATCCCCAGAAACGCTATCTGCTGCAGGAGGATATCATCCGGTTGCAGGTCTTCGCCGACAAGATCGACGACGAGATAAAGAGCAGCAATATCCTGCTCCCTGAGCTGGCAGCCAGCCTCCTGACCAGGAGAACTGCCGAGGTCCAGGAACTCATCAGGGACATCCTTTTAAAGGATTTTGATTTTTCCCTGAATGAGACCGCTGAGACCGACGCCGAGAAGCTCGAGTTCTGCAACTCTCCTGAGGAGCTGCGTGAACGCTGGAGAAAAACGCTCAAATACCAGGTGCTCCACCGCTACCTGGGTATGCTTGAGGAGGAAGAAAAGGGAGACCCCAATGCTCCCGCTGATAAGGAGAAGAAAAAGCCTGGAGATCTGATGGAATCGGCCAGGACGAAGATAGCAAAGGACTACGAGACCATATTCGCACGGCTCCGCCAGGAAAAACCGCGCGAGCGTTACGACCGTTATTTTGCAGCCGTGGCAAAGGCCTTTGACCCTCATACCGATTATATGCCGCCGGTCGAGAAGGAAGACTTTGATATCGGCATGAAGGGCTCTCTTGAGGGGATAGGCGCTACGCTCAAAGAGGACGAGGGGAATATAAAGGTTGTGAGCATCGTACCGGGGGGGCCCGCCTACAAACAGGGGGCGCTGCAGCCGGAGGACACCATCGTGAAGGTCAGGGAAGGCAAGAACGAACCGGTCGATATCACCGATCTCAAGCTGCGGGAGGCGATAAAGCTGATCCGCGGCAAGAAGGGCACCGAGGTGACCCTTACGGTGAAAAAACCCTCAGGGGTCCTCAACACGATCACGATCATCCGTGACGTGGTCCAGCTCGAAGAGGGGTTTGCAAAAAGCACGCTCATTAAAGATGACAAGTCAGGCCAGACCTTCGGGTATCTCAGGATCCCGACGTTTTACCGGGACTTTGAGGGGACAAAGTTTGGCAGAAAAGGCAGGAACGTGACCGACGATGTCAGAAATGAGCTGAAGAAGTTTGAATCTGAGAAGATCGGCGGCCTTGTCCTCGATCTCAGGAACAACGGCGGCGGCGCCCTTACGGATGCCGTCAGGATCGCAGGGCTTTTCATAAAGACCGGGCCGGTCGTCCAGGTCAAAGGGAGCGACCAGAAGGTCTCCGTGCTGTCGGACGACGACCCGGAGATAAATTATAACGGACCGCTCACCGTACTGGTGAACAAATTCAGCGCCTCCGCGTCGGAGATACTCGCCGGCGCCCTCCAGGACTACGGCCGGGCGGTGATCATAGGCGGGGAGCATACGCACGGCAAGGGCACGGTCCAGACGATCATCGACCTCAACGATGATATGCCTTTTCAGAATATGGACCACCTGAAACCTATCGGCGCCCTCAGGATGACGACCCAGAAGTTCTACCGCATCACCGGGGAATCGACACAATATCGCGGGATCACTCCCGACATCATCCTTCCGGACAAATTCACCGGCCTTAAGAGCGGGGAGCAGTTCCTTGAGTACGCGCTCCCTTGGGACAAGATAGGGCCTGCAACGTATGCAAAATGGCCAACCCCGGTCTCCGACCTGACGACCCTCAGGTCAAAAAGCAGCAGCAGGGTCTCTTCCCTGAAGGACTTCACCGATATAGAGACCTACAGCAGGAAGGTGACCGAACAGCAGAAAAAGACCGTGAGGACCCTGAATTTGCAGGCGGCAAAAATAGAAGTTGCGGAGACGAAGCTCCTGAGGGACAACGAAGGCAAGGGCCCCCACTCCCCGCATGGCGCTGTGAAGAAAGGCGCCAACGGGCGCATGACAGAGGAAGAAAAGAATGCGTTCTGGAACAAGGAAGTGAGTGAGGATGCCTACGTCCGGGAAGGCATATCAGTGATCCTCGATATGCTCCCCGGCTCCGGCGGTATTACCGTACATTAGAAGCGCGTCCCGGGGGATGACACTGAGCCCCCCCCGGAACCCGAATCTCGCAGTTACTGCAGCTTGAGTACGTCCCCTCTTTTTAGCGGACCGTTGCCTGAGACCATATACCCGATAGAGAACTTGGACTGAACGTCCCGCACCTCAACCGTCCCGAGCAGCTTTTCGTCGGCGCCGAGCCTCAGGCCTGTGTCAGGGTCGACCAGGTCATCCCCCAGTGCATAGGCATACATCTTCGTGCCTGACCTGACATTCATGTTCGAGCCGATATTGATATAGATCTTCTTGCCTTCGATCTTGACGACCTTGGCGGTGAAAGGGACCGTCTCCATGGTATCGACAATGAACTTAACCGCATCCTCAATGGCCTGCCGTGTTGCCTGGCCGATCGGTGCATTCTTGAAGGAATCAGCGCCAAAGTCAAGCATGCCGCGGGAAACCCCGACCGCGATCCCCGATGATTCAACCTTTCCAACCGAATTGTGAGAGGTAAGGACCTGTCCGCTCGATGCGTCGATAAGACGGATATCGATACCGACATGGGCATTTGATGACCTGCCGCCCACCCTGAAGCCGCCGAAGCCGATCCCGCCGCCGCCGCCCGACTCGCTCTGCTCGAATTCAGAGACGACACCGCGTACGATGATCTGTGCCCCCAGCACCTGGCCGACCTTTGCGGCGGTCTCCTTCTTGATGACCCCGGTCTGTCCGAGTTCCTGCTCACCCAGGACGTCCTGAAGTGCCTGACGCTCGACGACCACAAAGCGGCCGGTCTTGATGAGCGCCGTCGTCAACTGCTCGGCCATGCCTTCACCGATGTTCCAGCTGCCGTATGTCCCTTTTACCTTGTTATCGAACTTCGTGACCGCAACCCGTTTCTTGGGACCGGTATACGGTGCGTAGACCACTTCAGGGGCAGACTTCTTTGAGGGTCTGCTGTAGTCGCTGTCCTGCTGCTGGTCACCTGATATAGGGTCATATGCAAGTACCGGGAGAGCGCTCGTCAAAACAAGCATAATACCAAGCACAATTAATAAAACTTTTTTCACCTTGTAACCTCCTGAAAAAGATAATAAATTATAAATGAGTCCTGCAGTTCTTGCAACTTTCGTCTCAGCTCATCCTGTCAGTGATGATGGCCTGATTCGCCCGGTTTAGGTTCGGGCGACGGGGTAGTGGCCGGCTGACCTGTTGAATGGCCCGGCTGCCGTCCGTCTGAGTGCGGTCGCCGCGGAGGTCTGTTTGTCCAGCGCGTCCAATCGGTCCCGCTGTCCCCCCGGTCAGGTCCGTACGGAGGGTAGGGATAATAGTCAGGCGGCGTGCCTTCTGCTGGTCCGCCGTCAGGCGGTGCGCCCGGCGAGGTATAGGCTCCGGGCTGCGGGATCACGTTCTGGTCGGGCTGCTGGCCGGCCCTTCCCGTGCCTCCCGGCTGCCGGTTCTGGAATTCGCTGCCGTATCTTTCAACATCAGTCGTATTGGGGCTGCTCCCCTGTCCGCCGAGGTTCGGATCGGAAAGCGGGTTATACCCTCCGCTTCCGCCCCCTGCAGCGGAAGGCAGCGGATTGTCCCTCGTTTGAGCAGGATTGGATGCCCGGTTGGTCACCCTGCTGATGACCCTCGTGATGATCCCGGCAGCGGCCTTGTCCCCGGGGAAGAGCGAACCCGCACCTGCAGGGTTCGAAGCAGGACCGCCACCGCCGATAAGGCTACCCCCTGCCGCAGCGATCCGGGTGCTGCGCACCATGTCATTGCCGGCATTCTGGAGGGTGTTCATGTCCTCGGGTGTTGCCGTATTGCTGTCGAGCCGGTCCATTGCACCGCTTACGGGCTTCCTGGTTGCAACAATGGACAGGAGCGTTGCCCCGCCAATGAGCGCCGTCAGGGTAAGCGTAACGGCTATCAGGACAAAGAAACCGCTGTCGTTCCGAAGAGGTGCGAAAAATCTTCTCAAGGTCTTCATCTCGCCCCCCTCTGAAGATCGCGGCTGAGCGCATCAAGGTCGTCGGGCTGCAGGGCAAACCCGGCAACAACCCCTGCCAGCCTGTTATCGTAGAAGGTCACATTCAGTATGCCTGATCTGCTCTGGCGGGTCAGGTACCGCAAGGTCCTGAAGGTATGCTTTCCGAGTTTTGCGGTCTCGACGCTGTCCGGCTTCCCGTAAAGACGGTTGATATCTTTTGACGTCATACCGGCATGAAAACGTCCCGGATCGAGCGGCGTATGAGGGAGTTGAGAAAGGTCAGGCAGAGTCGCCCCTGTCGGCTGTTCCTCGGTAAAATAACCGTTGTCGAATATCACGAACTTCGCCTGCTGCAGGTAGATCCAGGCGTCTATCCTCCGGGGGATGCTCCCCCTTTTTTTGTCGTGGTCAAAGACGATGATGAAGAGCTGCGGCGCACCTTCAGACTTATAATATTTCTGCTGAGTGACAGAGAGCCGCCCCTTCGGGTTCGCAGCGGCAAGGGAAAGGCCGCAGGCCAGCAGCAGGATAAGCATTGTCAAACCGATGTATTTCCTTATGCTACCGGTGGTCATATGCACCTCCGCATGGTCTTACTGTTTCTCTGCCTGCTCAAGGAACATCCGCCGGAAACCGATGCCGAGGGCTATCTCCATATCGACCTCGATAGTCCCGTCGGCAAGTTCCCTCTCCTCGGCAATCCAGGCCCCTTTGATGAAAGAATCGACCCGAGCCCTGATCAGATCGCTCTTTGTCACAAAATCCTGGATCTTCGTGTCAGACACGATCGACACGCCCTGTGCCTGCTCAAGCAGGTTGCGCATCGCCTCCACCTTTGCCGCCCGCACCGCCATGAGCCGCGACTGAGCGGGGTTCGTCATATTCGGCGGCCGTATGCCGCTGCCCGTCGCACGAAGCAGGACCGGGCCCCAGCGCTCATCCTTTTCAAGCGTCTGCTCGTAGAACCGGTTGATGACATCGGGCGGCGTCTTAACCGCGATCACCGGCGGCTTCCCGATCTCGATGACGCTCATCCTCCCTGCCGGAATTATCATCTTCTTGTCGGGCGGGGCATTGACCGCACTGAAATCAACCCTTCCTTCAGTGACGGCAAGCCCTGTTTTGCCCCCCTCGACCCATACCAGATATGAGGTGCCCCGTGCGGCAGTGACGGCAGTCGGCGTGCGGACCTCGAAGCCTGATTTGCCGACGATCACGTTCATCACGCCGTCGACAAGGTTGAAGACAGAGGTATTCTTTGTCCCCTTGAAATGCTCCGAGATCTGGAACATCGAATTCGGGCCGACCATCACGAGTGAATCATCGACAAAGATGAGTTTTGCACGGGACTTGTCGAAGGTCTTGACCGCATCGGTCTTGAAGACCGCCTCGTTCTTCCGTGCCTCGATCTTCTCCTTTGCCCTGTGTATCGCGGCAGTGCCCCTGAGTTCTTTGATACTGCCGACCTCATTTTCAGCGGCAGCAAAGAGGTTCGGCGGGGCGCAGAATAAAAGGAGAGCGATCCCTCCCGCAACAACACTGCGGGATCTGAGAAAAGGTCTCCCCTGAGTTATTTTCTTTCCTGCAGAGATCATATTTTCTACTTACCGACTATCGCCTTGATATCGATCCGGTGAGGCGTCACATTCGTCGGTTCCAGCCTGAATCCGGTGAACTTTCTGTTTGCCAGTTCATCGGCGATATTGGTCGATTTGCCGCCGTAATCGAGCGCCAGTTCGGCGATACCACCGGTAAAGCTCCTCTGATGGACCGCCTTGACCCCTTGGGTCTCCTTCTCAAGGATCTTTTTGACCGCGGCAAGATGCCGGTAAGAGACCAGGCCGCTGATCATGACCGTGATCTCCTGGGAGCGTCCGTAGACCTCCCCGCTCCACTGTTTGACGATCATATCGATGAGCTCGCCGGAAAGCTGCTCGCTTGCCTCTTTGATCGCAAGCGCACCTCCCTGCATCTCATCGATATGCGCCTGAGCTGCCTGGGCACTCTTTGAGGCTATCACCTTGCCGGTGTCGGTCCTGACGACCCTGGCCTGAAGGGTTGCCTGGATCGATTGCATGTTGGTCCCGCGGATCCCGCCGCCAGCGTTCTTCGAAAAGGCCTTGCCGGTGATAACGATCTGCGCCCCGTACTTCAGGCCTTCGGCCGCTGCAGCCTTGTTGTCGCCTTCGAGGATCCGCAAGGCCTTGTCGCGCGAGATATTCGCCCTGACCGTATCAGCGTCGACCACATTGAAGCCTGAGCTGAGCAGTCTTTCGATGATCGTCGATTCTGCCTGGCCGACGGATTCCGACCCGGTCGTCCCGTACAACCCCCCGATCTTCTCATCGATGATCACCATCACCTTCGGTTTTTCGACCATCACATGCAGCAGCCCGAGGGCACTGAGATCGCTCGTCAGGTCGGCCTTGCCGATCTCAGCCTGAACCCTGACCCGGTAGAGATCGCGTTCCGGACCTTCCGAGAGGATCTTGTATTTTTCGACATAGCCGGAGGTACGCGCCAGGATCTTGTCGTGGATCACCTTATAGCTCTCGGTCATCGTGTCTGACGAGACCATGGTGCCCACCGCCTGCTCGACCGCCTTTCTCAGGGCGTCATCAACTGCCTTGTCCCTGGCAATGACCGTGTTGCCTCCGGTGATCGCCGCATACCCGTCGGCGGTTATCATCTCTCCAGCCATGGCGGATGAGACGAGCACCCACAATGAGATGGCCAGGATACCAAAGAGGATGCCTGACTTTCTGCTAACGCTCCGGTTCATTAGAATATTCTCCTGAATTCCCAGTCAAGGATTATCTCCATCTCGACCTCGACGCTGCCGTCGCTGAGATACTTCGTATCAATGACCTTCGCACCCTTGATATACGCATTGACTCTCGCCTTTATCGTGTCATTCTGTGTGATGAAGTCCTTGACCGTTGTCCGTGATTTGATCGTCACGCCATAGGTCTGCTCCAGCAGGTTCCTCATCGCATCGACCTTCGCCGCGCGCTCGGCCATAAGCCGTGCCTGCGCCGCATTGACGGCATTCGGCGGAGGGGCACCGCCGCCCTTTGCCGTGACCTTGATCGGCACCCATTCCCCTGCCGGCGGAGGGGCATCATATGCCGGACCGACCTCTCCGACGGGCCTGGTCTCATATGTCTGGCATCCGGCCAGCGCAATCGCAAACACTATCAGCAAACCTGCAAGAACTCTCATTTTCATAAACGCCTCCTGAGTAAAGTTTTTTATTTACCGGTCCGGAAACATTCTCACGAGCGGGTCCACATCTATCTCGACCTCCACCTCGTAGCTGCCGTCGCCGAGGGCCCGCTCCGAAACCACCCTCGCCCCACGGACAAAGGCGCTGACCCGTGCCTTCATGTCATCGCTCTG
>SCQH01000010.1 GCA_004321925.1 Nitrospirota bacterium | reverse complement strand
ATGGTGAAACAACGTGGATTACAAGGGGTTTATTCAGACAATAATAATTACTTGACAATAATAATTCTAAATGATACAATTCTATCATGAACAGGGTGATAGAGAAATACAGGGCGTCCGGTCTCAAGCTGACGCCGCAGCGGCTTGCCATACTAAAGCATCTGGAGGGGAACAAAGATCACCCCTCTGCTGAAGAGATCTTCAGGTCGGTGCAGAAGCAGTTCAGGACGATGTCGTTTGCCACGGTATACAACACCCTCGAATTGCTGGTGAGCAGGGGCGACCTGGCGGAACTGTCGATAGACGCTGCCAAGAAAAGGTTCGATCCAGACAGCAGACCGCATCATCACCTGATCTGCAAACGCTGCAGCAGCATCGTCGATATCTTCCAGGATTTTGATATTGAGCTGCCAAAGACCCTGAAGAGTGAATTCAGGGTCTTTGGCCATCATATTGAGTTTTATGGCCTCTGTCCCCGCTGCAGCGGCAATCAGCAGGCCGGAAACCATTGATCGTCCGCGAGGACTGAAAGGGGAATATATGAAGAGCAAGGGTGCAACAGATAAGCTTTTTATAAAGAAGGACAACCGGACGGTGAAATATTCACCGGTCCCCGATTACATAGCATGCCCGACCTGCGGGGTGCCCATAGAGCTTTGGACGTCATCGGAGTCGACCAGCTGTTTTTTTTGCGGCCAGGTCGTCTTCCTCTGCGAGACGACCGTACACTGAGTGAGGACAGGGTTTACACCCGGTCTGTTTCATAGTAAGATTTAATAAAAATGACAAGGAGGATTTTAAAATGAGCGAGCAATGTTGTTGTCTGAGTGTGGGAGCGGCTGTTCCGGATTTCAAGATCGAGACGTATGAACCGGCGCGGGGCGGTTTCGGAGAGTTCAGTCTGGGTTCCCTCAAGAAGAAAAAAAAATGGGGCGTCCTTTTTTTCTATCCGGCCGATTTCACCTTTGTCTGAGCCACGGAATTTGCAGCTCTGGCAGAGCTGCATGATAAGCTTAACGAGGCAGGGGCCGAGATCGTTACGATAAGCAAGGACACAAAATTTGTCCATCTGGCCTGGCAGCGTGACGAGAAGATGCTTGAAAAGGTCAAATATACGATGGGATCGGACCCCACCGGCAAGGTAGCACGGATGTTCGGCGTCCTTGATGAGGCCACCGGTCTTGCCCTGAGGGGGACGTTCATCATCAGCCCGGAAGGCAAGATCTTCAACGCCGAGGTGAATTTCTATAATCTCGGCAGGAGCATCGAGGAGATACTGCGCAAGGTAAAGGCGAACGTTTATCTGGCCGAGCACGGCGATGAGGCCTGCCCGGTGAACTGGAAAAAAGCGGGCGATCAGACGTTGACACCGTCGGCAAAACTGGTCGGCAAGGTCTATGAAGCAACCCATAAAAAATAAATACTGAACAAATAAGGAGGCAGTGCAGTCGTATGTCAAAGACAGAAAAAAATCTTCAGGAGGCGTTTGCCGGGGAGTCGCAGGCAAACAGGAAGTATCTCGCCTTTGCAAAAAAGGCCGAGGAAGAAGGCTTCTCGCAGATAGCACGGCTGTTCAGGGCCGCTGCCGAGGCTGAGACGGTCCATGCCCACAGCCATCTCCGTGAGCTCAACGGCGTTAAGGGGACGAAGGAGAACCTTGCTGCGGCGATCAGCGGCGAGTCACATGAGTTCCAGAGCATGTATCCCCAGATGATCGCTGATGCAGAGGCGGAAGGCATCAAGGGCGCTCTCAGGAGCTTCACCTACGCTAACGAGGTCGAAAAGATCCATGCGGACCTCTATCAGAAGGCCCTTGACACCATCGGGAAGAACCCGGAGACCGGCTATTACGTCTGCCAGGTCTGCGGCAATACCGTCGAGAACGAAGCCCCTGACGAATGCCCGATCTGCAAGGCCCCCAAGAAGATGTTCAAAAAGATCGATTAAGCCGCGCTGCATGCCCCGCAGTCACCCTGCGGGGCATCTTCATCCGTACCTTTTCCTGATGCTGTCCGTAAACCCTGCCGCTTCTTTCCCGTCCGCTTTTCTTAACCGCGGTGAATATTATAAAATACCCGCAAATCCAACGAGAGGTACAAAGACATATGCTTGCAGAAAGAGTCAAAAAGATAAAACCGTCCCCGACACTTGCGATCGATTCAAAGGCAAAGGCGATGAAGGCTTCAGGGGTGGATGTCATCAGCTTCGGCGTGGGAGAGCCGGACTTCGATACCCCGGAGAACATCAAAGAGGCCGCGATCAGGGCGATCAGGGACGGGTTCACGAAATATACTGCGGTCGGCGGCATAGACCCGCTCAAGGACGCGATCATCAGGAAGCTCTCGGAGGACAACGGGCTTTCCTATAAAAGAGAGGAGGTCATTGTCTCCTGCGGGGCCAAGCACAGCCTCTACAATATAGCACAGGCCCTTTACGGTCCGGGGGACGAAGTGATCATCCCGGCTCCCTACTGGGTGTCGTATCCCGACCAGGTGCTCTTAAACGACGCGACCCCGGTCTTTGTCCGGACCTATGAAGAGGATTCGTTCATGGTCAGGCCCGAGGCGCTCGAGGCCTGCATAACCAAAAGGACCAAGGCCCTTATCCTGAACACACCCTCGAACCCGACCGGCATGATCTATGACCGTGCGACGCTCGAAAAGATAGCCGCTCTTGCGGTGAAGCACAAGTTCTACGTCGTCACCGACGAGATCTACGAGAAGCTCGTCTATGACGGCAACCAGCATATAAGCATTGCCTCGTTCAACAGCGAGATCAAGGCTCTGAGCCTTGTGGTGAACGGTCTCTCCAAGTCGCATGCGATGACCGGCTGGCGGATCGGCTATACCGCAGGCCCCGCTGACATCGTCAAGGCGATGACGAACATCCAGAGCCAGTCGACCTCGAACCCGACCTCGATAGCACAAAAGGCGGCGGTAGAGGCGCTGAACGGACCGCAGGATTTTGTCCCCCTGATGCATGCCGAGTTCGACAAACGCAGAAAATATCTTGTCAATGAGCTCAATACGATAGACGGCATGACCTGCCGCATGCCTGCCGGGGCCTTTTACGCCTTCCCGAACACGTCCCGGATATACGGCAGGAAGTTCGGAGATAAGGTCATCGGGTCGTCAGGCGACCTGGCCCTCTATCTCCTTGAGGAGGCCAGTGTGGCCCTTGTCCCCGGGTCGGCCTTTGGCGATGACAACTACATACGGCTTTCCTATGCCACCTCGATGGAGGACATCAAAAGAGGTATTGCACGGATACGTGAGGCCCTCGGCAATCTGAAAGCAGGGGCTTAGGTGGAGGACTCATTCCGTTCCGGATATGTCTCGATCACCGGGCGGCCCAACGTCGGCAAATCGACGCTTCTGAACGCCCTCCTGGGGCAGAAGATCGCGATCGTCACCGATCGGCCCCAGACAACGCGCAACAGGCTCCTGGGCATCAAGACCCTTCCCGATGCCCAGATCATTTTCATCGATACCCCGGGCATCCATCAGCCCCGCCACCTCCTGGGCAGGAAGATGGTGCATACGGCGAAGGAGGTGCTCCAGGAGATAGATGTCGTCATCTTCATGACCGATTCGTACAAGGCCCTCGGGCAGGACAGGGAGATCCTTTCGTCGTTCGCCAATATTGAGGTCCCGGTCTTTCTTCTGATCAATAAGATAGACGTAATGCCGAAGGCTGAACTGCCGCGTATCATCGGAGAGTATTCCGGGATCCGTCCCTTTGCCGAGATCATCCCCGTCTCAGCCGAAAAGGGGACCCACCTCGACCTGCTGCTTGATACGATCAAAAAATACCTTCCCTCCGGGCCGAAATACTATCCGGATGACCTGGTGACCGATCAGATAGAGCGGTTCATGGCCACCGAGATCATACGCGAGAAGATCATGCTGAAGACCTCGGACGAGATCCCCTATTCGGTTGCCGTCGAGGTGCTGGAATGGAAGGAACGGCAGAACGGTGTCGTGGCGATCAGCGCAAATATTTATGTTGAAAGGGAAGGCCAGAAAGGTATTATAATAGGGGATAAAGGGAAGCTGCTTAAGATGATCGGAACAAACGCGCGCATTGAGATCGAAAAACTTCTGGGGACAAAGGTTTTCCTTGAGCTCTGGGTCAAGGTCAGGAGCGGCTGGCGCGACGATAAACGCGCCCTCCATGAACTGGGGTATAACTGAATGCTGGTAGAGATGAAGGTCGAGGGTCTGCTGTTCGACCCGCGGAGCAATATGTACATACTTCTGCTGAAGGGGGCAGACGATCAGGGGACCCTGCCGATATGGATCGGCAAGCCGGAAGCAGATTCCATCGCCCTTGCGCTGGGCAAGGTGGCAACCCCGCGGCCGCTTACCCATGACCTCATAAAAAATGTTGTGGACGGCCTTCAGGTCAAGATCACGAGGGTTGTCGTGACCGAGATCATCGACAATACCTACTTTGCGATCATCTACCTCAGTGACGGGAAAAAGGAGACCCTGATCGATTCCCGGCCGAGCGATGCGGTTGCCGTCGCCCTGAGGGCAGGCGTGCCCATCTATGTTGATGAGAGCATTGTCGGCGCCCGCTCGGCAGACGAGCTCGATGAGTGGCTGAAGAACCTCAAGCCTGAAGATTTTGGAAATATCATGTAATGCTCCAGCGGACCGAAGGCATAGTTCTCAGAACGAGCCCTTTTGGTGAAGCTGATCTCATTGTAACCCACCTTACCCTTGACCACGGCATCATCAAGACCTTTGCAAAGAGCCCGCGCAAGACAAAGAGCAGGTTCGGGAGCAGTCTTGAGCCCCTGACCTGTTCGCGGATCTCATTTTGGGGCAAGGAGGACGCTGCCCTG
Source organism: Nitrospirota bacterium (assembly GCA_004321925.1). Classification (GTDB taxonomy): domain Bacteria; phylum Nitrospirota; class Thermodesulfovibrionia; order Thermodesulfovibrionales; family UBA6898; genus PALSA-1316. The sequence goes on along the minus strand of SCQH01000010.1, from coordinate 5,882 downwards.
CCGCGCCTGACCCAGTCTGATATCCTTTATTCTTTTGCGTCCATACGGGAAAGCCTCCATTGTTTTGTGCGCGCCTCCGAGATCATCGAACTCATCCTGCGTCTCACCCCTGAGCGGGAGTCCTGCGCAAAGGTCTATCCGCTCCTGATGCGGATCCTCCGGTCGCTTGAAAAGGAATGCACTGCCGGTCTGCAGCTGTTGTACTACAAATTGAAGATATTGAAGATCTCCGGCTATCTGCCGAAACTTGACAGCTGCGGCAGGTGCGGGAAGGCCGGGGACTCATTCTTCATGAACCACGGCACGGTGCTCTGCAGGAAATGCTCTGGGGGCGCCGAGTCTGTCCTTATGCTCTCGCCGGTCGTCGTCAGCCTGTATGCCAATCTCCTGAGCTGGAACCTTGCCTCCATAAGCAGGATCAGGCCGCACGAGCGGTATATGAAGGAGCTGTCGTCCCTGATCGACGAACATGTCAAATACGTTATGGAGCGCGGCCTCAGGACGAAAGAGTTCCGGCTGCCCTGATATATGGAAGAGCACGCGGCAGAAGAGACAGGAGTCCCGGAACCCGGAGCCCGTGCCCTGGAGGAGGAGTGCCGGCAGCTGCGGCAGGCCCTGAGGGAAAGCGAGGAGCGCTACCGCCGCATAACCCTTGCCGTGACGGACTATGTCTTTACGGTGACCGTAGACAATGGCAGGGCAGTCCATACGGAGCACGGGCCTGCCTGTGTTGCGGTGACCGGGTACACGGCCGCTGAATTCACCGCTGACCCTCATCTGTGGTACAGCATGGTCGTTGAAGTGGACAGGGAGATGGTGCTTCAGCAGGCACGCCGCATCCTTGGCGGGGAGGACCCCGGTCCGGTGGAGCATCGGATCCGGCGCAAGGAAGGCGAGATACGGTGGGTCAGCAATACCCCGGTGCTGCAGTTCGACCCCGGCGGCAGGCTCATCTCCTACAATGGCCTTATCCGTGATATTACCGCCAGGAAACAGGCAGAGGCGGACAACGTAAAACTTATTGCAGAGCTCCAGGCGGCCCTTGCCAAGGTGAAGCTCCTGAGCGGATTTCTGCCGATATGCTCAAACTGCAAGAAGATCAGGGATGATAAAGGGTACTGGACGCAGCTTGAGGCCTATATCCATGAGCATTCGGACGCAGAGTTCAGCCACGGCATATGTCCCGAATGTACCAAGCTCCTTTATCCTGACTACTACCGGAAAAATGAGGGGAAGGAGGAGAACAACTGCACCGGGGAGTGACCCGGCAGCGGGGCTCAGTTCTCTCTGAGCTTTTCTTCTTCTTCCTGGATGGTCTTGCACTCAACGCACATGGTCGTGACCGGCCTGGCCTCAAGCCGTTTGATGCCGATCTCACAACCACAGTCGTCGCAGATGCCGAAGGTTCCGGCCTCGATCCGTTCAACAGCCTCGTCGATCTTTTTCAGGAGACGCTGCTCCCTGCCCCTGAGCCTGAGCATGAAGTTCCTGTCCGTTTCTGCAGTTGCCTGATCCCCTAGGTCAGGGTAGAGGGTCTGGCCGGGGAGTTCATTCAGAGCTGACTCCGCTCCGCTGAGGAGCAGTGCGCGCTGCCTGAGCAGCAGCAGCTTGATCTGAAAGAGCTTCTGGTCCCTGGGTGATAAGTTCTTCTTGGGCTTCGCTGCTACAGCCGGAGCCGGAGCTGCCGGAGATATCTTTTTGACCGCGGTCATCTTTTTCGGGGCAGGCTTCTGCTTTTGCACGGGTTTTTTCGCTGCTGTCCGAGGTTTATTCGATGCAGCTTTAGGCGCTGCCTTGTGAGCTTTATTTGCCGCCGGAGCGACAACAGCCGCCTTGGTCTTGATAGAGCCGGTTGCCTTGCTGCTCCTGGTTTTTATGGGTTTTGAAACTGCTTTTTTCTTTGTCATAAAGACTCCTCAATTGAATTCGTTTACCTTAACAGAGCGGATAATTTTAGTCAAGGTCACCGGCTTCGCATGCCGGTATCGCGGAGGCCTCCGGGGCTTGCATTAACCGTGACCCTGCATTACAATGGATATAGTTGAGAAATCTAACGGAGAGGTTACTTATGGAAAAATGGAGATGCACGATATGCGGTTATGAATACGATCCTGAAAATGGGGACCCTGATGGCGGTATTGCTCCGGGTACCCCATTTGAGAAGATACCGGATGACTGGAAATGCCCTGTCTGCGGGGCCTCGAAAGATCAGTTCGAAAAGGCCTGATCTGTTCTACCTCAGCCCGAGCACGTCCTGCATGTCATAGAGTCCGGCAGGTTTCCCGGCAAGCCAGAGTGCGGCCTTCAGGGCCCCCCGGGCAAAGGTGTCCCTGCTTGAGGCCTTGTGGGTGATCTCTATTCTCTCGCCGAGGCCTCCGAAAAGGACCGTATGTTCCCCGACGATGTCGCCGGCACGGACCGTCTGGATGCCGATCTCTTTAGCGGTCCGTGCGCCGATGATCCCGTGCCGGGCATAGATGCCGACCTCATCGAGGTTCCTGCTGACTGCATTGGCTATGACCTGCGCCATCTTGAGGGCAGTGCCGCTGGGGGCATCTTTTTTCAGCCTGTGGTGCGCTTCGACGATCTCGATATCATAATCGTCGCCCAGCACCCGGGCAACGTCCTGCAGGACCTTGAGCAGCAGGTTGACGCCGAGGCTCATATTTGAAGCCATAACGCAGGGGATGCTCTTCAGGTATGGCTCTACCTCTTTCAAATCCTCTTTTGTAAATCCGGTGGTCCCGATGACCATTGATTTTTTATGCTCTGCAGCGATCCTGATATTCTCCTTGGTCGCAGCGACCGAGGTAAAATCGATGATAAGGTCAACGTCCGTGATGACCGCCGCGATGCCTTCAGCGATCAGGACGCCGGTATCTCCGATCCCGACGACCTGGCCGATGTCCCGGCCGGCCTCCTTATGCCCCGTCCTTTCGAAGGCACCGCTGAGCCGCAGACCTTCATACTCCCGGGAAAGGGCGCTGATCCTGCTGCCCATCTTGCCTGTTGCCCCTGCTACGCCGATCCTGACCATCGTCTGACCTCCTGAATCCCTCGCGTTATATTATGTGCTCTCCTGCTCATCTTCCACATCTGTCTGCTCCTCCTCGGGGCCTTCGATCCGGTAATCCCCCGATGCCCAGGCCCCAAGGTCCAGCCTCCTGCATATCTCTGAACAGAACGGCCTGTTGGGATTTTCTTCCCAGGTCGTCATTTTCTTACAGAGGGGGCAGCGTATCTTCATTACCAGGAGTCTATTATACCTTATCGGGAACAGGCTTTCGGATGTTTTTCAGGAGCAGGTCGGCGATGAGTCCGTTTACCGCACCCGTGGAAGTGCCGATAAGGAATATGACCGGACTGATGAGAAGGACCGCCTCGATCCGCTGGATGAACAGGAGATAGGCGAGGGCCAGTTGTGCGGCATTATGAAAGAACGAGCCGATGAGGCTTAACCCGACCGGGCCGAACAGTCCCTGTGACAGGGCGTGGACAGAGCCCACGGCCAGCGTGCTTGCAACCCCGCCGCCGAGGCTCAGCATAAAGGCCGGCCCGAGAAAGGTCCCGGTGAACATTGAGGCAAGGATGATCCGGATCAGGGTGACGGTCATCGCTGTCCTGAAGCCATACAGCAGCAGAGCAACGACGGTTATGATATTGGCGAGACCGAGCCTGAGCCAGGGTATCGGCATCGGCAGGATGGCCTCGAAGCCATGCAGGACAAGCGCATAGGCAGACAACACGGCTATGCGGTATTTATCCTGTAACGGCATCGAGCTCTTTATTGAGCCTGTTTCCCCTGCCTCCGACAAAGACGACGACCTTGTTCGGAAGGCATACGATGACGCCCTGAGAGACCCAGCCTTCCTTCATGCAGAGCCTGTTGGGGCAGTGGGCCTCATTGATCCTGACCATACGGTCCTTTATCTCGATGCCGATCTTTCCATGGATGCTGTCGAGCAGTACGTTCTTGTCTGCGTCCAGCGGCGCGGTGAAGACGGCCCGGCCATCGACCTCGACGATGACCTCGGCGGTCAAAGGCACCGCTTCCCTGACAATGAAGATGCCGGTGAGCGAAAGCGCAAGCAGCATGACCAGGAGGACCCTGTCTGCAATGGTCATGTCCCTAATGGCTCTTTTCATTTTTGATGGTCCCTTTTATCCTGTCTGTTTCGGATACTGACCCGTCTGCATCTATTATAATCCCATCCATCTCAAAATCCCTGTTTATTTCCCGGATGAGCTGCATGCCCTTCTGAGGCCCCAGGACAAAGACAGCGTTATCGAAGCCGTCCGTGAAGACGCCTTTTTCAGTTATGATGCTGACGCTCCTGCACTGTCCGGCCGGATATCCTGTGGAGGGGTCCAGGATGTGATGGTACCGCCTGCCGTCCTCAATAAAATAACGTTCGTAATCACCGGCGGTCGAGACGGCCCTGTTGCTGAGGCGTATGCTCCCGATGATCTCGTCGCCCGCCCGCTCCTGCCTGGGGTTTTTGATGCCTATGTTCCAGGGGGTTCCGTCAGGCCGCAGGCCAAAGGCCCTGATATCGCCCGCGATCGCCACGATACCGGATGCTATGCCCCCTGCCTTCAGGGATTCTGCGGCGAGGTCCGCTGCGTAGCCCTTTGCGATGCCGCCGAGGTCCAGGAGCATCCCCTTTTTCTTCAGAAAGACCGTTGAGCGCTGCTTATCAAGGACGACCTGTTTATAGCCCACCAGGGCCAGACCGCGTTTTATGTCGGTATCTGAAGGCCGCGTCTTTTTATGAAAGTCCCAGAGCCTGACCACCGGGCCGATGGTCGGGTCGAAGGCCCCGCCCGACCGGTCTGCCACATACAGGGCCTTTTCTATGAGGTCAAAGGTATCTGCCGATACCCTGATGCCGGCAATGCCCGCATTGCTGTTGATCCGGGAAAGTTCACTGTCGCCGGAGAAGAAATCGATTCGTTTGCCGAAACCTTCAATGACGGCAAAGGCTGTTTCTAGTGCGTTGTCGGCCTCCTTCCCGGACCCGGCAGCGACGGTGATGGTTATGAAGGTGTCCATAAGGGCCCTGCTTTTCTGATAGGTCTGCGGCCTGTTGGATGAACAGGCCGGGAGGAGAAAAAAGAGCATGGCAAAAATACTGCAGAGCATGAAGCAGAAGAGGGCCGGCTGCCGGCGGCGCCTGCTCATGGCCTCGCCAGGACCTTCTTCAGGAACTGGCCGGTGAAAGAGCTGTTGTTCCTGCTGACCTCTTCCGGGGTCCCTGTCGCTATGACCCTGCCCCCCTGTTCGCCTCCTTCAGGCCCCAGGTCGATGATATGATCGGCAGATTTTATGACGTCGAGATTATGTTCTATGACGATCACCGTATTGCCCTGCTCAACGAGCAGGTTCAGGACATGCAGGAGCTTCTGTATGTCCGTGAAATGAAGCCCTGTTGTCGGTTCATCCAGGATGTAGAGCGTTTTTGAGGTTGCCCTCCTGTTGAGCTCCTTTGAAAGCTTGATCCTCTGCGCCTCTCCCCCGGAAAGGGTGGTGGCGGGCTGTCCCAGGTGTATGTAGCCGAGCCCGATCTCGTCAAGAACCTCAAGCCTTCTTCTGATCGGCGGAATGTTTTCGAAGAACTGCAGCGCGTCGGAGACGGTCATATCGAGGACCTCTGCTATGTTCCTGCCCTTGTACCTGACCTCGAGCGTTTCACTGTTGTACCGTCTTCCCTTGCAGGCGTCGCACGGGACATAGGCGTCCGGGAGAAAATGCATCTCGACCTTTATCGCACCGTTCCCGCCGCAGGCCTCACAGCGGCCGCCCGGGACATTAAAGCTGAACCGCGAGAGGTTATAGCCCCGGACCCTGGCGTCAGGGAGCAGGGCGAACATCTCCCTGATGA
>SCQH01000060.1 GCA_004321925.1 Nitrospirota bacterium | reverse complement strand
TCGCCGCCGTCAATGTCGTCTTGCCGTGGTCTACGTGCCCTATCGTCCCTATGTTGCAATGGGGCTTCGTCCTCTCAAATTTTGCCTTTGCCATCGTGTCACCTTCCTTATTAGTTTCAGTTTTTAATGTCTAAAAAACCAATAACTATATAATTGATTATTCTCCCTTTACCTTTGCTATAATGCCTTCAGCAATACTCTTGGGGACCTCTTCGTAGCACGCAAACTGCATCGTATAGGTGGCCCGCCCCTGTGTTTTCGACCTCAGGTCCGTCGCATAACCGAACATCTCCGAAAGAGGGACCTGGGACCTGATGACCTGAGCCTTGCCCCTCTTCTCCATATTCTGTATCTTTCCGCGTCTCGAGTTCAGGTCGCCGATGACATCGCCCATGTAATCCTCGGGGGTCACGACCTCAACATTCATGACCGGCTCAAGGATGACCGGCTTTGCCTTCCTGGCAGCCTCTTTGAAGCCCATGGAGCCGGCGATCTTAAAGGCCATTTCGGATGAATCGACCTCATGGTATGAACCATCATACAGGATAGCCTTGACGTCAACAACAGGATACCCGGCCAGGATGCCGTTTTCAGTGGCCTCCTTGATGCCTTTTTCAACGGCATTGAAGTATTCACGCGGCACGGTGCCGCCTACGACCTTGCTCTCGAACTCAAAGCCCTTGCCGGTTTCCTGCGGGATGAGCTCTATATAAACATGGCCATACTGGCCGCGGCCGCCGCTCTGGCGTACGAACTTGCCTTCCGCTTTTGAGGCGACCCTGATGGTCTCCCTGAAAGCGACCTGAGGTTTACCGACGTTTGCGCCGACCTTGAACTCCCTGAGGAGCCTGTCGACGATGATCTCCAGGTGCAGCTCACCCATGCCGGCGATGATCGTCTGGCCCGTCTCTTCATTGGTGGATACCCTGAACGACGGGTCTTCCTGGGTAAGCTTCCCGAGTGACTGGGAGAGCTTTTCCTGGTCCGCCTTTGTCTTGGGCTCTATCGCAACCGATATGACCGGCTCCGGGAAGTCCATGGCCTCAAGGATGATCGGATTTTTTTCATCGCAGAGCGTGTCACCGGTAAGGGTGCTCTTGAGGCCGACGGCAGCAGCGATATCGCCCGCAGCCACTTCCTTGATATCTTCCCTCTTGTTGGCATGCATCTTCAGGAGACGGCCGACGCGCTCTTTCGTGTCTTTCGTCGAATTATATATGTAAGACCCGGCGGTCATCACGCCCGAATAGACCCTGATGAATGCCAGCTGCCCGACGAACGGGTCTGTCATGATCTTGAAGGCAAAGGCAGAAAAAGGCTCGCTGTTCTCCGGTTTACGGATAACATCGTTGCCGCTGTCAGGGTCGGTGCCGTGAACAGGCGGGACATCGAGGGGCGAAGGCAGGTAATCAACAACGGCGTCCAGCAGCTGCTGAACCCCCTTGTTCTTAAATGCGGTCCCGCAGATGACGGGGGTAAGCTTCATCTCGATGGTGCCTTTTCTCAGGCCCGCCTTGATCTCATCGACCGAGATCTTCTCTCCGCCAAGAAACTTTTCCATGATATTCTCATCAACATCTGCAATGGCCTCTATCATCTTCTCGCGATATTCTGCGGCCTGGGCCATAAGCTCTTCCGGGATCTCCCCCTCGACGAACTTGGCCCCGAGGGTCTCGTCATCAAAGTACAGGGCCTTCATGTTGACCAGGTCAATCGGTCCGCGGAAATTCTCCTCAGAGCCGATGGGCAGCTGGATAGGCACCGGGTTGGCCCCGAGCCTGTCGATCATGCTCGCCACACACATATAAAAGTCTGCACCCATCCTGTCCATTTTGTTCATGAACGCTATCCTGGGTACATTATATTTATCAGCCTGCCGCCACACAGTCTCGGACTGGGGCTCGACGCCGGCAACAGAATCAAAAACAGCCACCGCACCATCGAGGACCCTCAGCGACCTTTCCACCTCAATGGTAAAGTCAACATGGCCGGGCGTATCGATGATATTGATGATATGGTCCTTCCAGGAACACGTCGTTGCGGCAGACGTAATGGTGATTCCCCTCTCCTGCTCCTGGACCATCCAGTCCATGACAGCAGTCCCTTCGTGGACCTCGCCTATCTTATAGGTAACCCCGGTGTAGTAGAGAACTCTCTCTGTGGTGGTGGTCTTCCCGGCATCGATATGGGCCATGATGCCGATATTGCGGGTATGTGCTAACGTTCCTGACAAAATATCTCTCCTCTGTCTTCCTTACCATCTATAATGAGCAAAGGCTTTATTGGCCTCGGCCATCTTATGGGTGTCTTCCTTCTTTTTAATAGAAGAACCGGTATTATTAAAGGCATCGAGCAGCTCTCCGGCCAGCCGCTCCCTCATTGTCTTTTCGCTTCTGCCCCGTGAGTAGCTGATGAGCCACCGGGATGCAAGGGCCATCCGGCGCTGGGGTCTGATCTCAACAGGGACCTGGTATGTTGCACCGCCGACCCTGCGGGCCTTGACCTCGACCTGGGGCTTGACATTCTCCAGTGCAGCCTTAAAGACCTTCAGGGGGTCATTGCCGGTCTTTTCCCGTATGACGTCAAACGCACCGTAGCAGATACCCTCGGCAGTGGACTTCTTGCCGTCCTGCATAATGGCGCTCATGAACTTGCTGACGACCTTGCTGTTATACTTAGGATCCGGTAATACTTCTCTTTTTTCTGCGACTCTTCTTCTTGGCATTTATCTACTCCGTTTACTTAGGCTTCTTCGTGCCGTATTTTGATCTACCGCGCCGTCTGTCGCTCACACCCGTCGAATCAAGCGCACCTCTGATGATATGATATCTGACACCGGGAAGGTCCTTGATCCTTCCGCCGCGTATCATGACTATGGAATGCTCCTGAAGATTGTGCCCGACGCCCGGGATATATGCGGTGACTTCCATCGCATTCGTCAACCGGACCCTGGCTACCTTCCTCAAAGCCGAGTTCGGCTTCTTGGGCGTAGTCGTATAAACCCTGACGCAAACCCCTCTCTTCTGGGGACAAGACTTTAAAGCCGGACTCTTCGTCTTAGTTATCACACTCTTGCGGCCATGTCTTACTAACTGCGCTATAGTAGGCACTCTTCCTCCGTAATGAAAAAATGAATAATTAGCACTGCTCTGGGAAAAACCTTACAACTTTACCAGAGTAAAATATATTTGTCAAGTTTTTTGGCAGATCTTTGAAATGCTACCGAAAAACCGTAAACTCAGGTTTTCTGTTAACGAACTGAAATTATATCATGCCGAAAATTATTATTGCAACACTTTTTGGTGTTTTTAGAAAATATTTTTATAATTTTTAATGTTTAAAGGCCCTCTGCCCGGTAAAGACCATGGTGATCTTCGGGTTGGCCTGATTGCAGGCCTCAATGACCTCAAAGTCCCTTTCTGAACCGCCCGGCTGAACAACTGCCCGGATGCCTTCCTTGATCCCCACATCCACCCCGTCCCTGAAGGGGAAAAAGGCATCAGAGACCATCGTCGAGCCGGCCAATCCCCCCTTATCACCCCTGGTCTGCTCGTCTATCTCCCTGAGCAGGGCGCTGTCCCTCTTGCCCTGGGCCGCCTCCAGTTCAAAGGTCTTGTACGGCACCCCGTACTTATTAAAGCAGAGGGCATCGGCGTATTTGGTATATGCTTTAAAAACAGCTATTTCAGCCACCCCGACCCTGTCCTGTTCGCCGGTCCCGATGCCGACGGTCACCCCATCCTTGACATAAATGACCGAATTGGAGGTGATCCCCTGCTCAACGTTCCAGCCAAAGAGCATATCATCGTAATCCCGTGCATCGGGCTGACGCTCTATGGCATATTCGACCCCTTTACTGACGGTCTTGGCGGGGAGAAAATCTTCCCTGGTCCGCACCCTGTTCACCGGTGACTGCTGGACAATGATACCCCCGTCGATGAGGCATTTAAAGTCGACGAACCGGGAAGACCGGTAGAGCTCCAGGTTGCTGATCCTGTTTATTTTTACGATCCTGAGGTTCTTCCTCTTCGAGAGTATGGCTACAACACCTTCTTCAAAATCAGGGGCGGCGACCACCTCAAGGTAATTATTGCTCACCATATCTGCCGTCGCCCTGTCCATAGCCCTGTTGACAACCAGGCAGCCTCCGAAGGCCGCGATCCTGTCGGCCATGTTCGCTTTGGCATAGGCATCGGACACGGTGGCGCCATAGGCCACACCACAGGGGTTATTATGCTTCAGGATCGTTGCAGCAGGCCGGTCAGAGAGGTATTTCAGGATGTTCAGGGCATTATCCAGGTCGGTAAGATTCGTTTTGCCCGGGTGTTTCCCGGCCTGGATCATGTCTCCCTCGGAAATACTGCTGACGAGGCCGTTGCCCGGATCAATAAACCTGCAATCCCCGAGGACCAGATTGCCGTTGACCAGTTCGAACAGAGCTGCCTGCTGGTCAGGATTTTCGCCATACCGGAGACCTTTTTCTATAAGCTCCCCGGTCTTTTCGTCCGGGATCTTCCAGGCCCTCTTCCGGTATACGAGGGTCTGCCCTCCGAACGTTATCTTCATATCATCAGGGAAGTTGTCATCCATAATGGTTTTATACATCTTTTTCAGGTCAGCCATGGCATCTCTCCTCAATAAATAGATTAAGCAAATTTCAGGAGATGTATGATACCAGAAGAGGAAAGGATTGGGGAAGTGTTCAGCCAGCGGATGGACTTCAGGTCAGACGAACTGCAGCCCTACCTTGTAAAACCCGTTTTCGACCTTATTGATCCAGCGGATCGTCCCCTTGCGGGATTTGACCAGGATATCGCTCGCAAAGCTTATGTTCTGGCCTTCCCTGAGGCAGGGGCTTTCGAAGAGATAAAGACATATGCCCGACTGGCTCATATTCACCGAAACACCGCTAAAGACATTCCGGTCCCCTTCCCCGTCGCAGACATAGCCGACAGTTGTCAAAAAAGGACACCGGACATCTTTTCTCATCTCGGCAAAGCTGTTCTGCATCAGCCACTCCTTGTATGTTGTTTTCAGTCAGTGTATACCCATGGCTGCTGCAAGTCAATGTCCGGGGATACGGTCACTGCTCAGACAAACTTCAGGCCGGCCTTATAAAAGCCCTCAGCAACCTTATCGACCCAGCAGATCCTTCCCCTGTCAGCCTGCACCGGCAGCTCACTCCTGATATTGAGGGTCCCGAGCCTGTTCATACAGGGATTTTCAAAAAGGTACAGGCACAAACCGGAATGGCTTATATTGATGGTAACCCCCCTGAAAAGCACCCCTGATGCTCCAGAGTCACAGCTGTAGTCGATTGTTTTCAGGAACGGGAAACGCTCTTCCCTGCGCTGCTCTGCACTGAACTGTTCCATACGCACTAACCCCCTCTGCCCAAACAGTCATCAGTATACAGCATCGGGATGCCAAAGCTCAATACAAAAAATACCGGGCAGATCCCGGCATAAAACAACCATCCCGGAGGCTCATTTCCAGATGCCGCAACAGCTGTGTTGTCAGCATAAGGCCGGATGGTATACCGGGGGCGGATCCGACAAAGAAAAGGAAGCCCGGAGAGGGACCTTTGTACTGTCCCCGCCCCGGGCTTCCCCTGGTTGTTCAATCACATACGTCCGGCTTATGCAGCCGCGACACCTCGCCTGCTGTTACTTCAGCTGCAGATTAAAGGTGACGGTATCCGAGGCATTTCCTGCCTTGATCTGGAATTTCATCACCCACCAGCCGGGCATGCTGAACTTAATGCCTTCAATGAGATAGGTGCCGTCACCTGAACTCTTCGTCATCTTTGGCTGGGTAGGCAGGCCATGCCCATGCTCCGGCATATCCCCTTCAACCGTTATCTCTGCATCCTTGACCGCTATCCCCTCAGCGGTCTCGACCTTAAGCTTCCAGAAATGGATCTGGTTGACCGGCACAGCAGCCGGTTCACTCACATAGGATACCTTGAAAGTGCCTGCGCCTGATAACCGGCTCGAAGCATAGTCAGCCTCTGAGGTCGGTTTTGCGGCGGCCTCTTCCGTTGATAACTTGCAGTGATCGCATTTGCAGTCCTTCCCGCAGGCACAGCCGCCCTTGCCCTTGCCGCCTTTGCAGTTGCAGGCCTTACCCTTGCCTGAGCAGTGACCGCACTTGCAGTCCTTCCCGCAGGCACAGCCGCCCTTGCCTTTGCCGCCTTTGCAGTTGCAGGCCTTACCCTTGCCTGAGCAATGGCCGCACTTGCAGTCCTTGCCGCACTCACATCCGCCTTTGCCTTTACCGCCTTTGCAGTTGCAGCCTGAATCTTTTTTCCCCTCTTTGCCTGCCATGCAGTGATCGCATTTGCAGTCCTTCCCGCAGGCACAGCCCTTCTCGCTCCCCTTGCACTTGCAGGCAGGGGCATCACCCTTGCCCTTTGTCTGGGCACAATGGTCGCATTTGCAGTCTGCTCCGCACTTACAGTCCCCTCCGCCCTTGCAACTGCATTTTGGTGCATCGGATGCCGCCTGAATGTCCTGAGACCAATTGATTGCGCCTGCAAACAGGACCAGGCAAAGCCCGATAATGATAATTCCAATTTTTCTTCCCATACTTCCTCCTTTACGTTATGTAATATTTATACAGCCATTATACAATAAACTAAAATAGTTGCATAGGATCAGGTCCGCCACAAAAATAAGCCACCCCAGGAAAGATCAGAGCAGGTCATGCGGTCTTCAGACCTTGACCCTCCAGGTGGTACCATCTTTTTTATCTTCAAGGATAATACCTTTTTCATCAAGGTCCTTTCTGATGCTGTCGGCCCTGGCCCAGTCCTTGTCTGCACGGGCCTGCCGCCGCTCCCCTATCTTCACCTCTATATCGACCTCGGTGACTCCTATCTGTTTGACCAGCATCAGGGACCGGTACCACTCGGCCGGGGTGCGCGTAAATATATTGAGGACTCCGCCTGCTTCCTTCAGCAGGGAGCGTGACCTCGTCACCATATCGGCCACTTTCTTGCCAGAAGGCCGGCCGTCAAGATACTTGTTCAGCACCCTGATGAGCTCAAAGATCCCGCCTATTGCAAGGGCAGTATTGAAATCATCGTCCATTGCCTCGGCAAAACCGGCCCTGAACCTGCCGAGGATATCCTCAAGCGCCTTCTCCTCAGCCGAGGCCTTACCCTTTTCGTTGTCCTGGCCGAGAAAATCATCAATCCTGAGCAGTGTCGTATAATACCGGTCTATCGACACCTCTGCCTCTCTGAGCTGCTCATCAGAGAATTCTATCGGGCTGCGGTAGTGGGTCGAGAGGAGAAAGAACCGGATCGCTTCAGCATCGAACTTGCTCATGATCTCCCTGATCGTGAAGAAATTCCCGAGAGATTTGGACATCTTTTCCTTGTCGACCGTGATAAACCCGTTATGGACCCAGTATTTCACGAAGGGCTTGCCGGTATAGGCCTCTGACTGGGCGATCTCATTTTCGTGGTGGGGAAATATGAGGTCAGCGCCCCCGCCGTGTATGTCGAAGGTCTCCCCCAGATGTTTCAGGGACATGGCCGAGCATTCGATATGCCATCCGGGCCTGCCCGGCCCCCAGGGGCTTTCCCATGCCGGCTCCCCCTCTTTCGAGGCCTTCCATAAGGCGAAGTCCATCGGGCTCTTTTTCTTCTCGTTCACCTCGACCCGCGCGCCTGCCATCATGTCCTCAAGATCGCGCTTCGAGAGCTTCCCGTATTCCCTGAAAGCCCCGACCTCAAAATAAACACTGCCGTCAGCCTCATAGGCATACCCTTTTGCTATAAGCCCCCGGACGATGTCGATCATCTCGGTGATATGCTCGGTCGCCTTCGGTTCCACATCCGCCCTGCCGACACCGAGTAGGTCCATATCATGGTAATACTCCTGAATAAACTTCTCCGCGACCGCGTCCCAGGCACTGCCTTCCTGTTTTGCACGGTTTATGATCTTGTCGTCGATATCCGTGAAGTTCCTGATATATTTGACCGCAAACCCTTTGTACTGGATATACCGCCTCATCACATCAAAGACAATGGCGCTCCTGGCGTGGCCGATATGGCAGTAGTCATATGCGGTGATACCGCACGAATACATGGTGACCTTTTCCGGACTGACCGGCAGAAACTCCTCTTTCTTTGAAGTGAGTGTGTTATAGATCCTCATCCGTCCTCCTCGTTCCTGTGGCTTCACTCCCGGTTCAAACCTCCTGGTGAGCCCCTCAATCTGCCTTTCCAGATCCTTCAGCTTCTCGGCGACCGGATCAGGGAAATAATCAGTGACCTCGACCATGCCGTCTTCTGTTGTCATGCGGATGATCTTTCTCTTGGTGATCCGTCCCGGGACACCGACACATATCGAATTATCAGGCACCGGCTTCAGGATGACCGAGTTGGCCCCTATCACCACATTATTACCTATGGTGATGGCCCCGAGTATCTTGGCCCCGGTGCCGACGACAACGTTATTCATGAGCGTGGGATGCCGCTTACCCTTTTCCTTGCCGGTACCGCCCAGGGTAACACCCTGATACAGAAGGCAGTTTTCGCCGACCTCGGCGGTCTCACCGATGACAACGCCCATGCCGTGGTCGATCACCAGCCCCGGGGCTATCCTGGCCGCAGGGTGTATCTCAATACCGGTAAGAAACCGTGTCACATGCGAGAGGAACCTCGGAAGGACAGGGATCCTGATATTCCAGAGCATATGGTTTATCCGATGCAGCACTATGGCATGAAACCCCGGGTAGGCCAGGAAGATCTCGATGCCGCTCCTTGCCGCCGGGTCCCGCTCGAAAATAGCCGTGTAGTCGCGGTGTATATCGCTGATAAATCCCATAGAATTACGCCTATTATACAATAAAAGCGGTTATTGCATTGTGATATAGTATGGTATGCCTGGACAGGATATGAGCAGCGATCAGCTCAGGGAGATGCTGGCCGATTATATGGAGAATGGATATCTCGATAATATCATCGATATGTTCAGGCATGACCGCAGTCTCTACCCTCTCGTCGCTGACCTCATTCGGGATGAACGGATACGGGTCAGGATCGGGACCACCGCGCTGTTGGAGGAATTAAGCAGGATCGACGGGGCCGATGTTGCGGCAGCCGTACCTCACCTCCTGCCGCTTCTCGATGCGGCCGAGCCGGTCGTCCGCGGAGACGCCGTCAATCTGCTCGGCATCATCGGCCACCGGACCACGGTCCCCTTTCTCGAAAAGATGCTCCGTGACGAGGATCATAATGTGAGGATCCTGGCCGAAGAGGCCCTGAAAGATATTGGATGATGCCTGCGGACCGGGGGCGGTCAGGGGCAGTTCGAAAATTTTATCGGCATGCGTTTTACCCCCCAGATCTCGTCCGCATACTCCTGGATCGTCCTGTCGGCTGAAAAATAACCCATCCGCGCAACGTTCATGATAGATTTTTCTGCCCAGGCACTCCGGTCTTTATAGGTCTCTCTGACCTGCTGCTGGCAGTCGAGATATGAAGCAAAATCAGCAAGGACCATATACTGGTCTCCCTGCCGCAGCAGGGAATCGACGATCGGTTTGAAGAGGTCCGGCTGGGTCCTCGAGAAAAATCCCCCGCCGATCATATCTATTGCCAGCTTCAGTTCAGGGTTCTGTTCATAATGGGCGTATGGATCGTACCCCTGCCTTCCGATATCCTCTATCTCCCCGGCTGTATGCCCGAAGATGAAGATATTCTGATCACCGACCTCATTCCTGATCTCTATGTTCGCACCGTCAAGGGTCCCGATCGTCAGGGCCCCATTAAGGGCGAACTTCATGTTGCCGGTCCCCGACGCTTCGGTCCCGGCGGTCGAGATCTGCTCCGAAAGATCGGCCGCTGGCATGATGAGCTCTGCCATCGAGACCGAATAGTTGCTGATAAAAACGACCTTCAGAAGGTCGTTGATATAACGGTCATTATTTACCACCTCGGCGATCGAATTGATGAGCTTGATGATCAGCTTTGCCATGGCATAGCCAGGGGCGGCCTTGCCGGCGAAAATAACGGTCCGGGGCGTAACCTCCCCCGACGGGTCCGTCTTAATTTTATTATAGAGACTGACCACATGCAGAACGTTCAGAAGCTGTCTTTTATATTCGTGTATCCTCTTGACATGGCAATCAAACAGGGAGTCGGGGCTGACCAAGACCTTGATCTTGTCTTTTATATAGGAGGCGAGTCGCTGTTTGTTCAGGTATTTCACCTCCTGCCATTGGTTGAGGAAATCCCTTTCCTTTGCCAGCGGTTCGATCAGTTTGAGCTGATACAGGTCAGTCGTCCACCCATCCCCTATCCGTGAGGTGATCAGTTCTGAAAGGGCCGGATTGCAGAGCTTCAGCCACCTTCTCTGGGTAATGCCGTTCGTCTTGTTATTGAACCTCTCCGGCCAGAGCTCATAAAAGTCCCTGAAGAGCCCCCTTT
This sequence comes from Nitrospirota bacterium, assembly GCA_004321925.1. GTDB lineage: Bacteria > Nitrospirota > Thermodesulfovibrionia > Thermodesulfovibrionales > UBA6898 > PALSA-1316. The sequence continues at coordinate 6,516 of SCQH01000060.1, read as the reverse complement.
TGAGGATCTCGGAATGCAGGGCAGAGACCCCGTTGACCGAATGGCTGCCGATGATCGACAGGTGGGCCATCCGCACCCTCTTTTCATCCCCTTCCTCAATGATCGACATCCTTCTGAGCCTGTCCAGATCATTGGGAAATCTGACATTGATATCAGAAAGAAAACGGCGATTTATCTCATGGATGAGCTGGATATGTCTCGGCAGTATGCTCTCAAAAAGGGAGACCGGCCATTTTTCAAGCGCCTCGGGGAGGACCGTATGGTTCGTGTACCCGAAGGTTCGTACCGTTATGTCCCAGGCAGCCTCCCAGGCAAGTCCCTCGGTATCGACCAGGATGCGCATGAGTTCGGAAATGCCGATGGCGGGGTGTGTATCATTGAGGTGTATCGCCACTTTTGCGGGAAAATCCGCGAACCTGTCAGTAGGGTTGTGGGTTTTTCTGTACCGCCGGATGATGTCCTGGATCGTGGCCGAGACGAAAAAATATTCCTGCTTCAGCCTGAGTTCCTTGCCCTCAAAGACATTGTCATTGGGATACAGCACCTTCGATATGGTCTCTGTCTGGGCCTTGTCGGAGACCGCCCTTTCGTAGTCGCCATGGTTGAAATAATCGAGATCGAACTCACGGGTGGATTTCGCCGACCAGAGCCGCATGGTATTGACCGTATTATTCCCGTATCCCGGTATCGGCGTATCATAGGCGACTGCGGCAACATCCTTGGTGTCGACCCAGTTATTGCGGAGGACCCCGCGTTCGTCACAGTGCTGATCGACCTTTCCGTAAAATTTGACGATATACAGGTACTCCGGACGTTCAATCTCCCAGGGGTTCCCATAACGGAGCCAGTTGTCTGAGGTCTCGACCTGATAACCGTCTATGATCCACTGAAAGAATATCCCGTATTCATAACGGATACCGTAGCCGTAGGCAGGGATCTCGAGGGTAGCCAGTGAATCCATAAAACAGGCGGCAAGCCTTCCGAGGCCCCCGTTGCCAAGTCCGGCATCGAACTCGATCTCACGCAGGGCCTCCATGTCATAGCCAAGGTCAACAAGAGCCCTATGGGTGCTGTCCAGGAGGTCAAGGTTTATCAGGGAATTGCCAAGGGTTCTGCCGATGAGAAATTCAAGGGAAAGGTAATAGATCCTTTTGACATTCTTCTTGTAATACGCCTGCTGGGTCTCTATCCACTGACTGATGAGCCGGTCCCTGACGGTCAGGGCTACACTCGCATAGCAGTCGAGCTTTGTCGCAGAATATTCATCCTTTGCAAGCGAATATTTGAGGTGCCGAGCAAAGGACTTCTTAAGGGCTTCGACATCCTTGCAGCCCACGGTATCATCATCATGTTCGCCGGTCCGCTGCGCAGGTCCCTGCGTCCTGTTATCGTCCGCCATGCCTCACATCCCTATCCGCTCTTTAACAGACATACTGCATAGGCAGCGATCCCTTCGCCCCTGCCGGTAAATCCCATGCCTTCATTGGTCTTTGCCTTTATGCTGATCAGTTCCTTCTGCATGCCGGTACTCCCCAGGGCCTCTTTCATCCGCTCAATATGGTCTGCAAGCTTTGGCCTCTCGGCAATGACCGTCGAGTCCACCCACATTACAGTGTATCCCTTATTCGCCGCGAGGTCAACGGTGTATTTCAGGAGGTCAAGACTGCGGGCGTCCTTCCATTGCGGGTCTGAGTCGGGGAAGTGTTTACCGATATCTCCAAGTCCCAGTCCGCCAAGGATGGCGTCTATGATGGCATGACAAAGCACATCTGCATCGGAATGGCCCGCAAGCCCTTTTTCAAAGGGGATCTCGACACCACCCATGATCAGGCGTCTGCCTTCGGCCAAACGGTGGGAATCATAACCAAACCCGACCCTCATGCCCCGCTGTTCCTCGCTTCCAGGAAAAGTGCGGCTATCAGCAGGTCCTCGGGAGTGGTAACTTTAATGTTCGTATATGAACCCGGCACCATCTTTATCTTTCCTCCGTAGCGCTCAACAAGGGCCGAATCATCCGTAGCATAAAACCGTTCCTGCATCGCCTTTTCGAAGGCATCCAGGAGAACGCGGTACGGGAATATCTGCGGCGTCTGGGCGGCCCAGAGCAGCGTACGGTCCAGGGTCTGCTTCACCATACCCTCCGCGGCCTCCTTGACCGTATCCTTGACCGGGACCCCGATCACCACACCATCATTATCCTCCAACTGGGCTATGCCGCGGGCGATCACCTCCGGTTCTATCAGGGGCCGCACCCCGTCATGCACCACGACGATGCTTTCCGGGTCATCGACAGACTGCAGGCCATGAAATACCGAGTCCTGCCGTTCCCTGCCGCCCGGTACGATCCGCCTCACCTTGGAAATGTTGTATTCCTCGGCCAGTTCAGCGCAGTATGCCATATCATTTGCCTTGACGACCGGGATGATCTCCGAGATCTCTCCGGCCGCTTCCAGTGCTCTTAATGCCCAGAGCATCAACGGTCTGCCCCCGAGTATTTCCAGCGGTTTATTTGTCCCTTCCCCGAACCGCCTGCCGAGACCGGCAGCAGGAACGATCGCCACGACCTTATTGATCACGTTTTGGCACCAGGCCGCTTTTCACCGGTTTTAATAAGAGCAGCGGCATCGGTACAATGGTCAGGCAGCCCTCAGGGTCACGTAAAACCTTTTACCGCCCCGGTTGACAAAAAGAAGGACTGAATCGCCGGGCTGCAACCCTGCGGTTATTTTATTGTAATCATCGAGCCTGTCCACCTTTTTTCGATTGATCTCCTGTACGACGTCCCCTTTGCGCATACCGGCCTCCTCTGCGGCACTCCCGGGTTCAACCTTGATCACCACGACCCCCTTGTCCTCTTTATGAAGCCCGAGCTGACGGGCTATCTCTTTGGAGAGCTCCATGACACTCATGCCAGCCAGCCCTTCAAATGACTGCTCCTCGGGAGCATCCCCCTTCCCTGTCTCTGCAAACTCTTTGGGGAGCTCAGCGATCAGGACCTTGAACGTATACTCCTTATCTCCCCGCAGAATGAGGATCTGGACCTCGGACCCAACCTTGCTCTGCGCAACCATGTTCCTGAGATTCCCGACATCCTTGATCTTCTTGCCATTGAGCTCAAGGATGATGTCCCCTCTTTTTATGCCGGCCTTCTCCGCAGGGCTCCCCTTTGCAATATCGCCGACGAGCGCCCCCTTCGAATTTTTAAGGCCGAACTTCTGGGAAAGGTCGGGTGTCAGCTCCTGGATGGTCACGCCCAGCCACCCCCTGGTCACCCTGCCCTTTTTTTCGAGCTGCTCCATGACCAGCCTTACCATATTGCTCGGGACGGCAAAGCCGATGCCCTGGTATCCGCCGGACCTGGAAAAGATCGCCGTATTGATGCCTATCAACTCTCCCTTGATGCTCACGAGGGGGCCGCCTGAATTGCCCGGATTGATCGCTGCATCTGTCTGGATAAAATCCTCGTAATCCGCTATCCCCACATTAGCCCTGCCGACTGCGCTGATTATACCCATGGTAACGGTATGGCTTAATCCGAAGGGATTGCCGATGGCAAGGACAAATTCACCGACCTGAAGTTTATCCGAATCGCCCCACTGGATGGTCGGCAGATTATCTGCTTCGACCTTCACGACCGCAATGTCTGTTTTGGCATCGGCCCCGATGAGCTTTGCCTTAAAAGAACGCTTGTCAAAAAGGGTGATCCTGATCTCATCGGCATGTTCAATGACATGGTTATTGGTGATGATAAAGCCGTCGGCCGAGACAATGACCCCTGAGCCGAGGCTCTGTTCCTTCCATTTTTTTGGTGTCCTGAACTCGCGGAACGGGTTAAAGAGATCAAAGAACTGGTCGTCAAAGGGCGGGTTTGCGTCACGTTTGACGATCTTTGTGGTGGATATATTGACAACCGAGGGGGAAACTGCACCGGCAATCTCTGAAAAAGCCCTGCTGCTCTCGGTGATCTGCCTGGGCACATGAGGGGCCAGCATGGGATTATACTGCCTGTTCCTGCCGGTAACCTCACCCAGAAGATAGAACGAAACCCCGCCCAGCAGGATACCGACGAGAAGGACCGCTGTTATTACCAGTATTTTATTTTTCATCACTTTCCATTATAATAAGGCGACTTGGGTGTTGTAAAGCATCTTTCCTTGACAAAAAACCGGCTCTAATGCTAATTTTCAAGGCTATATAGCACCGGGACCCTGGTCTGGGAAGCGTGTTTTGGCTCTCAAATCTGACTCGGATCCCATAAAAATTCCCTCACCCCAAAGGAGGTTTGAATGTTAAAACGATATCTTTTGGCCCCTGGCCCTACCCCTGTTCCGCCTGAAGCTCTGCTGGCAATGGCCATGCCTATCATACACCACCGGTCGCCTGATTTTCTGCCGGTCCTTGATTCTGCAAAAAAAGGCCTGCAGTGGCTCTGCCAGACAAAAAGCGACGTGCTTATCATAGCTTCGACTGGGACCGGAGGCATGGTCGGTGCGGTCAATAACTTCTTCAGCCAGGGAGACAAGGCCCTGGTCATCAACGGCGGAAATTTCGGCGAGAGATGGACAAAGATATGCAAGGCGTATGGCCTTGCAGCACAGGAGATAAAAGTAGACTGGGGCTATGCGGTCAAGCCTGAAGAGGTCGAAAGTGCGCTCAAGAAGGATCCTTCGATAAAAGGTGTCTTTGTGCAGGCCTCCGAGACATCAACCGGCGTGTATCATGACATTAAAGCCCTTGCCGCTATCGTGAAAAAGTACGCGGGCACCATTTTGGTCGTCGATGCAATCTCTGCGCTTGTTGCCCACGATCTGCGCATGGATGAATGGGGCATCGATATCCTGATCGGCGGTTCGCAGAAAGGCCTTATGCTGCCTCCCGGGCTTGCCTTTGTGGGTGTCAGCGAAAAGGCCTGGGCCTTTGCCGATACATCAACCGCCCCTCACTTTTATTTTAATTTCAAAAAAGAGCGCGAGGCCCTTGCAAAGAACCAGACGAATTTCACCTCGCCCGTTTCGCTGATCATCGGCCTGAATGAGTGCCTCAAGATCGTGCAGGCTGAGGGGTTGGAAAACGCTTTTGCGCGGCATGAACGGCTTGCCCGTGCAACCCGGGAAGCGGTCAAAGCTCTCGGACTCGAAATGTTCACCCGGGAATCTCCCAGCAATTCCGTAACCGCCATCAGCGCGCCGTCAGGACTCGATGGTCAGGAGATCTATAAGAATCTAAGGGTTAAGTACGGGATAACGGCTGCGGGAGGCCAGGGGCAGGCGAAAGGGAAGATCTTCCGGATAGCGCACCTCGGCTATGCAGGGACCTTCGATGTCATTACCGCCATCGCAGGCATTGAGATGGTGCTGAAAGGCATGGGACATCCCGTCAAACTCGGCTCCGGGGTCGCAGTGGCCCAGGAATTATTAATGGTTTAGGAGGACGATCAGTTCATGAAAGTATTAGTCAGCGATAATATTTCTTCCAAAGGGGTCGAAATTCTCAAAAAGGCCGGCCTTGAAGTCGATGTCAAGACAGGGATGAAACCTGAAGAGCTCAAGGCCTGCATCGGCGAATACCACGGCCTGGTCATCAGGTCTGCGACAAAGGTCACGGCCGAGATCATAGAGGCGGCGACCAACCTGAAGGTCATCGGCAGGGCGGGTTCAGGCCTTGACAATGTCGATAAAGCGGCCGCATCCCAAAAGGGCATTGTTGTCATGAATACCCCCGGCGGCAACACGGTGACGACGGCAGAGCATACCATGGCGATGATCTTTGCGGTTGCCCGTATGATCCCCCAGGCTACCGCCTCGATGAAGGCAGGCAAATGGGAGAAAAAGAAGTTCATGGGGGTCGAACTTTTCAATAAGACACTTGGGATAGTCGGTCTCGGAGCCATAGGGGGGCAGGTTGCCCAGAAGGCCCGCGGGCTTGAGATGAATATTATTGCCTATGACCCGTTTTTGAGCGAGGAAAAGGCCACGGAGATGGGGATCAGAAAAGGGTCTCTTGAGGAGATATTCACTGAATCGGATTTCATCACCATCCATTCCCCGATGACCGCGGAGACGAAGAACCTGATCAACGAAAAGACCATCAGCATGATGAAGAACGGGGTCAGGATCATTAACTGCGCCCGCGGCGGCATTGTCAATGAAAAAGACCTTTTCGCGGCCCTGCAGAGCGGGAAGGTGGCAGGCGCTGCCCTGGATGTCTTCGAGAAAGAGCCGCCGACGGACAATCCCCTGCTGACCCTTGAAAACCTGGTCTGCACCCCGCACCTTGGGGCGTCGACAGAGGAGGCACAGGAGAATGTCGCCCTGGCGGTCGCTGAACAGATCGCAGACTACCTGGTCCACGGGACGATCAGGAATGCGGTGAACTTCCCCTCGATACCGAGTGACCAGGTGCCCAGGCTGCAACCGTATATAACCCTTGCCGAAAAGCTCGGCAGTTTTTCTTCCCAGATCTTTGAGGGAGGAGCAACCGAGATAATTGTTGAGTACCACGGGGATGCTGCTGCCG
>SCQH01000059.1 GCA_004321925.1 Nitrospirota bacterium | reverse complement strand
CCTATTTCGCATCGGATATCGCGTATCATAAGGACAAGCTCGACAGGGGATATGATCTCATCATCGATATCTGGGGCGCTGACCATCATGGATACATAACGAGGATCGAGTCCGTGATGAAGGCCTTCGGATATGACAGTTCACGGTTCAAGGTCCTTCTCGTTCAGATGGTAAACCTGCTTAAACACGGGCAGCCGTATAAGATGTCGAAGCGGGCAGGCAACTTCGTCACTCTCAGAGAGATCGTAGATCTGGTCGGAGCCGACACGACAAAATTCATCTTCCTGACCAGAAAAGCGGACAGCCATCTGGATTTTGATCTGGACGTTGTTACGGCGCAGTCGGCGGAAAATCCCGTTTTTTATGTACAGTACGCAAACGCCAGGATAAACAGCATCCTTGAAAACGCGCGGGGCAGGGGCATGTCCTCCGACAGTGCTGCCGGGGCAGACCTTGCGCTGCTCTCAGGCGATGAGGAGCTCGGCCTGATAAAGAAACTGCTGGGCTATCCAATGGTCCTTGAGGGAGCTGCACGCGCATTCGAACCGCACCGCATAACCTTTTATCTCCAGGAGCTGGCCGGACTGTTCCATGCCTATTATCACCGGCATAAAGTAATTTCAGATGACCCTGAGACAACAAAGGCGCGCCTTGCGCTCTGCCTGGCTATCAGGATCGTTCTTGTCGATGCCCTGAAGATCCTCGGCGTCGCCGCCCCAGAAAAGATGTAGCATGAAGGATCAGCCGGCGAGTCCGGTAAACTGATCGTCGTAAGGCGTATTGGACAAAAAAAGGGGACATCTGACAGCAGATGTCCCCTTTTTTTTATTTATTGAGAACTATTTTGCAGGCGCAGCCGGGACAGCCGGGGCAGCAGGTTGTGTGCCCTGGACCGGACCGTTGCCGACAGGGATCTGCGGTATATTTTTCTGTGCCGACGCATCGGTCTTGACAGGGACCGTCTTGATCACAGACCCGCCTTTTGAGGCAACGACCGCCAGCGACAGCGACGTCAGCATGAAGACAATAGCAGCGCCTGTCGTCAGCTTACCGAGAACCGTGGCTGCTCCGCGCGCACCGAAGAGGGTCTGGCCTGAGCCGCCGAAGGCAGCGCCAAGCTCAGCGCCCTTCCCGCTCTGAATAAGAACAATGAAGACCAGAAAAAGACAGACTATGATATGGACGATCAGAATCAGTGTAAACATCAGTTCTCCTTCTTGAATGATACGATATTAATAAAACTTTCAGGTTTCATACTTGCGCCGCCGACAAGGGCCCCATGGACATCCTTGCAGGCCATCAGCGTATTGACATTTTCGGGCGTTACGCTTCCGCCGTATAAGATACGAAGACCCTCAGCAGGGCTGCCGTAGAGACCGACAAGGACCTTCCGTATAAAGGCATGGACCTCCTGAGCCTGCTCAGCACTTGCCGTCTTGCCGGTCCCGATGGCCCATATCGGTTCGTAAGCCAGGACGAGATTGTCGGGGCTGACATTGGCAAGCCCTTTTTCGACCTCGCGCTGGATGACCTCGAAGGTCTTGCCTGCCTCGCGCTCCTCAAGAGACTCACCGACACAGAATATGACCTTCAGTCCGGCCCTATGCGCCGCTGTGATCTTTTTATTGACAACCGCATCATCTTCATGGAAATACTGTCTTCTTTCAGAATGGCCGATGATGACATGGCTGCATCCTGCGTCAAGCAGCATACCCGGTGCAACCTCTCCGGTATAGGCGCCCCTCTCTTCCCAGAACATATCCTGGGCAGAGAGCGCCACCGTGCTCCCCTTCAGCTCTTCAGCGGCAGCTGCAAGCGCAGTGAAAGGCGGTGCGATCACAATATCAACATCGGCAATCCCCTTGACCATCGGGATAAAAGTCTTCAGGAAATCCCTGGTCTCGGATATCGTCTTGTTCATCTTCCAGTTGGCCGCAATAACGTATTTCATCGTCTAATAATTTAAAGCATTGGCCGCTGCTTAGTCAAGGACTGCAGGGGTCTTCTTCATGAGAACGCTCAGGCAGACCGACTGCCAATCTTTATCTTTATATAACGCAGTATCCGATATATGACCCGGGAGCATTCGTTATAGGCTCTGTATGGGAAAACTGTCCAGTATCTCATGAACAATGCATATTTGTAGGTCTCCGCGCTCTGAGCAATTTGTGAAGGGAAGCCGGCCGTCTGCTGACATACCGGCAGTGGCACCAGTACCATGGTCTTAAAATTAAAAAGCCATTCCCTGTCAAAGGCATGATCATACGGCAGTCTCATTACCTTTAGGTGAAGCAGCAGGTTCCGGGCCGCCTTCCGGTTAATGACATAGGCGCCGGACCCCGTCTGCCGTGTGAGGCAGATCCCGAGAAAATAAGGGTCAGCGATCCTGATGCATCGGAGAGGGGTGCCGTGATGGAGGCCGCTGAGCCTCAGCATATCCCAGTGCTCACGAAAACCGACGCATTTTGCGATCAATTCCCCGCAAGATTCAGCCACGGTGATGTCATCCTCGGCGATCAACCCGAATTCGTCGCCTGATTCCATGAAGAGGCTGATCGCCCTTATATGACTGAAGTAACATCCTATTTCTGAAGGATTCGGCCTCTTGCCGTGGAGAAGTCGGAGTGATCGTTCAGAGAAGTCCTCAGCAGCAAACCCGGGAGCCCTGCCGTCAACGGCATCGACCCGGACCACGCTGAATCCTGCCCCTTCCAGCGAACGCTGCGCACTCACCAGTCGTTCTTTGGCACGTTCAAGATTTATGAGAAATGCTTTCATGTTAAGATGATCCGGCGCTTTCAAAATATGGTCGCAGTACTATACCAAAGCCAACGCCAGACTTCAATAACACACGATGACAGGGTTGCGCGTTATATTGCCTAAGTCGCTGCCGCCGGTTTAAAATTAACCATGAGAGTCCTGTGGGCATCAGCCTGTCTTTTAGCATTCTTTGTTTCGTGCGTGAACAAACCGTCTTATACGGGGGTAGCCCTTGCCGGCGACCTTCTGGCTCTGCCGGTCCAGACGCTCACCGAAGAGGTGCCGGCATTTTACTCCGTGATCATTGATGGAAAGAAGATCAACTTTTTCATTGTCCTTGTGGATGGCCGGGTCCAGTCCTATTTTGATGCCTGCAAGGAATGCTATTCGAAGAAAATGGGGTATTACTATGAAAAAGGGCATATGGTCTGCAAGGCCTGCAGGGTACGGTTCCCCCTTGACAGGCTTGACAGCGGCATTGGCGGGTGCTACCCGATAAAACTGCTGGGGACGCTGGAAAAAGGCCGGTATGTGATCGGAAAGGAAGCCCTGTCAGCAGGGACCGTCTATTTCTGAGGCAGGGCCGTCGCCTTTCCTTTCACTTCCCGTATCCTCTTCTTCGCCACGCCGCAGAAGAGGATCGTTTCACCTAGAACATCATCTGCAATCCGACATTGAGGAACCAGGTGGTCTTCAGCTGCAGCCCGTTCAGTTTTTGATAGACCGGCAGACCGCCTTCGACGCCAAGGCTGAAGGGCCCCCTCTGATAGCTTGCGCCGAGCGCACCGTCAAGCCGCTGACCACCATAGTTACGGGGGTCGGCATCAGGTGTCGGCGCCCCCATTCCTGTTACCGGATGGATGAGCTTTTCGATCTCAGCGTCCTGTCCCGTGATCCGTTCCGTATTGTTATAGGCAAGGCGCAGCCAGGTGGTTGCGGGACCAAGGGCGCGCTGAAGCCAGCCGCTCACCTTGAGGCTGTCGCCGAAGCTCCAGTCGTTCCTGTTCTTTGCCGTATGCCAGGTATACATAGCCTGCGCTCCCCAGTTCCACAAGGCATCGTCGCTGAGGCCATTGTACGTTATCGCCGGTTTAAGGTCATATGAGCCCGATCCGAGCTGCATATCATACGGAGCCCGGTATTCCTTCTTCATCATGATCACCGTCTCACTGATACTGCCAGCAGGCAGGCTGAGGCCGAGGCTGCCGGCCAGATGTTCATTGATCTTATATATACCTCTGAGCTCAATGTCGCCGAGGCCCTCGGTCCTCATGGGGTCTTCACGGGTGATGGGCTTCTTCGGGCCCATGTCCATCAGCATTTCCATCTTGTTGGACTGGTAGTTTGCCATGGTCATCAGCGTAAACCGGTCGGTGACCCCATACATCAGCATCAGCATATGCATGTCCATCGTCATGGAGGTTGGGATCATCATATACGTGTAGGGGGTGGGCCTTTTGAAGCCGACACTGTCCTGGTCTACGTTTGTTGTGCCGTCACGCAGACCGTCCATGTTCATATGCATGAACTTGTAAGTGACCATCCACATACCGGCCGGGTGGGTATGATAGATATCGTCACCGAAACCCGGATTGAAGAGCATTTGAGATCCCGGACCCATGCCGTGTCCTGTGTGGGAGTGCCCCCCATGTTTCGTCCCGCTGGCGCCGCTGGCTTCACCCTCGGCAGTCTTCATCGCATGCTCAAAGGAGGTGAGCTTTCCGCCATATTCCTGCACGAACTTCCCGGCATCCTCTTCCTTTGCAAAGGCCCATTTGGCAACAGAAGTCATAACACCCTGCTTCGAACCTCCGACCACCCATACTGCACTCTTTGCATCGGTCAGCTCCTTGGTCGGGTAATCGGCAACCATGAGCGCTTTCACGTGCTTGCCCCTGTTCTGCTTCAGTTCGGCAGCAGCACAATGGAGGCTGCAGACCCCGACCGTTGTCCCGTCAGTATAGCTTATCAGCATGCGGCTTTGTGCAAAGACGGTCCTGTCCATCCCGCACTGCCCGCAGGCCTGAGGGCCCTCGACCGCTCCCGCAGCGGCAAAGGATGCAGCAGCGACCAAGCTGCCCAGAATCATCAAAAGGAATGCAACAATTGTCCGACTCATACCATGATGCCCGAAAGGTCTTTTCCCGAAGGATGAGGTCATATTCTTCTTCTCCTGACAGAAAGATTTAGTTGTCCTGTTGCGATGGGCGGGACAGTCCCACCCATCGCAACAGGAAGATCTACTTTTTTGCCAAAGGCGGGGTCGGGATCTTCGCACCGTGGCATTCAGTGCAGTTTTGCTGGCCCGTGATCCCAAAGTTGCTTGCGGGCTTCCAGCTGGATTTTTGCTTGTAGGTCCCGTCCTTCCAGGCATTGAGATCCTTGACGAGATTAAAGGCAACACTTGCGGCGACCCTGGCGCAGCGATCCTTTCTCTCCGGACTGCCAAGGGCATAGCCGGATTCCTTCATCCATTTGCCGACCGAGACATGGCACAGAGGTGAATTACTCACCGTCTGGATGATCTTTGATTTCTGCCGGGGTTCACGGGGAATGAATGTCGGCAGCTTGGTCTCTGAGTACCACTCCAGCGCATCCGCCCCGATCGCTGCTCCGTTCTCACACTCAGGCCCCGCGATCCGCGGCCCGACGATCATATTTGAGACGATGTTTGCGCCGGCATTGGAACCGCAGACCGTGCCCCAGCCGACCATTCCACCCTCGAGAAAAACATAGGCGTCAATAGGAAACGATTTATACGGTTCGCCGATCCTGTCGCGCAGCTGACTGAAAACGCTGCTGATGACCGCCGCTCCGCAGAATACCCGGTACCACTCATTATAAGCCAGCTCTGCGGTCTTTTCGGGGTCGAGCTTTTCATACGGCCACGGCCATTTCTCGGTGGATCCGCCCTTGGCCTCAGCCTTTGTGATCAGCCCGCCCATACCGGCCAATGCCGCACCGACTGCTACCATTCCTGCACCTTTAATAACGTTCCTTCTGGATATCTGTTCTTTCATCTTATCTCCTTGAATGATTTAGTAAAAAAAGTGGCTCCACAACAGAAATATTTCATGACAAAGATCTCCGAAGTGGAGCCGAGCAGTAAGGGGAGTAAAGTCCGTACGGACTCTCCTCGGGGAAAACCTAACTCAACTCACTGAACTTCGGAACTGCGGGTCAGACTCTTGGGGGACGTTCTTCCAGAAAAGGGATATTGCGGGAAAGCACCAGGGGGTTCTGTATCTCAATGAACTGCAAAGATTGCAGCGGGGCCAGACTGAAGGTCTTTTCACAAAATGCAGGCAGATCAGAATATACCGACCCTGTGGCATCCGTGGCATGGCAGACATCAAGGGTAACGATGCACGCAATGTCAGATTCAGGGGAAAGGACCATGGTCATACTGAAAGGTGAGAACAGCATAAGGCTCGTTGAGATCAATATCAGGATGCCGATCACTCTCATAGTCGGCATATTTTGACTATTTGCCATTAGCATGTCAACGTCAAATTATAATTTTAGAGTTTCGTTCTGCCCTTCTTTGATCCGGGGCACCGGTGATATCTCATGTCCACCCTGCAGTGCATGGGTCTGTTCCTCCCGTCGAGCATGAAGGGCGGCAGCTCAGCAGAGGGATATCCCATATTAGGGATTGATTTAATCGTAAGGATAGCGTATATAAATCATTAACACGACGTACAGTAGCTTTGAACATCCCTATCCCTGGAACTGAATGAGGAGGGTCAATGAGACACCGGATATTGCTTGTATTCATGACTGGACTGCACCTGTTAACTCTGCTTCTGCCTGCTGCTGCCGCGGACAATGCCTTGATCGAAATGTTCTCGCCCGAGGGCATGGTGAAAGGCATACGACAGGCAACAGCACGTTTTTCCGAGCAGGCCGTAGCCTTTGGGAACCCCAGCCTCGCTGATCCATTTGCCATGACCTGTTCTGAAAAAGGTCATGGCAGGTGGGCCGACAGCAGAACCTGGGTATATGATTTTGACCGGGACCTGCCTGCGGGTGTCAGCTGCAGCTTCAGTCTTAAGCCGGATTTCAAGGTCCTGTCAGGCAAGCCCATGTCAGGCCGGAGGACCTTCATTTTTTCGACTGGTGGACCGAATATCATAACGCATCTCCCCGGCAAAGGTGAAGAGATCGACGAGGACCAGGTCTTTGTCCTTGCTCTCGATGCAGAACCCTTGATAGGCAGCATTGAGCCGCACACCCGCTGCTCCATCGAGGGCGTGCATGAGACCGTCGGCGTCAGAGTTTTCAGCGGAAAGGAAAAAGAGGATATCCTGGGGCAGCCCAATTTCCGTCACCTCAAAGAACTGCCGGTCGTTGTCCTGCAGTGCAGGCAGCACTTTCCGAACAGATCCCGGGTGACCCTTATCTGGGGTAAGGGCATCATGACACAGAGCGGCATGAAGACCACTGAGGACCAAAAGCTCTCTTTCAGGGCCCGTAGCGCCTTCCGCGCGAGCTTCAGCTGCGAACGGGAGAATGCAAAGGCCAACTGCATCCCGATCCTGCCGATGCGCATAGCGTTCACCGCTCCGGTATCATGGGATACCGCACGGAAAATTGTCATCAGGGGGGACAATAAGGTCTACAGACCAACCATATCACCCCGTCATCAATCGCCTGAAGAGGCTGAAGAAGAAAGCGCTCTGCCGGGGACGCAATCCTTTGTGCAGACCCTCACCTTCAAGGGACCATTCCCGGAAAGTTCGTCGTTCGTCCTTGAAATGCCAAAAGACCTCCAGGACGATGCAGGCAGGAAGCTCAGCAACAGCAAGAGCTTTCCCCTGAGTGTCAAAACAGACTCCTTCCCGCCGCTTGCGAAGTTTCCGGCACGCTTTGGCATCATTGAGCTCATGGAACATGCTGCGCTTCCCGTGACGCTCAGGAATCTCGAACCGGAGATCATGACACGTTCCCTTGAGGTCGCAGAACAGACCGAGAGGACGACCGACGCCAATAAGGCCGGCCAGTCCGTCAAATCCGCCGGCGCCGGAAGGGTGCCCCCTGCAGTCCAGTCAGATCCGGGAAAAGAGAACCTGAAGCGCTATCAGGAAGAGCTCAAAGGAAGGCTTCGCAATGTAGGACAGGAAAAGGATGAGAAGATCATTGACTGGCTGAAGCTGGTTGCTTCCGCAGAACGCACCACGTCGATCCTCAAGGGCGCGGGTGCTGTCAGGGATTTCAGCCTGCCAAAGCCGGGCGGTGCAAAGGCCTTTGAAGTGGTCGGCATCCCGCTGAAGAAGCCCGGGGTCTATATCGTCGAGATGGAAAGCCGCATCCTGGGAGCATCTCTCCTCAAAGACCGGAAGAGCTCCCTGTATGTCCCAACAGCTGCACTGGTCACGAACCTTTCTGCCCATTTCAAATGGGGCCGTGAGTCCTCTTTGGTATGGGTCACCACGCTTGACAAGGCTGAACCGGTCAGCGATGCTGCAGTCTCGATCAGGGATTGCACCGGGAAACAGATATGGAAAGGCATGACCGGAAAAAACGGGATCGCATTGATCAAGTCGGGATTGCCGGCCGAGGAGGACCTGACCTCCTGTGCAGGTGAGACCAACTACCGGGAGGCCTCACCTGCGCTTGCAGGGATACAGCGCGGACTGTTCATCTTTGCGCGGACCAAAGATGATATGACATTTCTGCATTCAAGTTGGGACAACGGGATCGAACCCTGGCGCTATAACCTCCCCTGGGCCTCGGACCAGGCTTCTGCCAGGGCACATACCGTCCTTGACCGCAGCCTGCTCAGGGCCGGCGATACGCTGCATATGAAACATATCATCAGGCGGCAGACCTCCTCAGGCTTTGCTTTTCCCGCCACTTCTGACCTGCCTCAGAAAGCTGTTATCTATCACCAGGGGAGCAACCAGCATTATGAATTTCCGCTGAAGTGGGACAAAAAGGGGACTGCTGAAACGACCTGGAAAATACCTCAGGAGTCCAGGCTCGGTAATTATATGGTCCTGCTGGTGAAGAATTCCCCCGATAAGAACAGGGCAGCGGGAACCGCCGAAGTGGACGGAGATGAATATTATCCTCCGGAGGGCTGGAATTCGGCCAATTTCAGGGTCGAAGAATTCAGGGTACCGCTCATGAAGGGCATCATTCAACAGAGCAGGGGCCCGCTGATACAGGCATCTGAAACTGACCTGGACCTGCTCGTTTCTTACCTCTCAGGAGGGGGCGCCTCTGAAATGACCGCTACCCTGAGAAGCCAGGTGCAGCCGCGACAGATACATTTTGATGATTACGACGGGTACACCTTCGCAAACGGTATCGTGGAAGCGGGCCTAACCCGCACTGCATCCGATCATGAAGGAGATCCCGGCGGTCCCGGAGGCGAAACACGCTCGTTCAAAATGCAGACCATGAACATTAAGCTCGACAGCGCAGGGAGCGCAAGGACGACCATAAAGGGACTGCCCGGGATCACCCGGCCGCATAATCTTTTTGCCGAGCTCGAGTTCAGGGACCCCAACGGTGAGGTCCAGACGGTCTCCTCACGGATCCCGCTCTACCCCTCTGCCCTGATACTCGGCATCAGACCTGATTCCTGGACATCATCAAAGGAATCTTTTAAATTCAGCGTCGCAGCGCTGGACCTTGACGGCAGGCCGGCTGCCGGGGTGATGGTCAGTGCCGACCTCTTCCAGAAAAAATATTATTCACACCGCAAGAGGCTCGTCGGGGGCTTCTATGCATATGAGCATGCAACCGAAATAAAACTCGCCGGACATCTCTGCGAAGGCCGGACAGACTCACAGGGACTTCTGATCTGTGAGACGCGATCCCCGGTTTCCGGAAGTGTCATCATTCAGGCCCGGTCGGAAGATAAGGACAGGAATCCGTCAACGGTCCATCAGGAGATCTGGATCGCCGGCAAGGGTGAGTGGTGGTTTGATGTATCAGACAACGACCGGATCGATCTCCTGCCGGAGAAGAAGCGCTACGAACCGGGTGATACTGCTCATTTCCAGGTGAGGATGCCCTTCAGAGATGCAACAGCCCTGATAACGGTCGAGCGAGAGGGCATCATCGACACCTTCGTCAGGAAAATATCAGGCAAGGACCCGGTCATACAGATACCGGTCAAGGGCAGTTATGCGCCGAATGTCTTTGTCTCCGTCCTCTGCGTCAGGGGAAGGATGGCAGGCGAAAAGACAACGGCGCTCATCGATCTTGGAAAGCCGGCATTCAAACTCGGTATTTCCGAGATCAATGTCGGCTGGCGGAACCATGAACTTAAGATCCAGGTTTCGACAGATAAGGCCGTCTATCGAACACGAGAGAAGGCACAGGTGAAGATAGCGGTGAGAACAGCCTCCGGGGGAGTCCCTCCGGAAGGCAGCGAAGCTGCCATATCCGCGGTCGATGAGGGGCTCCTGGAACTTATGCCCAATAAAAGCTGGGGGCTTCTGGACGCCATGATGGGCAGGAGAGGATATGAACTGAAGACCTCGACCGCACAGATGCAGGTCGTGGGCAAGAGACATTACGGTCTAAAATCGCAGCCTCATGGCGGCGGCGGCGGGAAACAGACCACCAGGGAGCTGTTTGACACCCTCCTCTACTGGAAAGGCCGCGTTACACTTGACGATAAAGGAGAAGCATTCGTGGAGGTCCCGCTGAACGATTCCCTGACCGGCTTCAGGATCGCGGTGGTGGCACAGGGCAGTTCCGGCCTCTTCGGCACCGGGGAGACCTCGATAAGAACTTCACAGGACCTCATCCTTTTCTCCGGACTGCCAAGAATTGTGCGGGAAGGCGACCGGTTCAGGGCAGGATTTACTGCGCGAAACGCCTCTGTCCGCTCCATGGATCTTGAGATCAGGGGGAAGGTCTCAACAGCGGGCGCTGAACTCGATCCCCTCTCAATTTCCCTTCAGGCCGGACAGGCCAGCGAGTTTGGATGGGATATACAGGTCCCTCATGGAGAGGATTCGCTTCTTTTCGAGGTAGCAGCTCAGGAGAAGAGCGGAAAGGCCTCTGATCACCTGAAGATAAAACAGCAGGTCAGGGACGCCCTGCCTGTCCAGACGTTCCAGGCGACCATGCTCCAGCTTGACAATCAGCTGCGGCTTTCTGTTGAAAGACCTTCTGATGCTGTTGCAGGGAAAGGAGGTCTGGCTATTTCATTCAGGCCGAGACTTGCCGACGGCCTCAGCGGGGTCAGCCGGTTCATGAAGCAGTATCCGTATACCTGCATGGAGCAGAAGGTATCAAAGGCAATAGCGCTGCGCGATCAGAACCTCTGGAAGAGCCTTCTGGGTGAATTGCCCGCATATATGGATACGGAGGGTCTCCTGAAATATTTTCCCTCAATGAGACAGGGGAGCGATGTGCTGACCGCCTATGTCCTTTCTATCTCTGATGAGGCAGGGTGGGAGATCCCCTCAGGACTCAAAGACCGGATGACCGAGGCCCTTCTGAATTTTGTCTCGGGAAAGCTCGGGCGCTATTCGGCGGTCTCAACGGCTGACCTTCCGCTGAGGAAACTGGCTGCCCTTGAGGCCCTTTCACGCAGCAAAAAGGCAGACCTGAAGCAGATCAGATCGCTCAGCATAGAGCCGAACCTCTGGCCTTCATCTGCGCTGATAGACTGGATGAGCATCCTTCTTCGGGTCAGGGAGATCCCTGAACGCGACCGGAAATTAAGGGAGACTGAGCAGATACTCAGGTCCCGCCTGAATCTCCAGGGCACAACCCTGACCCTGTCAACCGAAAGAACTGACAATCTCTGGTGGCTGATGGTCTCAGGGGACCTTAATGCCGTCAGGGTTCCGCTTCTCCTGATGAACTTCAATCTGTGGAAGGAGGAGATCCCCCGGCTCATCCGGGGGACGCTCAACCGGCAGCAACGCGGCAGGTGGGAAACAACGACCGCAAATGCCTGGGGGGTCCTTGCCTTTGAGGCCTTCTCGAAGAAGTATGAATCGACCGTCGTCAGCGGCACCACCTCAATGGTTCTTGAGGCCAGAGAAAGGCCGGTTGACTGGAAGGATGCAGCCGGCGGAAAGAGCATCACTCTCGGTTTTCCGAAGAGCAAAGCAGACCTGACCATTGCACATCATGGCACCGGCAGACCCTGGATAACAATACAGAGCCTCGCAGCAATTCCTCTGAAAGGACCACTGTCGTCAGGGTACACGATCAGGAAAACGCTGACACCAGTCGGGCGGAGCACAGCGGGGCCCTGGAGCCGGGGGGATGTCGTCAGGGTGCGCCTTGATCTTGAGGCGCAGGCTGACATGACGTGGGTCGTGCTGAACGATCCGATACCGGCCGGATCTCATATCCTTGGCTCAGGTCTCGGAAGGGATTCAGAGCTGATGACCCATGATGAGGAACGTAAGGGGTGGGTCTGGCCCGCCTTCGAAGAACGCACGTCAGAGTCATTCAGGGCCTATTATGACTATGTCCCAAAGGGCCGCTGGACGATCGAGTATACCGTCAGACTGAACAACTCCGGACATTTTCAGCTTCCGCCAACACGGGTAGAGGCATTGTATGCCCCTGAGATGTTCGGGGAGCTCCCGAATAGCGGCATGCTCGTCGTTCAATAACGGATCAGGAGGGGGATTGGCAGGAGAGCGCATCACGATGAGAACCGGATCATACAGCATTATTCTCATGATCGCAGTCATGACAGCCTTTTTTCCCCCGGAGGCCGCCGCCCTCCCCTCTTATGAGCAGGTTAAAGCCTCCTACAGGAAATCAGAGGCCGTTCTTCTGGACAGGCACGGGGCTGTCCTCCATGACCTGAGGATCGACCCCAACGGCAGGAGGCTCGAATGGGTCTCCCTCAGGGACATCTCCCCATCCGTTATCCGGGCGGTCATTCAATCTGAGGACAGGGGATATTATGCCCATGCCGGCGTGGATTGGAGGGCCGCCGCATCTGCTGTCATCAGCAGGCTCTTTACGAAGACCAAAAGAGGCGCAAGCACCATAACCATGCAGCTTGCCACAATCCTCAACAGCGAGTACAGACCGCTCAGGGCCAGAAAGACACTGATGCAGAAATGGGATCAGATGACGGCAGCCCGCGAACTCGAACGCAGCTGGTCAAAAGATGCTGTTTTAGAGGCTTATCTGAATCTCGTGACCTTCAGGGGTGAACTGCAGGGCATCGCCGCCGGATCACGCGGGCTCTTCGGAAAGGCTCCCCATGGGTTGGATGCAGATGAGTCTGCGATCCTTGCCTCCCTGATACGCTCCCCCAATGCGCCTGCCGGGACGGTCGGCAGAAGGGCCTGTCTGCTTGCGCTTTCGTTGCAGGCCGGTGACAGATGCCGTGACATACAGGACCTCTCACAAAAAATATTGACCGCCCCCTATGCGGTCAGGATGGATGTTGCCCTGGCACCGCACGCTGCAGCGATCATCATGAAGGATGCAGACAGGTCCCGCTCCTCGACGCTGGACAGTTCCCTGCAGGCCTTTGCCTCAGGCGTGCTGCAGCAGCACCTGACAACGGTGAGGTCCCAGAACGTGCATGATGGCGCTGTCGTCGTAGCAGACAACCGGACCGGGGATATTCTTGCCTATGTCGGCGGCATTGGCAGCGGGTCAAGCGCACGCCACGTTGACGGGGTCCGGGCCAGAAGGCAGGCAGGCTCCACCCTGAAGCCATTTCTGTATGCACTGGCCTTCGAAAGAATGATCCTGACCCCTGCTTCGATCATCAATGACAGTCCCCTCGAAGTGCCGACCGCAACCGGCATGTACCGGCCTGCCAACTACGAAAATGATTATAAGGGGTTCGTATCGGCCCGGACCGCCCTCGCCTCGTCACTGAATGTCCCTGCAGTGAGAACGCTCATGCTGATCGGGCCGGACGATTTTGTTCAGAGCTTAAGCCGGTTTGGACTGAGCCACCTGGAATCAGGAGATTATTACGGCCCTTCTCTGGCCCTCGGCTCTGCTGACATCAGCCTCTGGGAGCTCGTCAACGCCTATCGCAGCCTGGCCAATGCCGGAATTCTCTCAGAAATGAGGTTTACGTTCAATGCGCCAAAGAGCAAAAGGACGCGGGTCCTGTCCGAATCATCCGCTTTTCTTGTTTCGAGCATACTCTCGGACAGAGAGGCGCGGAACCTGACCTTCAGTCTCGAGAGCCCCCTGGCAACCCGCTTCTGGACCGCAGTCAAAACAGGGACAAGCAAGGACATGCGGGACAACTGGTGTATCGGGTATTCCTCACGGTACACGGTCGGCGTATGGGTCGGGAATTATCGCGGCAACCCCATGTGGCATGTCTCCGGCATTACCGGTGCTGCCCCGGTATGGCTCGAGATCATGAACTACCTCCATAAGAACGTCCGGAGCATGCCCCCAAAGCCGCCATCAGGTGTAAGTATGCAGGAGGTTCAGGCTGGATCGGGAGACGGCCCTGCAAGGACCGAGTGGTTCCGCACAGGCACTGAACCCCCGGTTGCAGGTCAGGCCGGCATTGAGGCTGAAAAAGCAGGCAGGAGAGCTCGTATCATCTATCCTTCGGAGGGGGCCATCATTGCGTTAGACCCGGACATTCCGGTGGAAAATCAGGCCCTTTTTTTTGAGGCTGACACTGACGGAGCTGACCGGCAATGGCTGCTCAACAATAAAGATCTCGGACCGTCCGGCGGTCCCGTGCTCTGGAGGCCTGCAACGGGGTCATATGTTCTCACCCTGATCGACAAAGAAGAGCAGGTCATTGACTCGATCAGCTTTAGCGTAAGGGGAGAGGCCATGGGCGTTCAAAGATGACCCTGGCCAAGCCAATTCCTCAATATGGCCTTACGTCACCCCGAAAAAATGTTAAGACGGTTTAACCCTTTTTTTCTTATGGCACTTGAGACAGTCGTCTTTAGGAGGATGTGCAGGTTTTCGAGGCCGCTCCCCATCAGGACCATGGCAGGTCAGGCAGGCCGCTGCCTCAGTGATCCCGCGATGGGCCTCATTGGCAGGTATCTGGGGATATTTCTTGCCCGAAATACTCAGAAGGAATCCAACGACGATCAGAATGAAGGCTATAAATATGATATTATTTCTCATAAACTATTGTAGCACCGTTAACCGGCGGGCGTAAAAAAAATGGCGGGGCGGACGGGACTCGAACCCGCGACCTCCTGCGTGACAGGCAGGCGTTCTAACCAACTGAACTACCGCCCCCGCTTGAGAAACCAACGACGGTTAAGAAGAATACCATAACCTGGTTTTTCTTGCAAGTTTTATGGGAAGATCTTCATGGTGTATACGGCTGCTCATTACTGAGGTACAGGGAGGAAGATATGGAAATTACGGTTACCTTGACCGACAAAGAGATGCATTTCCTGACAAGGATCGCTTCCGAGCTTTCCGCTCTGCAGAAAAAAGAGAATACCCTTCAGGACGCCCTGCATGAATGTATCCGGATGGCCCTCTATGACGAGAGTGAAGAGCAGTGACCCGGCATATGCATGGACGGGGGACTGGGGAGATAATAAACGCAGTACTATTTTTTGCCCAGCGCCCTGTAGACCGCGTCTGCCAGCGTCTGGACCTGAAACGGTTTCTCAATGAATTCCGTGATCCCGGCCTCTTTGATATCCGCCTGATCAGAACCCAGAGGATACCCGCTCAGGGCTATCACCTTCAGAGAAGGTTTGCGGGAGATGAGCAGTCTGCTGATCTCAAGCCCTCCCATTTCCGGCATGACGAGGTCGGTGATCACCAGTTTTATCTCATCCAGCTGTCCCTCAAACTTCCTCAGAGCATCCTTGCCGTTTGATGCGATGAGAACATTGAAATTCATGCTGGTAAGTTTTCTCGCGATCAGGTTGCATATTGATTCACTGTCTTCGACCACGAGGATCGTTTCGGCCTCGCCCCGTATCCGCTGCGGCATGTTTATCGCCACCGGGGCCTGCTGACGCGGCGATGCCGCCGGGAAATACAGGGTGAACAGGCTCCCCTTGCCGACGCCTGACCGTACATCAATGAAGCCATTATGCTGCTTCACAATACCATAGACCTGCGACAGCCCGAGGCCGGTTCCCTTGCCGACCTCTTTTGTCGTATAGAAGGGTTCAAAGACATGGGAAAGAACCTCAGCTGACATCCCGGAACCGGTATCGGTAACCGCCAGAACGACCCAGTCGCCTTCCGGCATGCCCGGAAGCGGCGGCATGTCCTTATGGGTCAAAGGCATCACCTTGAGATCAAAGGTCAATGCTCCGCCTTCCGGCATCGCATCCCGTGCATTCAGGGCAAGGTTTGCCAGGACCTGCTGGATCTTCGTCGGGTCGGCGCGGACATAATAAGCGTCTTCACCGCAGACAAGGGATATCTGGATGTTTTCAGGTATCGTCCGCCTGATGAATTTCGTGAATTCATTGAGGAACGATCTGAGTTCGAGCGACTTCATCTCGCTTATCGATTTTCTGCTGAAATCAAGGATCTGTTTGATCAGGTGGGCCGCCCGGAGACCGTTCTGGAGGATTGCCTCAACGATCTGCCTGCCCTCGTCAGAGAGCGAGCTTTCATCAGACATGATCTCGGCAAACCCGATGATGCCGGTCAGAATATTGTTAAAGTCATGGGCAATACCCGCCGCCAGTTGACCGACCGCGGCAAGCCGTTCCTGTGCCTGCATCCGCCCGTGGATGGTCCTCGCCTCTGTCACATCCTTTAGGACCAGCACCATACCCTTGACCTGACTGCCGTCCCGTATGGGACTGCCGGCAATTTCAAAGATGTACTTCTGGGGCGCGTCAGTTACTATCTCCTGCCAGAGCTTCTGCTTCGACTCGGGGAAACATTCATGCAGGGGCCGGCCGGCGATCAACTCCAGCACCTCCCCTTTTTTCACAGAGGACAGGATGGCCAGATACTGATCACTCCACTCGTTGGTGAGGACAACCCGGTCATCGGCATCCAGCAGGACCACCCCCTCCGGCATATGACTGACCGTTGTATGCAGCATGGATATCAGGCTCCTGAGCTCAGCCTCAGCACGTAGCCTTTCCGCAATTTCATGTTCAAGCGCTTCATTGGTCGAGACCAGTTCAGCCGTCCGTTCTTTCACCCGATATTCAAGGGCATTCTTTATTTCATGGAGCTCTTCCTCGGCCCGCTTCCGCTCCCGTACCTCCTCCAGGGCCTTGTCCCGCATATCCCGGTAGTCAGAGATACGCTGTGAAAGGTCAGTGACATCCTGGATCGCACACAGGGCATAATAACCGGTGCCGGCAAGGGCCTGTATCGCCGTGACGATCGTGTGCTGCACCCGCAGCCTGCCATCCCATAAACGTGCCGGAATTATATTATGATGAAGCTGGGACGAGAATATGGTGGGAGGGCCTCCCTCAAATATGTTCTGGAGCCGGCTTGAATATTTAGGGGTCTTCAGATGCGGGAAATAAAGGCTGATATCGGATCCGATGATCGTTTTTCTCTGTATGCCTGTCCAGTCCTCAATGCAGGTATTCCAGAAAAGAACGGTCAGGTCCATTTTCAGGATACAGACACCGACCGGGACATGGTCGAACATGCTGAATTTTATTTCGGCAGCCCCGATCTCTTCGGCGAGGGTCGTCATGAATGCTTGTCAATAGCGTGTATCAGGGCATCAAAAGAAGCTGTTTCAAAAATAAGGATGATATCCCCCTCGATCTGCATGTCTTCGACGATGAAGCGCGTATGGGCGACAAGGACGGTCGAATCCCGGTCTTTGGCATCAGCAAGGAGAAGGTTTTCGATAACATCTTCCATGTAGGCCGGGAGGGAATAGTTAATATGCTGGCTGAGGACGTTGGAGATGGACCCCATTACACCATTGATGACAATATTGCCGACCTCGCTCAGGGTCCCGACCCTGACCGCATCAAGATCGTCGGTATCAGGCCCTTCGCTCGTCAGGACGTTGACCAGCTTCACCGCACTGTCCGGCGGGAAGACAAGCGCCGCCATACCCGCGAACGAACCCTTGAAACCCAGTCGGACAGCCGAAACCCGGTTCCTGCCGAGCTGGCCGTCCATCTCGTTGAGGAGCTCATGCTGCTGCAGCACCTTGATGAACGGTACCTGCAGAATGATACGGCAGTTCAGCATCTCGCTGAGGACGCCGGCAGCCCTCCCGACACCGATATTGATCAGTTCCCGCAGTGCATCAGTCGTTTCAGGCGTCAATTTCACCGGGCAGCCCCTTTCTCCGGGTCCAGTGCATTGTCGACCGCCAGCAGAAGTTCTTCCCCTTTAGGCAGTTTGTGGATCACCGCAGTTGCGCCGAGTTCCATGCACTGGCGGTATACGCTTTCCTGTATATCAGCGGTAACAATGATGACTGGCGTCTGAGGGAGTTGCTCCCTCATGAGCCCGAGTATCTTCAGGCCGTCAGTTCCCGGCATGATGATATCGAGCAGGACAACATCAAAATGCCGTGTCCTGGCCGCCTGGAGGCCTTTTATGCCGTCTTCTGCCTCCACGATCTCATGGCCGCGCGTTTTCAGAACAGCGGACAGCTTGTTGCGCATAAACATGGAATCATCAATAATCAATACAGATGCCATCAACAGTATTCCTTTCAGTTGAATATTTCAGCCGGCCCCGTCCCTTGGGTCTGCTATAGAATCTACAAAATAATAAGGACAATTGCAAGATATATATAAAGATGAGGGAACGAGATAAAAAAAAGGAGGTTGTCATCTCCTGACAACCTCCTGATGCGTGCATGGTAGGCGGAACAGGGATCGAACCTGTGACATCAGCCTTGTAAGGGCTGCGCTCTCCCAGCTGAGCTATCCGCCCGCAGTCTGTTTTTATACACCATGTCACTTTATTTTGTCAAACAGGCTCTGAAGGACGTGTCCCGGCCCCAAACCGGATGAAGAGATAAAAGCCAATGAGGAAGGGCTCAAAACGTATGACCATGTTGTCCGTAAAGCTCCAGAGGAACTGATAGAAGGCTATCCGGAGGCCCTGCATCGGCTCCAGGTTTTTGGCGACAAAAATGCCCGTCAGTTCCTTGAGCTCAAGGGAGATCACCCAGAGGAAATGGACCGCGATCAGCATCAACAGCGCCTCACCATATGCCCGGCTCCGCCGGCGGATAAAGAGAAACATCGCGGCCATTATCCCGAGGGTCAGCGGGACATTGAACGTGTAGGAAGAGGTCTTCACCGGCAGGTCGATGAGCATGCTGCTCATCTTCAGATGGCTGAAGGTAACCTGGACAATGCCCTTCTCCTCGGACAGGCCTTCAAGCCGGGCATCCTTGATCCCTGCAGCTATTTTTGAAGCAATAAAGACCATGCCCTGACCGTAGAGGCCTTTCACCGGTATCCACAGGAGCAGGAAAACGACATAGGCCGCAAGGAAGATCAGGACTGCCCTGAGGGCCTTACCTCGGGGCTGCTGCAGTAGACCGGTCATGGACATAGTTCAGGTAAAGAAAAAAAATGGCCAGGGAAACCGCGATCATCATCCCCTGTGCGATATAGACATGGATATACTCAAAATACTGCTGAAAATGGATCCCGGAATAGGCAAGGCCGGCGATCCTGATGATATTAATGGTCTGTATGAGCAGGAACCCGGCAACTATCCCTATAAGTTTCTTCTTCCATGAGGCAGGGAATGCGATCACGGCAACCGAGTATATCATCACCGCCTCAAGGCCGTTGCAGCCGAATTTTATATCCAGGGAGATCGAAGGCAGCTGAATGATAGAACCCGAATGCGTGCAGGGGATATTCATGACACCCAGCACCTTCGTCGTGAAAAATACAACGCCCTGCGTATACAGCCCGTTGACATCGACGTATTTCTGAAAGGGCGTGAAACCGATCACCACGAACAATGCCCCCATCAGGAGAAGATACGTTACGGCAAACCGCTTGATGCTCAGGGGATCTGCGGTCTCCTTCGGTTTAGCCGGCGGTGGAACCTTTTTCATACTCTTCTTTCCATAGCGTGCATGGTTTTATTGTATCGTTCTGCTGATTCAATTGTCCACCGGTGCATGCGAGGCCTACATGGACAGTCCCTGTATTTTGTGATATGGTAGGACAAATGCCGGAATGCAGCCGGGTTCGTTATTGAATCCAGGTATAAACACGGAGGTCACTATGTTCAGACAGATTACCCGATATGCCGGTCCGTTGGCTTTCCTTGTACTTCTCCTTGCAGGCTCAGCGGTCCATGAAAAGGCCTGGGCAGCTGAGGCGACGCTATCCTCCGGACTGGATGACCAGTCAGGGCTGTCGCTGACGATCTACAATGTGAATCTTGGCCTGGTAAAGGACCAAAGGACCGTAAAGCTCCCTCGGGGAAGCAGTGAGCTCCGGTTCATGGATGTTGCCGCGCAGATCATTCCGGCAAGCGTCCATATAAAATCCCTGCTGGACGACCGGAGCCTTCAGGTCATCGAGCAGAATTACGAATATGACCTGATGAACCCCCAGAAACTCCTTGACAAGTATGTCGGCAGGGACGTCCGTCTCTATAACAAGAATCTGTATACCGAGCGGGAAGATATCGTCACGGCAAGACTGCTCTCCAATAATGGTGGACCCATCTACAGGATCGGCGACGAAATAACCTTCGGACACCCCGGGAGGGTCATCTTCCCCGAAGTTCCGGAAAACCTCATCTCGAAGCCGACACTCGTCTGGCTGCTCGAAAATAGCCTGACAGTTCCCCAGAATATTGAGTCATCCTACCTCACCAACGGCATAAACTGGAGGTCCGACTATGTCGTGACCCTTAACAGCACGGATGATATGATCGACCTGTCCGGATGGGTGACGATCGATAATAAGAGCGGAGCGACCTACAAAAACGCCCGCCTCAAGCTCGTGGCCGGTGATGTGAACCGGGTCAGGGAAGAAAGGGATTACCAGGGAACGGTCAGGCTGGCAAAGGCCGCGGCGGTTCCTGCTGCCCCCCAGTTCAAAGAAGAGGAGTTCTTCGAATATCACATCTACACCCTTCAGCGACCGTCTACGATAAAGGACAGCCAGATTAAACAGATCAGCCTGATTACCGCCAGTGCGGTTCCGGTCAGAAAAGAGCTGGTCTATAAAGGCACCGGCTATTATTATCATAGCCGGTATAGCGACCCTATATCGAACCTGAAGGTCGGGGTCTTCATCGAGATATGGAACAAGAAGGACCATAACCTGGGCATCCCCCTGCCGAAAGGCACGGTCCGTGTCTATAAGCATGACAACGAGGGAAGCCTGCAGTTCACCGGTGAGGACACAATAGACCATACGGCAAAAGATGAAAAGATCCGCGTGAAACTCGGCAATGCCTTTGACGTTGCCGGAACCACCCGTCAGCTCGACTGGAAAAAACTTGCCTCAGATACCTATGAGTCCGGCTATGAGATAACCCTCAGGAACCATAAGAAAGAGGACATTGTCGTAAAGATCATTGAGCCAGTCCCCGGAGACTGGACCATGCTGAGCTCTTCCCACCCTTACAGGAAGTCTTCGGCGTTTTCTGCCGAGTTCGAGGTCCCGGTGCCGAAAGACGGTGAGTCCAAGCTGACCTACAAGGTCAGGACGCGCTACTGAAACAGCCCGGCGGCTATCCACCGGGCTGTCCTGGTCTAACTCTGGAGAAAGGTCCTCAGGAAGTGGTTTCTGGAGGGGTGTTTCAGTTTACGGATCGCCTTCACCTCGATCTGCCGGATCCTCTCCCGGGTCACGTCAAAATCGCGGCCTAATTCTTCAAGGGTCCTTGTCGGCTCTTCCCCGATGCCGAACCTCTGCTTGATGATCAGGGCCTCTTTGGGGTTGAGGCTGCTGAGGATCATATCAACATGTTTCTTGAGGTCGATATTTATGGTGTTCTCAAGGGGGGACAAAGAGTTCTTGTCCTCGATCAGATCGCCAAGATGACTGTCTTCTTCTTCCCCGATCGGGGTCTCAAGCGATATCGGCTCCTTGGATATCCGCATGATCGTCCGCACCTTGGCAACGGGCAGATTGATCCTCTTTGAAATCTCCTCAGGTATCGGCTCATACCCCTTTTCCTGAACATACTCCCGTGTCACCTTGGCAACACGCGCTATCACCTCTCCCATATGGACCGGGATCCTGATGGTCCGCGACTGGTCCGTAAGGGCCCGCGTAATGGTCTGCCTGACCCACCAGGTGGCATAGGTGCTGAACTTGTACCCGCGCTGGTACTCATATTTCTCGACCGCCCTCATAAGCCCGATATTGCCTTCCTGAATAAGATCGGGAAAACTTAGGCCTTTGCCCATATAGCGTTTTGCGATACTGATGACGAGCCTGAGATTCGCCTCCACCATCACGTTCTTGGCTTCAAAGATCCTGTCCCTGTTATTTTCAAAATCCTGCATGGTCCTTTTAAGGTCCAGGAGTGACACCCCGAGCTCCTTTTCAGCCTTCCTGAGGGACGCACTGCATACCTGATATCTCTTCAGGAGCTCTTCCCTGCGTGACAACTTTTCTTTCTTCTGCAGATCTTTCAGGAGGCCCTGAACTGTCCTGTCTTTTTTGTCTTCAGGGTCAAGACCGGATGCCTTCAGTCGCTTGCGCAGGCCCAGCAGCTCGCTTTCTGCCGCTTCCATGATTTGAATCCTGCATTTAAGTGCATCAAAGAAGGTGCATATGAAACTCTCCTTGAGCCGCAGGCCGCAGATGAGTTCAATGATCTGATCAGTCAGGTCCCTGCGGGTCCCGGCCTTTTGTCTGCTCGCAACCGATTTCCCGTTTTTGGACCCTTTTGGGGTCGAGGAAAGCTTCCCCGCTGTTCTGCTTTTATGGATCTTCCTGATCTTTTCGATGGTACTCAGGAACCTTCTGCTTTCTTCCATTTCAGCCTCATCCGAATCCAGATTGCACTGGACCATGCTTTCGATCTTTGTCTCGCCGGATTTGACCATATCTTCAAGCGCTATGAACTTCTCAACCATACAGGGGATGCAAAAGATGTCACGTACTATCCTCCCCCTGCCTGATTCGATCAGTTTAGCGATGTCGACCTCACCTTCCCTTGTAAGCAGGGGAATCGTTCCCATTTCCCTGAGATACATCTTCAACGGTTCATAATTGCTTTCGGTAAGAGGCTCACGATGTTCTGCGCTCTCATTATCTTCTTCAACCTCAGCCAGGAGCAGATCATCCCCTGCGAGTTGATTGCCTGAGAAATCCAGCTCGCTCTTCTCATCAAATCCATCAGAAAATTCAAAAGTCTCCAGAAGTTTAGCCATTATATCTCCCTTTCCTTCCGTAAATTTGGATTTATCATCGGTCTAAATTGACTATTGGTCTATCAGACTGCTCTGCTAATTGTAAATATAATGTTATCTGGTAGTAATAGCTATCGGCGCATGGCTTTTTTTGACGTAAGACTCACCAGACAAGCACGTAGGATTTTGTCTTACACAACGCTCATATAAGATAGAACTACGTAGGGGACAAGGGAAAGGAAGGCTCAACCCATACTTCAGGTATGCTTAAGGCATTAAAAAAGGGCCATTAGGGGATCGCGTATGTATGGTCAGCGGCACATACAGACCTGAAACCCAGCAAGCCCTTGATTTTACTGGTACCGGAGACCGGACTTGAACCGGTACATCGTTGCCGACGAGGGATTTTAAGTCCCTTGCGTCTACCAATTCCGCCACTCCGGCAGTTATTTAAGATACAGGAAACAGACAGGAAAAGACAATTGAACGATCCTGAGTATAAAAGAAGCCGGTTCCCCGGCTTCTTTTATACTCCCACTGACCTGGCTACTTCTTCACGATGTAAAACAGGATCAGATCTCCCTGATCCCTCACCTCAAGCAGTCCGTGTCCCAGCCTCGTCAGCAACGCAGGTATATCGGTCATTGAGCCCCTGTCAGTAGCTCTGACCAAAAGAAACTGCCCGGGTTTCAGACCCTCCAGGGCCTTTTTGGTCTTGAGGACCGGCAGAGGGCAGTTCATCCCCGTAGCATCCAGCACCATATCAGGCTTCATATCCGTCACATCGGCCTCACGGTAACGGCAAGCGATCCAGCCAGCCGTGCAGCACCAAAGCATAGTCTTCTTTTCATTGCCGACGCAGGATCAATACAGGTGGTCCTGGATGACTCCACTGATCACTTCATTTTCTTGAGCATGTCTGACATCGGTATCGCGGCAAGGGTCAGCAGATGGACCGAGCCCCGGGCACCGAGTTCCAATGACATATTCATCACTGTCTCGTTGTCCTTTGCTTCGACAATGTTGACGAAGTCGTAGGGGCCGAGGACCGCATACTGCTCCTTCACCTTGACACCCATCTTTGCAAGTTCCTTGTTCACCTCAAGGATCCTCCTGGGGTTTTCCTTGATGGTCTTTCTGCCCTCGTCGGTCAGTGTACTCAAGATCACATAGGTTGCCATGCTGTTCTCCTTTCAGGAAAATATTTATATATCCCTTATACTCTCTTTACCGTCAGGTGTCAATACATTAATATCCTTACCCGATTTGACTTCACCGTTTCTCTGTGCAAAAATGTGAACATGTGGGAATATACGGACAAGGTCAAAGAGGCATTTCTGAAACCGCAGAATGTCGGGGAGATCCCGGACGCCGATGCCGTCGGTGAGGTCGGCAGCATTGTCTGCGGCGACGCACTTAAACTTTTTCTGAAAATCGACAAGGCCTCCGGAAAGATCACTGACGCAAAGTTTCAGACCTTTGGCTGTGCCAGCGCAATTGCCAGCTCCTCTGCGCTCACTGAACTCGTCAAGGACAAGACCCTTGACGAGGCGCTGGAGATCTCCAACATCGATATCGCTGATTATCTGGGAGGACTCCCGGACCAGAAGATGCATTGCTCGGTCATGGGGAGAGAGGCGCTTGAGGCCGCAATTGCGCAATACCGGGGTCAGCCGGTCAGGCAGAAGGAGGAAGGCAGGCTTGTCTGCAAATGCTTTGACGTGACCGGGGAGAAGATCCGGAAGGTCGCAGTCGAAAATCACCTGACGACCGTTGACGAGATCACCAATTTTACCAAGGCAGGCGGTGGCTGCGGTGAATGCAGGCCGGACATCGAGGCCATATTGTCGGATCTTTGGTCCGTCAGCAGGGTTCATGAAACACCGGCGGGCCCCAGGAAACTGACAAACCTGCAAAAGATCGCTCTGATCCAGGAGATCATTGAAACCCAGGTCAGGCCAAGTCTCCAGGCAGACAACGGGGACATTGAGCTGATCGACATTGAGGGCGACAAGGTCATCGTCGCCTTACGGGGAATGTGCACCGGATGCCTGATGTCGGATGTGACGATCAAAGGCATACAGGCAAAGCTCAGGGAGCTGGTCAGCGCAGCCATCACCGTTGAGACCCGGTGATGCAGACTATCTATCTCGACAATAACGCCACGACCAGGACCGATCCTGATGTCCTCGCTGAAATGCTCCCCTACCTTGCGGATCTGTACGGCAACCCCTCAAGCATGCATACCTTCGGCGGTCAGCTCCATAAAAAGATCGAGGAGGCCCGCGCAAAGCTTGCGGACCTTCTGAAAGCTGACCCCTCCGAGATCATCTTCACCAGCTGCGGCACCGAGAGCGATAACACGGCCATCATGAACGCACTGGAGACCCACCCACGGAAAAGACATATCATTACGACCCGGGTGGAACATCCGGCTGTATTAAACTTCAGCCAGCATCTCGGCAGGAAGGGCTACCGGATAACGTACCTGCCGGTGAATGACGCGGGCCGGCTGGACATGGAGATGCTCACAAGATCGCTTGATGATGACACTGCCCTGGTAACGATCATGTTCGCCAATAATGAGACCGGCGTCGTTTTTCCGATCGATGAGATCGCCGGCCTCCTCGAAGGCCGCGGGATACTTTTTCATACTGACGCGGTCCAGGCTGTCGGCAAGCTTCCCATCGATCTGAATACGCTGAAGGTCGATATGCTGTCCCTGTCAGGACATAAGCTCCACGCACCCAAGGGCATCGGGGCGCTCTATGTAAGAAGAGGCGGCAGGTTTTATCCCTATATCATCGGCGGACATCAGGAGATGAGCAGAAGGGCCGGAACCGAAAATGTTGCCTCCATCATCGGCCTTGGCAAAGCAGCTGCTCTGGCGCGCGGCTTCCTGACTGAAGAAGCGGCCGCAGTATCACGGCTGAGGGACAGACTCGAGGCCGGTCTCCTGGGAAGCTGTCCTGATGTCAGGATCAATGGTGACACAAAAAACAGGCTGCCCAACACGACGAACATAAGTTTTGAATATGTTGAGGGTGAGGCCATTTTGCTGCGGCTGAATGAATATCAGATCTGCGCCTCCTCCGGTTCGGCCTGCACCTCCGGGTCTCTGGAACCATCCCATGTGCTGAGGGCAATGGGCGTCCCCTATACCGCTGTTCACGGGTCGATACGTTTTTCTCTCAGCCGCTTTACGACAGGGGAGGAGATAGACAGGGTGTTGCAGGTAATGCCCGGAATAATCAGGGAACTGCGCCAACTTTCTCCGTTTGGCAGGGGGAGTCTGACCCTCTAATGAAGGGCTGTGAGGCAGGTACGACGGCCTGCAGGCGCTGGAGCGTGCGTACTGCCCCGGGGATCAGCCTGCCGCCTTAAGAGAGCATGCTGATAAATTCATTCAGCTTCTGGCTGTTCCCTTCAGGCATGTTCAGGAATTCAATACCGATCTCATGCTGTTTGGGGTCGGTTTCCTCGATCGGCAGGCAGGAGGCCACCCTCCCGGTAAACTTTATGTTGCTGTCGCCCGGCAGAAAGATCTCCATAGGCATTTGCTGCTCTACCTTCATGACATTCTCTGTAACGATCAGCATGCCGCCAAGACTGATCTTTTTGACCCGGTAATCCTCCGGGCAGGTCAGTATCGACCTCCCATCCTCGCTGAGATGAAATCTCATATTGAACCGGTTGCCGCTGACACTATGGAGCGTGACCGAATCCTGTTCCTCCTTATGCGATTCGATAAAGGCCACGAGCTCGTTTATTTTTGCACTGTCAAGCTCGTCAAACTTAATGCCGACCGCGTATACCGGCGCAACATCACCGACATCGGTCTTTCTGCTCCCCTTCAGGCTTGCCCAGACAACGGTTCCCTTTATCTGTATGGAGCGGTTCTTTGACTCGATATTCAGCTTATAGCTGCTGCCTATTCTCACCCCTTTATCGATCTGCAGGGAAATTCCCCCCAGACTGATATCAAGGATATCCACCTTGCTTGCAAACATCATCTTGCCCTTGATATTCAGAAAATCAATCGAAAAGCGTTTATGTTTTCTGCTTTCTTGTCCCACAGACTATTGCTCCTTCTGCTCCTATGCCGGCGAAAGTTCATGCGATCCCACCTGATATTAACAAAAATAACGGTGCGAATTCAATCGGATACTGCCAGCGCCAGTGATATATGGCTACTGGCTAGCCGGTTTCGTCTCTTCAACCGGAGGCGGACCTGCTTCCTTTTCCCCGGCCTCCTGAGCGCCTTCGTTTATCTGCTCATATTCAGGCACAACGATCCCTCGCCTGACCATGATATTATAAATGAGCCCTGATCGGTTAACGACATATTTTGAGGAACCCAGAGGGTCGAATTTTCTCGGGTTCGGCAGCACCGAGGCCAGGCGTGAGGCCTCCTCAGGGCCCAGCATTGCGGCGGACTTTCCGTAGTAATGACGGGCTGCAGCCTCGATGCCGAAGATGCCGCGGTCACCCCACTCTGCCACGTTCAGGTAGAGCTCAAGTATCCGCTTTTTGGCAATGGTCTTTTCCATCCTGTACGTAATGACAGCCTCCCTGAGCTTCCGAATGGGGTTCTTCGACGGTGACAGGTAGAGGTTCTTCACCAGCTGCTGGCTGATGGTGCTCCCGCCGAGCTTGAACTTCTTCGCCTTGATGTCCTTTTCGATCGCCTTCTGCATCGCCTCATAATCAAAGCCCTCATGCTGCCAGAACTTGTCATCCTCACCGATCAGGACCGCCTTGATGAGAAAGGGTGAGATAGCGCCGAGCGGAACCCATTTCTGGTTGACCTTGTAAGGCTTCCCGCTCTTTTCCCACTCCCGTTCCCGATACTTCATAAAGGCGGTCTTCTTGGGATTCTCTTTCTTGAGGGTCGATACATCGGGGTAAATAAAATTGAACCCGATACCTGCAGCCAGGGCGAGAAGAAGAATAACAAGAAGTCGCCCGACGAAGGACCTCTTTCGCTTTCTCGGCATGAGGCCCCGGCTACAGCAAGTGCTGATCGGTCAGTGAAATGTCCTCATCCAGTCCGATAGCTTTCTGCTGCCTTAATTCATCGATCTTTCTCAGCGGTCGTTCAAGCATATTTGTCCGGGTTGTTGTGATGGCATCATACTCTTTCTTTGCCGCATCGAGCCGGTCGCCCATAAGCCTGAACTTTTCCTTGTACGCCGACCACTGTTTTGAAAAGTCGCCGAGGAGCTTCAGTATCTCCGAGGCGGTCCGCTCAAGATTGAAGTTCTCAACAGCCTGCCGTATCACTGCCAGAACGGCATAGAGCGTAAAGGGGGAACAGAGGATGACCTTCAGCTTCAGGGCCTCATCCATGATCGCAGGGTCTGATTCGTTGATAAAGCCGTAGACCTGTTCATTGGGGATAAAGACGAGGACATAGTCAACCGTATTTTCTGCCGTATTTATGTATTCCCTGGTCGTCACCTGCCTGATCATCAGCCGCATGTTTTTCAGGAGCTCGTCCCTGAAACGCTTCCTGTCGTGATCTGACTGGGCATCCAGATAATGCTGGTAGTTATCCATCGGGAACTTGACGTCCATATTGATCTTCAGTTTATTCGGCAGGAGAAAGGTGTAGTCAGGCCTTCCGGCCGCATGTTCCAGAGTCTTTTGCTTGATATAATTCATGCCTTCGACCAGGCCGATGAGCCTGATTATGTCCTCTGCCATGCGCTCGCCCCACTCGCCCCTCTTTTTAGAACTTGCAAGCGCCTGCTTCAGGTGATCGGTCGTGCTGTTAAGCTTGCTGGTCACCTCTTCATGCTTCTGTATGAGGGTCGAAACATGGGTCAGTTTGTCAGCGCTTGTCTTACCAACCTCTTCGATCTTACGCTGGACGTCGGCCAGCGTCTTGCCGATCAGCTCGATATTCTGGTCGATCAGGACCTTCTTCGTCTCAAGCTCTCTGTTTCCCTCGGTCGACTGCGACTTAAGCTTCTCTTCGGCCAGTTTAAGGTATCCCTCGGCATACCCCTCAGCATACTTCCTGAACTCTTCGGAATTCTTTGAAAGGGCATCAAGGGAAAGCGATTTGAACGTCTCGCTGATCTTGACCTCCATCGCCTCGAACCGCTCTACCTCCTCCCTGAGATGTCTCTGGGACTCCTCCAGTCTCGCCTTCGCCTGTCTCTCCGTATCAAGCTCACTTCGTATGATGCCGGACTCTTCCTCTCGCTGCCTGATCTGTTCTCTGAGTTCATGGGTAATGGCCTCTGCGCTCTTCGCCCTCCCCTCAAGTTCTGCAGCCATCCTTGCGTTTTGGGTCTGAATATCCGATTTCTGCCTCTCGGACGCTGTTTGCGCAACCGACTTCGCAGCGAACCAGGCTATCAGGGAACCGGCTATAAAGGCCGCACAGATATATATGATCGTCATACGCTGCTACCTCCGGATCCGGATCTGATCCCCTGGTAAGGGAGGTACCCGGATTTTATTTTTGTATTCTACCCTATCGCTCCCCCAAAAAACAGACTTGATTCGCTATAATCTAGTAATGCGTTATTAAAGTATTGCCGGAGGTTTCATATATGAGCAGTAATGACAAGGAACAGCTTGAAGGGTCTCTAAAGGGATACAAGGAGAAGATCAGCCCCCACGTCAAGGCGACCCTGAAATGGGAGCGCGAACTGATCTTTACCGGCAGGACCCAGGAAGGCTATGAGATCGAGTACGATGCGCATGTCCAGTGGGGATGCAAGCCGACCGATTCGCTGCTCCTGAGCCTGGCTGGCTGCATGGGCATCGATGTGGTGATGTTCCTGCAGAAGATGAAGGTCGAACTCGCCGACTTCAGGATAAACCTGATCGCAGAGAGGAACCCTACCCCCCCGCAGTATTTCAAAAAGATCGACTGCGTCCTGCATATTGCGGGCAGGAACATCGACAAAAAAAAGGTCGACCGCGCTGTCTCTCTCTCTCAGGAAAAATACTGCTCGGTCTATAATTCCCTCAGGAAAGATATGGAGGTGAACGTCACCTATACCCTCGAAGACAAAGAGCCGCCGGCCGAACGGCCGGTCATTGACTAAAGAAACAATGTACGGCTATCGTCTATTAGGCTGATAGCGAAGCAGGACAGTGCGTGACAGTGCCGTGAACGCCTAGTGGACTCTTACTTTCAGCTCGAAGTCGGCAGGCCTTGTGGCTGCGGCACGGGCTGTTTCAAAGTCGACAACGCCTCTTTCAAACAGATCCTGGAGGTGCTGATCGAACGTCTGCATGCCGTACTGGTCCTTGCCGGCTGCTATATAGTCACTGAGGAACCCGGTCTTTTCGACATTTTCGAGGCAGTCCTTGATGGTGAGGGTATTCCTCATGATCTCCAGGACAGCGATCCGGCCGGAATTGTCCTTTTTCCTCAGCAGACGCTGTGAGACAACTGCGGTAAGGGATTCGGCCAGACGTTTACGGATGACCAACTGCTCGTTCAGATCGAAGACACTGATGATCCTCTGGATGGTCCTGGGCGCATCGACCGTATGCAGGGTGGAGAGGACGAGATGGCCGGTTTCGGCAGCCTTCATCGCAATATCGATCGTGGTCCTGTCCCTCATCTCGCCGACGAGAATGATATCAGGGTCCTGCCTCAGGGCAGCCCGCAATGCCTTTGCAAAACTCTCTGTATCAGACCCCACCTCCCTCTGGATGACCGAGGCCTTGATCTCCTTATGGAGGAATTCGAGAGGATCTTCAATGGTCACGATCTTGCATGGCTTGGTATTGTTGATCAGGTTGATCATGGCGGCCAGGGTTGTTGATTTACCGCTGCCGGTAATTCCGGTCACCAGGATCAGACCGCGTTCTTCGAGGGCGATATCCCTGATGACCGGGGGAAGTTCCAAAGACTCCACCGTAGGGATCTCAAAGGCAATAACCCTGAGGACAATAGAAAAAGAGCCGCGCTGTCTGCAGATATTGACGCGGAAACGCGCTATCCCCGGGAGGGAATAAGAGCAGTCAAAATCCTGCATAGCTCCGAGCGTTTTGTCGATATCATCTTCAGAGACGCTGTGTGAATTGAGGACTATATGTTTGACGATCTCGTCACATTCGGCCATTTTCAGCGGCTGCAGCTGTTTCACCGCAGTGATCTGCCCCTGGTGCCTGAATTTCCAGGGCGAGCCGACACTCAGATGCAGGTCAGAAACCCCATTCTCTTTTGCATATTTCAGAACCTTTTGAAAAACAGCAATAATATTATCCATGAACGCTTACATCCTTTCGTAACACATATATCATTTTATAAGGGCAACTGCAAGCTCCGGAGGGCTGCTACAAAACTATCTCGGTCCCGATGCCTTCCCGGGTAAAGATCTCCAGCAGGAGGCAGTGAGGGATCCTGCCGTCCACGATATGGGTCTTGCCGACCCCGCTTTCGAGCACATTGATGCAGGACTGCACCTTCGGCAGCATTCCCCCGCTGATCGTTCCGTCCTTGATAAGCTTCTGGATCTGGGACCTTTTGAGGGTCGTGATCGTCTCACCCTTTTTATCGAGCAGGCCGGGGACATCGGTCAGCAGTATGAGCTTTTCGGCCTTCACCGCTGCTGCGACAGCGGCGGCAACGAAATCAGCATTGATATTCAGGGTCTCACCGTGAGGTCCGACGCCGATCGGAGCGATGACCGGTATGAACCCGGCCTTATCCAGGTTGTCGATAAGCACGGGATCGATCACGGTCACTTCTCCGACAAGGCCGAGGTCAATGATCTCGCTGACGCCGGTCTCCGGGGTCAGCTTCTTCGTCGTCTTCTTCCGCGCCATGATCAGTCCGCCGTCCTTGCCGCTGAGACCGACCGCCTTGCCGCCATGCCTGTTGATCAGCGATACAATCTCTTTATTGATGAGACCTCCCAGCACCATCTCGACGATGTCCATCGTCTCCTGGTCGGTCACCCGCTGCCCGTTGAGGAACTGCGGTTTTTTCCCCATCTTCTCCATGGTTGCCGAGATCTTCGGTCCGCCGCCGTGTACGATCACCGTCCGGATACCGATATAGTTCAGCATCACTACGTCCTTGGCAAAGGACTCTTTCAGGTCGTCCTTTGTCTGTGCAGCGCCTCCGTATTTTATGACGAACGTCTTGCCGTAGAAGCTCCTGATATACGGCAGGGCGTCAACCAGTATCTCCGCCTTGCGAATGATCTCTTTCATAGTGACCTTGCCTCAAAACATGGTATGCAGACCGTTTTTCCTTCCCTGATCCGGGCCCGCGGCTCCATCATCTGCTCTGAGCATGTCTCACACGTCAGGCTGCGGTATATGTGGGCCTCGGCCGGAAGGGGTGTTCTTCCTTTTCTTACCTCCAGGAGCTCTTTATCGCCGGCCTTCAGGATATAGTTCAGCTTAGCGGCCTTCCTGTCATGGACCTGTTTTAGAACACTCTTTGACCTGTCACCCTTCATATATTTTGCCCAGGCCATGTGTTCTTCAGCGGTCTCGGGCTGCTTCGTGAGATGGACAGCGATCCTGATGCTCTTTTCCGACTGGCGGCTGATAAAGGTATAGACCTGCTTGCCATAGTCCCTGAAGATAAGATTGCCCTTGCCGAAGGTGCAGCCGGTCATGACCTGGACCGCATCGACCGCGCAGGAACTGTTTTCGACGATGGCCACGATCTCCTCATCCGCCGACCGGCCGCCAAGTTCCTTCAGAGCGCGAAGCGAAACGCGGTATCCTATCGCGAGACCCGGACAGGAATGACCATGAAATTCTACTGCGTCGTCAAATGCTTGCATCATAAATTTTACACCATCGGGAGACCGGGATACAAATAGCTAAATCCTGAGGTCGGCCTTTACAATGACCGGCTGATATCCTTCCGCCCCAAGCTGCTCTGCAAGTGAATAAGCACTCTTGAAATTATTGAAATTACCTATCCGGACCCGGTGAAACAATGTGCCATTGACCTCGGTCTCCTGGATATAGACATTGTCATATTTAAGAGCAAGCGCGCTCCTGAGCCGCAACGCATTCGCAGCCTCGGTAAACGCACCTGCCTGGATCGCAAACGTACCCTTTCTTTCAGCTGCCTGGACCCTGACCCTCCTGACATACGAATCGTCCCGTCCATTCAGTTCGAGAAGGACTCTGGATGTACCCGGCCCTATCACCCCGATCTCTTTCGCAACCGCATAGGACAGGTCGATGTCACGCCCGGGGATAAAGGGCCCCCGGTCATTGACCGTGCACTCCATTGATCTGTTGTTCGTCAGGTTCGTTACCCTGACCTTGGTTCCGAAGGGGAATTCCCTATGGGCGCAGGTAGGCGCATGCATATTGAAGATCTCTCCCGAGGCTGTCGGCCTGCCGTGAAAATCAGAGCCGTACCATGAGGCAACCGCATAGGCCCTTCCATGAGAGACCCCGGGCTGCACCTCTCTGCTCAGGATCGCGCAGGAGGAAAGCAAGGATACTGCTGCGACGAAGAGTACTGCTCTACAGAATATACCTGCTGAGGTCCTCATCCTTCACAATATCGCTCATTTTATCCTTTACGTAAGCACGATCGATCGTGAGCGCTGTCCCCTGCCTCTCAGGGGCATCAAACGAGATATCCTCAAGAAGTTTTTCAAGGATGGTATGAAGCCTCCGCGCACCGATATTTTCCATCTTGTCATTGACGACTGCGGCAATATCGGCGATCTCGTCGATCGATTCATCCAGAAAGGTCAGGGCCACGGTCTCTGTCTCAAGGAGGGCAATGTACTGTTTTACCAGCGCATTATGCGGCTCAGTCAGTATACGGACAAAATCCTCCTTCCCGAGGGCCTCCAGTTCAACCCTGATAGGGAACCTTCCCTGAAGCTCCGGTATAAGGTCAGAGGGTTTTGACATATGAAACGCTCCGGAGGCGATGAACAGTATATGCTCGGTCCTGACCGGTCCGTACTTTGTCGTGACCGTCGAACCTTCCACAATAGGCAGCAGATCCCTCTGCACGCCCTCTCGGGAGACATCCGGGCCCTGCCCGCTCCCCTTGCTCGCTATCTTGTCAATTTCGTCAATAAAGACCATACCGGTCTGCTCGGTCCTTTCCACAGCCTCCTGGACGATCTTGTCCATGTCGATCAGTTTGTTCGACTCCTCCTGCTCAAGCAGAACAAGCGCCTCGGGTATCCGGACCTTCTTCCTCTTGGACTTGTCCGGGAGGATGTTTCCGAGCATTGACTTCAAGTTCATCTCAATATCCTCGAGCCCGACGTTCGAGATGATCCCGAAGGGCAGGGATTTTTCCTTCACCTCTACGTCCACGTATCGCGCATCAAGCTTGCCGGCCCGCAACTGCTCTCTCAGCCTGTCGCGCGTCTCCCTGTTCTTCTCTCTTTCCTGGTCGTCAACCTCCATAGCCTTCAGCTGCCGGGGAAGGGGGAGCAGGAGATCGAGCAACCGCTCTTCAGCAAACACCTTTGCCTTTTCCCTGATCTTCTCGAGGTGTTCGGTCTTGACCATATTGATGGCGATCTCGGCCAGGTCCCTGATCATGGACTCGACATCGCGCCCGACATAGCCGACCTCCGTGAACTTTGAGGCCTCGATCTTCAGGAACGGCGCATTGGCGAGCCTTGAGAGTCTCCGGGCGATCTCGGTCTTTCCGACCCCGGTCGGACCGATCATGATAATGTTTTTGGGAAGCACCTCGTCCTTCAGGTCAGGGGCCAGTTGCTGCCTTCTCCACCTGTTCCTTAAGGCGATGGCAACAGCCCTTTTAGCCTTATGCTGCCCGATTATGAACCTGTCGAGCTCCTCGACGATCTTTCGCGGTGTCAACGTCTCCATCTATGAAAGCTCCTCGATGCTGATATTTTCATTGGTATAGATGCAGATGCCTGAGGCGATCTTCATCGACCGTTCGATGATCTCCCGGGCGTTAAGGTCGGTGTTGTCATAAAGGGCCTTTGCAGCGGCCAGTGCATAGGCACCCCCTGACCCGATCGCCGCATAACCCTCCTCGGGTTCGATCACATCTCCGGTCCCGGATATGATAAAGGTATGCTCCTTGTCGGCAATGATCAGCAGGGCCTCAAGTCTCCGCAGGACCTTGTCGGTCCGCCAGTCCTTAGCAAGCTCCACCGCAGCCCTCGTGAGGTTGCCCCGGTAGGCCTCAAGCTTACCTTCGAATTTTTCGAACAGGGTAAAGGCGTCTGCCGTTGCGCCCGCAAACCCTGCAAGGACCTTGTCCCCGTACATCTTGCGTATCTTTTTGGCGTTATGCTTGAGCACGGTATTGCCGAGCGTAACCTGGCCGTCACCGCCGATCGCGACCCTTCCCCCCCTGCTGACACACAATATTGTCGTTGCGTGGAACATCATCACCTCATGGTTTGATTTTGACTGTTAGTTTACACAATAACCGCGTGTGCTGTCATCAATCAACTGCCTATTTTCCGTCCTTATCCGACATGGGGTGGGCCTTGTCATAGACATCCATGAGATGGGTCAGGTCAAGGTGCGTATACTTCTGTGTCGTCGAGAGCGAGGAATGCCCCAGGAGCTCCTGGATCACCCTGAGGTCTGCACCGCCCTGAAGCAGGTGAGTGGCAAAGGTATGCCTGAGCGTATGCGGTCCGATCCTGCCGTCGATCCCTGCCTGACGCGCATATTTGACGACGATCCTCCGGATCCCCCTGTCGGTCAGCTTTGTGCCGCTTCTGTTGAGGAAGAGCACCCTGCTCTTTTTCTTCAGCAGTATCTTTTCGACCAGATAGGTCTTGAGCGCCTCTATTGCCTTGGCACCGACGGGAACGATCCGCTCCTTTTTCCCCTTGCCCCGGACCTTGACCAGACCTTCCCTGGTATTGAGGTCCTCCATATTCAGACCTGAAACCTCGCTCACCCTCAGACCGCTTGAGTAAAGCAGTTCAAGGATCGCCCTGTCCCTGGCCATCATAAATCCGATGCCCTCAGGTTTTTCGATCAGTTCAAAGGCATCATCCACTGTCAGAAATTGGGGCAGGAGCCGTTGTGTCTTCGGGGTCGAAACAAGCTTTGCCGGATTGACGCTGATGACCCCTTCCCGGTAGAGATATTTCAGGAACGAGCGGACAGCTCCCAACCGCCTGCCTGCCGTCGTTTTGCTGAGGCCGGTCCTGATCTGTTGCGCGATAAACCCCCTGACGTCGATCATTTCGATCTCGGCAGGGGCCTTCTTTACAAAGGAGTTGAATTCCGCAAGGTCTTTTTTGTATGCCCGGACCGTATGTTCAGAAGCAGCCCGCTGAACCTCAAGGTAGCGGATGAATCTGTCTATACATTCCTGCATACCCGCTATGACACCTGACTCAGAAATGCTGCCCACTCCAGCACGGCCTTGTCCACAACCAGTTTTCGTCGTTGTTTTTTGTCACGCATCTTCAGGGCCTCAGGGGGAACGGGCAGCAGTCCGAAATTAATATTGCTGGGTTGAAAATGCCTGCTCTCAGTTTCGGTTATATGTCTGACAAGTGCACCATGGGCTGTTGTATGGGGGACCCCGGGGACCTGCTTTCCGGTCAGGACAGCAGCGGCCTGTATGCCTGCCAGAAGCCCCATGGCTGTCGACTCGATATATCCTTCGACGCCCGATATCTGTCCCGCGATGTAAAGGGTATCCCTCCCCTTTAGTGTCAGGTCCTTGTTCAGCAGAAGGGGCGCGTTGATAAAGGTATTACGGTGCAGGCTGCCATACCGCAGGAACTCGGCATGTTCGAGTCCCGGGATCATGCTGAATACCTTCTTCTGTTCCGGCCACTTCAGCCTTGTCTGGAACCCTACCATGTTATAGGCCGTCATCTCTCTGTTCTCTGCGCGCAACTGGACAACTGCATAGGGCTCCCGGCCTGTCTTGGGGTCGGGCAGTCCGACCGGTTTCATGGGTCCGAACCGCGGTGTGTCTATGCCTCGTGACGCCATCGCCTCTATCGGCATGCACCCCTCAAATACCCTGTTCTCCTCAAACCCCCGCGGGGTGACCTTATCTGCCTCCAGAATAGCCTGATGGAACCGCTCATACTCATCCTTTTCCATCGGACAGT
Organism: Nitrospirota bacterium; assembly: GCA_004321925.1. Lineage (GTDB taxonomy): Bacteria > Nitrospirota > Thermodesulfovibrionia > Thermodesulfovibrionales > UBA6898 > PALSA-1316. The sequence continues at coordinate 29,517 of SCQH01000059.1, read as the reverse complement.
TAAGGTAATCATCGCTGCCTTTACCGTAGCGCGACAAACGGTAGACCTTCGTGTAGTCGATGGATTCTGCGTCGATGATCGGGGCAATCGCATCGTAAAAATAAAGGTAATCACCGCCGATGCAATCGGCCAGGGCCCTGGTCATTGCCTCGGACGACAGAGGACCGGTCGCAAGTATGGCCGGGGTATCAGGCAGCCTCGTGACCTCCTCGCTGACGATCTCGATATTCGGGTGGCCGGAAAGTTTCCGGGTAATAAATTCGGCGAAGATGGTCCGGTCAACGGCCAGGGCGGAACCTGCAGGGACCGACGAGCTTTCAGCCGCCTCCATGATCAGGGACCCGGCCATGGCCAGCTCCTTCTTCAGGAGTCCCGGGGCAGTATACGGATCATTGGACCTCAATGAGTTTGAGCAGACCAGCTCGCCAAGCAGCCCTGTGGTATGGGCCTCGGTCAGCTTCTGCGGCCGCATCTCATACAGACGGACCCTTATGCCTCTCTGCGCAGCCTGCCATGCGGCCTCGGAGCCTGCAAGCCCTCCTCCGATAACGATCAATCTTTGTGTCATGATTGATTTTAACTTAATTGGAGTTCAAATGCTAAAATACCAGCGATGACACCACAAGATTACATTACCCTTGTAGGACTCTGCGCAGGGACACTCACGACGACTGCCTTTCTGCCCCAGGTCATCAGGACCTGGAAGACACGATCGGCAAAGGATATCTCGACCGGGATGTTCATCATGTTCTGCAGCGGCATCGCCCTATGGACCGTCTATGGCTTCCTGATACGATCCCTGCCGGTCATCATCACCAATGTAACGACGTTCATCCTGGCATCGATAATCCTGGTACTGAAACTCAGGTATAAATAGAGACCAGGTCGGCTCAGCCGGAGGCATGCTCCGGTGCACGAAGCAGCATGCCTCCGGTAAGTGTTCTATTGATCGTAGGGACAATTCTCCAGGCAGACACAACCTAACGGGAGGGTCGTAAATGTCGCGGGGGAAGAGGTCAGTGTGATGCCGTTCTTCGTGGCCTTCACCGTGAGCCTGTAGGTAACAGGGGAACAGTCCCTGCGGACCGGCCTGGGGCCTTCTGCGGACTGACGAAGGGCCGGCTTCGAAGCATACGCACCGCCACATGCGGGCGTGACACTGCCGCCATTGCGCACATAAACGCTCGAGGAAAAATCATCCGGCGTCTTTCCGCTCCAGCCGGGAACGCATCCGGCCCCATCGCATTCTAATTGATAGGTGGTCCCATCCTCAGCATTACAGATGGTATAAAAGGCCTTATACCCTAAGGGGTTGATGCCGGTCCGCCCCATTACAATGACCGGCAATGCCGGTGGTGCGGGGCGTGCCCCCGGGTCCGGTCTGACATCAGCAGTGACAGACCGGCTGCTGTGATTGCGGAAATTCGGCAGGACATTAAGCGTGTTCTGGGGGTCAACAGCCCCGGTTATCAGCAGGCGGCCTGTAGCAGTCGGCCTCAAATTTGCAAAGATCTCAACCTCGCGTCCGGGATCAAGACGTGCAATATTTCCGGAGGAGCCGTTGAACGTCGTCTGAGGATCAGCAGTGAAGCGATAGGGAAACGCCGGGGCTGCCCCAAGACCGGTATTTCTTACAACCATTTTTGCATTGAGCAGATATCCGGCCACTGGCTGGGGCGCATCAAGCTCAAGGGTCGTCACCTCCAGGCGAAAGCCCGGCCCGACAACGTAGTTGGCAGCCTCGGATGTGCCCTCGGTCATTACCCCAGCCTCGTTGGGGTATCGATAGCTCAGACGCAGCCGATACGTGCCGGGCGTCAGCTCAAGACGCTGGGTCTCACACGCAGCATCGTTGTCTATCGTACGGCTGGAACCGCCTGAAGTAGAGATCGCCTCCCATTTGCACTGCATACGGACCGGGGCATATGTGCCTCCGCGCAGGGCGCGCAGGAGAATGGTTGAGGATTCCGTGGCGCCGGCTGACGGGTCAACACCAAGGGTGAGGTAAAAGGACGGTCGCTGATATGTCTTCTGGTCCAGCACCTTCATGTTGCGATTACGAAGCGAACTGTCTTCGATCCTCCTCGGATCTGCAGAAGCAGATTGAAGAGGCAATCCTGAACAGAAAATTCCAATCACTATCAGCACTATCCAGCTCATTCTTCTCATCACCACCTCCCTGGATTTCCCATCGTATTGATCATTATGGAGAGATTATTGGTGTGCTTATTCAATAACTGAACGTATGGACAAGATTGTACGGAAAGATTGAAATGCTTATGCTGCACAGAACCCCATGAACAAAAACCCCACCCCATTTAATCTATTTTTTAGCGCCCGCCGCTGTGGTTGAGGGATTATACCAGATTTCCGGATTAATATTACAAGGAAAATATGCACAGGGATGTCTGTCAGCTGCAGGAAAAGGAAATGAGAATGAAACCGGCTTAAGCCTCTATGTTCTTCTTTGCGAACTTCCTGCGCTTCCAGATAAGGTAAATCGCGGGATAGATGGTCAGCTCGAGTATCTCGGAAGTTATAACACCGCCGATCATGGGGGCTGCAATGCGCTTCATCACGTCCGAGCCGGCTCCGTGGCTGAACATGATCGGGATCAGTCCGGCGAGGATAACACCGACGGTCATGAGCTTCGGCCTGATCCTTTTTACCGCACCATGCATGATCGCATCCTTCAGGTCTTCGACGCTGTTCATCCTGCCCTCTTTTTTCCATTGCTCATAGGACAGATCAAGATAGAGCAGCATGACCACCCCGGTCTCTGCATCAAGCCCGGCAAGGGCTATCATGCCGACCCAGACAGCGATGCTCAGATTGTAATTCAGGAAATAGAGGAACCAGAAGGAACCGACAAGAGAGAACGGTACCGCAAGCAGGACGATCATGGTCTTGACCGTTGATTTTGTGTTCATGAATATCAGGACAAAGATGATCAGCAGCGTCAAGGGGATGACCAATTTCAGCCGCTCTTCGGTTTTTACCATATATTCATATTCGCCGCTCCACTGAAGCCGGTAGCCATCAGGGATCTTCAGGGAGGCGACCTTCTTTTTCGCCTCATCAACATAGCCGCCGATATCCCTGCCCGAAAAATCAATATAGACATAGGCAGCCAAAAGCCCCTCTTCGCTCTTGATCATCGATGGGCCTCGCACGGTTCTGATCTCAGTAAGCTGACCGAGGGGTATCTGCAGTATTGCAGGAAAAGTGGAAGACGGGGAGGATGCTGACCCGGACATCCCGGACCCCGACCCCGAGGAAGCCGCATTCAGCATGACCGGGACTATTATCCTTTTCAGCGTCTCAGGACTGCTCCTGAGTTCCCGGGCATACCGGAGGTTCACCGGGTAGCGCTCCCTGCCCTCGATCGTTGTCGTCAGGTTCATGCCGCCCACTGCCGTTTCTAGGATCTCCTGAACGTCGCCGACAGAGAGGCCATACCGCGCCGCTTCCTCACGTTTAACCGAAATATCAAGAAAATATCCGGTGGTCACCCGTTCGGCATAGACGCTCCGGGTGCCTTTGATGCCCTTTATCAGGCCCTCGAGCTCCATGCCGATCCGGTCGATCTCATCGAGCTTCGGCCCCATGATCTTTATGCCGACAGGCGTCCGTATACCGGTCGAGAGCATATCGGTCCTGGCCTTGATAGGCATGGTAAAAGAATTTGCGACTCCGGGGATGCTCAGGACGTCGTTCATCTCGTTCTTGAGTTTCTCAGGGTCCATGCCGGGCCGCCACTCTGATTCAGGCTTGAGATTGATGACCGTCTCGAACATCTCCATAGGGGCCGGGTCAGTGGCGGTTTCGGCGCGGCCTGCCTTGCCAAAGACCTGGGCAACCTCGGGTATGGTTTTCAGGAGCCTGTCCTGCAGCTGGAGGAGCTTGGACGCCTCGGTGACCGAAGCCCCCGGAACCGTGACCGGCATATAAAAGAGCGTCCCCTCATACAGCGGCGGCATGAATTCATTCCCGAGCTTTGTTATGGGGTAGACCGTGCAGACCATGATGATCACCGCAACGATCACTACGGTCCACGGGTGTCTCAGTGAAAAAGCCACCCGCGGCCTGTAGAGCCTTCCCAGGAAAACGATCATCGGGTTCTTATCCTCAGACTGGATCTTCCCGCGGATAAACATGGTCATGAGGACCGGGGTCAGGGTTATGGCAAGGAACGACGCAAAGAGCATCGCAAAGGTCTTTGTATAGGCAAGAGGCTTGAACAGTCTCCCTGCCTGAGCCTGCAGCGTAAACACAGGCAGGAAAGCGACGGAGATGACGAGGAGAGAAAAGAAGAGTGAGGGACCGACCTCTTTGGCGGCCTCGATGATCACATCGGTCCTGCTGCCGGGCTGTCCGGCATGATCCCATTCCTCGAGCTTTTTATGAGCATTTTCGACCATGATGATCGAGGCGTCCACCATAGCACCGATCGCTATCGCAATGCCGCTGAGGCTCATGACATTTGAGGTGACCCCGATGTAATACATGCAGATGAAGGATATGATGATCGCGATCGGAAGAGTAAGGATGACCACCAGGGCAGAAGGAAGGTGGAAAAGGAAGACGAGGCAGACAACGCTCACGGCAACCGTCAGCTTTATGATCTCCTCCTTGAGCGTATTGATCGCGTGATGTATCAGATCGGAGCGGTCATAGGTGACCACGACCTTCACCCCGTCCGGCAGGCTCGGTTCGATGGTCTTGATCTTCTCCTTGACCCTGTCGATGACGTTCAGGACATTCTCTCCGAACCTCACAACAACAATGCCACCGGCAACCTCACCCTTGCCGTCAAGGTCGGCCAGCCCCCTGCGTATCTCAGGGCCGATCCTGACCTCGCCAATGTCCTTCAACAGGACCGGGGTGCCGGCACCGTTGGTGCCGACGGATATGTTCTTAATATCGTCTATGCCTTTTATATAGCCGCGTCCCCTGACCATATACTCGATGCCGGAGAACTCGAGGACCCTGCCCTCAACGTCCTTATTACTTTTTCGTATAGCATCCATGACAGTCGGCAGCGGTATGTTATAGGCAAGGAGTTTGTTTGGATCAACGGTGATCTGATACTGTTTGACAAAGCCGCCAATGCTGGCGACCTGTGAAACGCCCGGCACGCTCTCCAGGGCAAGCTTCAGATTGAAATCCTGCAGCGAGCGAAGTTCGGCAAGGTTCAGTTTGCCGGTCTGATCGATCAGCGCGTATGAAAAGCCCCATCCGACGCTCGTCGCGTCCGGGCCGAGTGTCGGGTTAACATCAGCGGGGATCTTGTTCCTGACCGACTGCAGGTATTCAAGCACCCTTGACCGTGCCCAGTATATATTAGTGCCTTCTTCAAAGATGACATAGATAAAGGAACTTCCAAGAAAGGAAAAACCTCTGACCGCCTGGACCTTCGGCGCAGCGAGGAGCGTCGAGGTGATCGGGTAGGTTATCTGGTCTTCGACAAGGTCCGGACTTTTGCCGGCCCATTCAGTATAGATGATGACCTGGGTATCGCTCAGGTCGGGTATGGCGTCAAGGGGAGTATGCCTTAGGGACCAGTAACCCCAGATAGAGAGTGACGCAACGAACAGGAAGATGATGAACCTGTTCCTGGCGCTGTATTCAATGATTCTTCCGATCATGACAGCTCAGTGCTTGCTGCCGGGAAGGGGCTTGATGCCCTTAAGCTGCGCCTCGGAATCGATGAGGAAGTTTGCTGCCGAAGCCACTTTTTCACCGGCCTTAAGCCCGCGCGTGATCTCTGCCATACCATCCGCCTTTATGCCGGTCAGGACTTCACGCGGTTCGAAATTACCCTCCCCTTTGTCGACATAGACCACCTGCCTGACCCCGGTATCTATGACCGCCTCCTCAGGCACCATGAGTCTCTTCCCCAGGTCGGACCTGAGTTCGACGTTGGTGAACATCTGCGGTTTGAGCTTTCCGTCAGGATTCGGAAGAGTAAAGCGTACCCGCACGGTCTTTGTCTCGGCACTCAGGGACGGATAGACATAATCAACCCGGGCTGTGTAATTTTTCCCGGGGAGGTAGCTGAGCGTTATGTGCGCGGTCTGGCCTTCCTTCACGAACGGCAGATCATACTCATACACCTCGGAGATTACCCATACAGAAGAAAGATCAGCTATGTCAAAAAGCTTTTCACCCGGCATGACCCTCATGCCCTGCTGGGCTGTTTTCTGAAGGATGTACCCGTTTGCAGGACTGTAGATAACCATGGTCCGTACCGGCTTGCCCGTATCCTCAATGTTTTTGACCTGGGCTTCGGTAAGGTCCCACAATCTCAATCTCTGCCGTGCGGCCTCAATAATGGATTCAGCGTCCCCTGCCAGCATCCCTCCCAGATCATTCCGCAGGCCTCCTCCCCGCTCTGATGAGGCCTGGCTGCTGCGGGACTTCCATTTCACGGCATTGATGAGCTCCTGCTGCGTGGCAAAAAGTTCAGGGCTATAGATATCGGCAAGGGGTTCTCCCTTTTTTACCGGTCTTCCCGTATAGTTGACATGCAGCTTCTCTATCCAGCCCTCGTATTTCGTATTGACCGTAGAGATCCTGCGTTCGTCATATTCAATGCGGCCAACGGTCCTGATGGTCTTTATGACGGGCTTCACCGAAACCTCTATGGTCCTGACCCCGATCATCTTTTGGCTGTCGGTCGAGATCTCAACGGTCGGGGCCTCCTCCTGAGGCTTTTCCGGGACCGCTGCCTTCGGCGCTGTCTCTTCACCCTGCGCTGCATGGCCCTGATGTCCGGCAGCAGGCTGTTCCTGCCGCACGGCTGTCACTGCAGACCCCGTGGCCTTCTGCCCAAACCCGGTCTTTATCAGATAAAAACAGACCCCGGCCAGAATGATCACCACAGCTCCGATCAGATATTTTTTATTCACGGTATCACCCCTTTGGCTCCTGTCATAGTCTCAAGCCGTGCAATCGCTTTTTCGCGTTCAACGAACTGACCCCAGTAGAGAGCTTCAACGTCGAGAAGTGACTTCAGTCTGCTGATAACGGTCATTGCCTCGGTCTTCCCTGACATATATCCGGCAAGGGCCGCGTCAAAATCCTGACGGATCTTTGGAATCAGGCCATCCTTGTAAAGGGCCATCAGTCTTTCTGCCGTCTTCATCATCGAATAGTTGTCCCGGATGGTGGACGAGAGCATCGACCTCATTGCCAGGACTTCATGTTCTGCCTCTGACACAAGGGCCCTGGCCTCTAAAACAGCCTGCTGCTGCTTCGTCCTGTAAAAGAGGGGAATGTTGATCGTGGTTGTCAGGCTCCACATATCCTCAAACTCACCCGCCCGCCTGAAGTAGCCGGCATTGACAGTGAAGTCGGGATAGAATTCCTTCTGGGCCATCTTTACCTTCACCGCTGAAGCGGCAACCATCTTTTCCCTGCCTTGCAGAAAAGGCGACTCGTTAACATGGACATTCAGGAGGTCCTCCAGGGAACGGTGCAGTTCAGTCCCTGACTGGTCCGCAGGTCTGCCTAAGGCCGCTGTGACCTCCCTGCCGAGCACGACATTGAGCATCGTCTCCGATGACTGGATCTTCTGCCTGAGCATCTCCTCCTTTTCAAGGAGCATGTACTTTTCGGTCTGGGCCATCAGAACTTCCTGCTGAAGCCCCATGCCCGAAGAGTACCTGGCAATGGCCGCATCCTCGATGCGTGAAAAAAGCATTTTTCTGTCCTGTATGAGATCGAGGTTCTTGTAAATCAAGTAAAGATCGAAATAGAGCTCTTTGACCTTTTCGACCGTCCTGAGCTTAAGCCCCTGATAGGCTGACTCAAGTCCCTCCGCCTCCTTCGAGGCCATCTGCTCCTTTAGTGCAAGCTTGCCAGGATAAGGGAACATCTGAGATGCTGAGAACATCCACTGGGCGCCCTGCATCTCTCCATACGTATATTTCTTCCAGCCTTCATTCTGGTATCCGAACATGACCATAGGATCAGGCAGGCTCCGGGCCTGCGGTATCCTGAAACCTGCCGCAGCAAGACGCGCTTCTGCGGTAATGATCTCATGGTTGTTCTTCAGCGCCTCACTGATCAGAGGATCCAGGCGCAGCTCTTCAGCCGCTTTTACCGGCTCTGCAAACGATGACAGCAGGAAAATAATCAGGAACACAGGAACAGCAAAGGGCATGGTGCGATACCATGCCCTTTTGCCATTTTGATTGAATGGCTGTCTATTTGGCATCAACCGTAAATTTCATGGACGAGGTTTTGCCGTCCTTCGTGATCTTCAGGACAATATTCCAGGGGCCCGACATGGAGAGATTCATGGTTGCCTTATAAACAGTCCCTTTTAGTGCAGTATCTGCCTTGTAATCCATTGCAGGCATTCCGGGCATTGCTGACATACCGTAATCGATCTTGACCTTCGCATCCGTCACCTGTTTGCCCGAAGCATCCTTCAGCTCCACGTCAACGTTGTTATCACCCACAACAGGCGGGTTTTTGTCGATCTTAACGATGACATCAAGTCCGCCGGCCTTCTTCCTGACCTCATAATCCTTCGCAAACGCAAGCCCGGTCATCAAAACCAGCGCCATCCCGATCACAGCCAATTTTTTCATTTATTCTCCTTAGATATATAAATAGTTACTGGTGTTATGATACGCTATTAATATGAAGAAATTTTGAACGTCCCTATACCACCGGTCACCACGGCCGCAGAGATTATTAACGGTACCGCAGGTATTGCTATCCCAGATTATGTTTAAGCTTTAAGGCCCTGATCCTCTTTCCAAGCCTTAACCAGAATAAAATTCCCATGACGACAAGAAAGATCATGACGATATGCATGATAATGACCGTCGGCACCTGCAGATCACCGGCCATGGGCGACCAATCGTATTCCATAAAGTAATAAAACCTCGGGACACCTGCGATCACCATCCAACTGAATGAGATTTTCGCGAGCCTCGTCACCGTTTTATAGATCGTGATGAAGTAGAGTTCCAGTTCGGCAGCTGCCGGATCAGGGAAACGTTGATAAATGGCCCACATGATCAAACCGCTGACTGCCAGCAGGGCCGTGGCCATATCGTGAGAATAATTTATGGTCATGATAACTGCATCGCGCAAAGCACTCATCCTAAATTGTATCATACAGCGGACGGCGGGCTGTAGTAAAAAGAGAGGCGGGGATGATGATATCAGATGAACATAAGCCCGACCCTGAAGCAGTCGTCCATCTGTATGGCCCAGCGGACCATGGCAATATGCAGCTTCCCCTCCTGGTGCTTGTCGTCCCATTCAAGGATATGTCCCGGTTCTAGTGGAAACCCCGTGAGCATGCCGAGGCCGGCGCTGCTTTTGTCAATGACTTTTCCCGAGGAATCCTCCCGCCTGAAATCAGCCTCCTGCATATAGAGGACGGTAAAGCTGATCGAGTCCTCATAGGGTTCTCTATCGAACATTCGTCTGCACTGAAACTCCACACAACCTCCTGCCGAACCCCTCAAAAAAAAGAAACCCGGACACCCCACTTGGGTCCTGGTCTATATGTTCACGCTAAAAGAAGGTAAAACATCTTGCTACAATTTAAGATAAGCGACCTTATTTGTCATATGAATTATCCTTCTTAAACATACAGCATTTTATACGCCATTTTTATTGACGTATTTAGGCAAGTATAAGTCAAAAAATGCCCCGCATTCTGCCCCAGCCCTGACCGAGATGCAGCCCTGATGATTCTGGATTATTCCGGCAGCGGCCGCCAATCCAAGCCCCCTGCCGATGAATTTCGTTGTAAAGAATGGCTCAAAGATCCTTTGAAGTGCCTCCTGTGGAATCCCCGGCCCCGTGTCAGAGACGATAACATGGACATAATCACCCGCCGGATGCCGATGTTTGAAAGAGACACACTCCCATGAAGGCCGGTCAGGCTCGTTCAAAGTCTGCACGGTAAGACATCCGCCCGAATGCTCCATTGCCTCAAAGGCATTGGTAAGGAGATTGATCATGACCTGTTTGATCTGCTCCCTGTCGGCATGGACCGGCCAAAGGTCTTCTTCCAGCAGAAGGCTCGTTTCGATATGCCGGTATTTGTCGGTCTGAGTCATCGTCAGCGCCATTTTTACAGCATCGTTCATGGAGAGTTTCCCGGGCTGATACATACCGCCTTTTGCATAGGCAAGCAACTGATTCGTCAGGTCTGCCATGCGCTCAGAGGAGCTGACAATGTTATTGACCAGCATCTTTTCATTTTCGCGGGACTCAAGCGTCATCCCCAGAATTTCGGCATTCCCCAAAATACCCATGAGGATATTATTGAAATCATGGGCAATACCTCCGGCAAGGGTACTGATGGATTCCTCCTTCTGCTGCTGGGCAATACGTTTATCCAGGGCGGCCTGCATCTCATGCAGTCGCTGCTTCTCGGTAATGTCCCGGCATACCTCAATGACATACAGCAATTCTCCCCGTTCATCCATGAACGGAGAGGCGGCAATCTCCTCAACGTACTGACTACCGTCGGCCCTGGTATGGGTATGGGTCACGGTCAGGGACTGCCTCGTCCTCAATATCTCCCGAAGCGGGCAGACCAGGCCCTCCTCATCGCAGGGCGAGCTGCGCTGGTGTGACAGGGCGTAGCAGAAATCACTTGTATCTCCCTGTGCCATGGCCTTGTTGCTCATCAGGACCGTGTAATCAGGCCGAACCACCATGATCCGCTCGTTCACTCCGTTGATGAGTGAGACGAGAAAGTTCTTGGTATGCTCGCGTTCCTCATGGGACCTTCTGATGTCCTCGGCCATCTTATTGAACACGGTTATGAGCTGCCCGATCTCGTTGTTGTCGTCGGCGGGCAATACCTGCTGAACCACATCTCCCCTGCCAAAAGATTCTATAGCCTGCCCCAGTTCTCTCAGCGGTCGAAGTTCTCTCCGGGCAAGGATAACGGCGATGATCCCGCCGGCAGCCGATGTCACGATAATGATCCATACGATCACGGCAACGATCCTGTTGACGCCCAGCTTAACGGGAGCCAGAAACGTCCCAATATGCAGGTCCCCAATGCCACCGTTCAGTACCGGGAGGGCAACATCCAGATAATGCTCGCTGCCGGTTGTCAGCTGCTTCACTGATTGCTTCGCCCCGGAAGCCATTTTGTTGGCCGTCCTGAGCTCTGAGGGAAAGCCGGACTCAAAGGTATGAGCCACCACCTTATCATGGGCATCGATGACAAACACATACGCAATGCTGTCGTCACTCCGTTTCAGATCGTTCAGCCTGATTCGGAGATCGAAGAACTGCTCCGTAAGCAGAGGATTGGCGATCTCGGAAGCAACGAGTCTGGCCTGGGCAATGGTCTTTTCCTCCAGTATGCCCAGGAGTTTCCCGGGGAGCATGAACTTGACCAGCAGGATCATCATAAGGCCAGTTACGACAATGACCGCAACCGTCCCGAGCAGCACTGACATCTGGATACTTTTTCGGTTCATCCGGTCAGGGCTGCTTTTTCCCTTGCTGCTGTGCAACCCAGCCCTCCAGTTCCCGGATCGAATCATAGGCAGAATCCTCAATCGGAACGAACCGGTCGATCATCATCTCCTTCAGGATCTCCTCCCCTTTGGGATCATGATGGGCATTGAGAAAAGCTCCGCGGATACGGCTCTTGAGTTCAGGAGAAAGTCCGGGACGCACGACAACGGGGGGGATACCGTAGGGCGGAGACTTGAGAATCACCCTCGTCTTTGAGGTAAATACAGGATTCCTGCGATTCGCATACTCCCAGATGAGACTGTCTACCGCAGCACCGTCGATAATTCGCTCTGCTACGGCACTGATGGATCTATCATGGGTCTTTGTATAAACCACCTTACTGAAATAAGATTCCGGGGTCTCACCCATCCGCGCCAGCATCGCGGTCGGGACCAGTTTCCCGGTGTTCGACAGGGGGTCGCTAAACCCGAAGCTCTTCCCCCGGAGATCCTCAAACCGTTCCAGGGGACTGTCCTTATGCACAATAATGTAGGAATAATAGACAGACTTGCCGTAGGCCACAGGAGCAACCAGGAGTTCCATCCCAAACTCGCGTTTTCCGGACACATACGGTCCGCCGCAGACAAAGGCCACATCCACCTCCCCGGTCCTCAGGAGTTTATTTATCTCGGCATAATTCTGCCGGTCCACAAATTTGACCGGCCGGCCAAGCTTTTCAGCCAGGTAGTCAAGGAACGCGCGGTAATAGCCGAAGCCCTCTTTTGGGGTGATCATGCCGCCGACGGCAATCCGAAGCGGCTGAACACTATTCACCGCAGGGACCGGGGCTGCCTCTTCTTTCTTTGCGAAGTCGACTTTGACCGGCTTATCTCGATCACTGCAGCCCAGCAGCACCATACACAGGGGCAGGATGAGCGCCGAAATAAAACAGACGACCATAAACCCCTCTGCGTACTGCTTCCATAACGTCACCATGTTTCTCATGCTTCACCTCGAAAATATGCGCCGACCGGTCAGCGTCAACCGCACCCGGCAATGCTCCTTCTCTTCCATGGTAGCATAATATATATATGTTGAATAGAGGGCTTTGGGGAATAGTGTGAGGGAGGGGGGAACACCGTGAGAAATGACGAAACGATCCACGCGGAAGAATGAGCATCTGCCGGAGATCAGCGGAATGAGCTTTGGGTTTATGTGCCCGTCAGGCGTTCCGGCCGGTCAGGGTATATCAAAAGCCGGCATCCTCAAGATAACGTCTGCGTATGAAATCCTTGAGGCCAGCCCTGTCAGGCTCAGGCAAGTCAGTAAAACTGATCCCGACATCGAACCGCGGATCGACCTGATCGCCGGATGGAACACAGGACACTGCCCTGCCGGAAAAGTTAAGATGGAGGTCCGGGGGGATGGTCATGTCCAGGTGGAGCACGCTGCCGGGTTCAACCCGGTGATGGCTCTCCATCAGCATGCCGCCCAGACTTATCTCCCGCACCCGGTATGACTCAGGCAGGTTCAGCGATGCTTTTTCATTCCTGTCAACATGGAACCTGATATTGCACCTGCAGCCGCTCATCGCATGGAACTTCATCAGCGTATGACGTTCGATAAGATGGGTCTCGATAAAGCTGATGAGATGCGCCAGAGACTCCTGCTGGAGATCGATGAACTGCATGCCTGCAGTGTAACTGAGCTGCTGCTCTCCCTCATGAACTGCATCAGCCCTGGTTTCAAGAACCCATATGACCCTTCCCCGCAGGCCCATATCTGCCTGGTCATCAACGATCCGGAGATAATACTCCTGACCCTGCTCAGGCCGCTTGTCCGTCTGGAAGGAGACCCCGGTAACGCTGACATCATTGATGATCACCTCGCTGTCAAAGAAGGCATTCCCCTGGACCGCGGTGACATCAACGGTAAATCTCCTGTGCTTGCGCTTGTTGCCGGACGGCTGATTCATTGTTTTTTGGATAGAGTATGTCCCGAAATAAACTTTTCAATCACGTCAAGGATATAATCGCATTCCCTCCGGCCGATGTCCTGATGGACACCGATATGGATGCCCTGTTCACCGATATACTCGGCATTCGGGAAATCACCCATCTTATGGCCAAGGTAGGCGAATCCCTGACATTGCGTCGGAATGGAATTGAAGAGAGTCCTTGTATCGATCCCGTTCTTCTCGAGATAAGCGGTCAGGTCAGACCGTGTAAATCCCGAGCCCTCCCGGATGATCATGGGGAGGGCATGCGGCCCGATCTCCTCGTATGGTTCCTTTGATAATGTCATGAAATACTGACTGAAGGCCTTGAACTTATCGAGCAGATAATACAGGTTCTCCCTCCGCTTATTCAGGATCTCATTATAGATGTCCAGATTGCCCAGGCCGACAGCTGCCTCAAGTTCGTTCATTTTAGACGAAAAACCGACTCGTTCAAAGACAAACCTGATATCAGCGTTCTCACCGAACTGGAATCTCTTTGCGCAAAAGGCACTGGCAGTATTAAGCACGCAACTCTCGCACTTGCAGGCCCTTCCATGGCTGCGGAGCGACCTCAGTACCCCGGCATAGGACTCATTGTCCGTTGTAATGATCCCCCCCTCGACGGTGCTGATAATGTGGGCAACATAGAGGCTGAAGGCACCCATGTCGCACAGGGTTCCGGCATTTTTGCCCTTATAGACAGCTCCATGGGCCTCGGCAGCGTCTTCAATAACAAGGAGTTTATGACGAACAGCAATGGCCTTGATCGAATCCATTTCAGCAGGTTTGCCCATGAGATGTACCGGCATGATCGCGCGCGTCTTCGGGGTGATCGCCGCCTCAATTTTTGAGGGATCGATATTGAGGGTCTCACGCTCGACATCGACAAATACCGGAGTAAAACCTGCCTGGAGGACCGCATTGCCCGTCGCGACAAAGGAAAGTGCCGGTATGATGACCTCATCCCCCCGACTCGCCCCCAAATCATACAGGACCGCCAGTGCCAGCGCATCGGCGTCCGTGCCCGTACTCACGGCCACCGCCTCCCGGGCTCCAACCAGCTCTGCAAACTTCTTCTCAAATTCCCTGACATACCTGCCGCTTGAAACCCGGCCGCGATCAAGCGCCTCGATCACCAGTTGTTTCGACCTCTCGGTTATGGTCATGGTCCCAAAAGGTATTCGTATTATTCCGCCACCCATCTATGTCTCCTTCCTGTATCGTTGTGATAATAGTGTACGCGCCTTATCGTAGCGCTCAGGTGTTCCTATATCAATAAATCCTTCTCCGGTAGTATAGCCGTAAAAACCCTGTCCTATATACGAGGGAAAAAGATCATATTCAAGAGAATAGGCCCTGCCTGCGGGGATCCGGGACAAGACCTGACGTTCCATCAGGTAAATGCCCGTGTTGACCAGGCCTTCCTTTTTTTTACCCTTCTCGGAAAATGATGTTACCCGGAAGGAGGAATCACATTCGACGATCCCATACTCTGATGCATCGCTGACATATGACAGGGCCAGGGATATCACGGACTTCCTTGCAAAATGAAACTCAGTGAATTCTCTGTAATTCATGGGGCAAAACGAGTCGCCATTCATGACGATAAAGCTCCTGCTCTTTATATGACCTTCTGCATTCCGGAGAGCACCGCCGGTGCCCAGCGCCATCTCTTCTTCAGAGAATACGATTTCGACGGGGGCGGTCTTATTCCGGTAATACCCGCTTATGCTGTCCTTCATATACCCGGTGCAGAGAATAAAACGACTGAACCCGAAACCTGATACATGGTCGATGAGGATATCCAGGAAGGGCCGGTCGCTGATTTCTGCCATCGGCTTTGGCCTGTCCGAGACCGCCGGCTTCAGCCGGCTGCCGATCCCCCCGCAGAGGATAAGGACATCGATTTCAGCAAGAGCAGGAAGGTCAGACATCCATCAGTAAAGCCCGTCAGGCTGATACACAACGATCTGACTGCCGGAATTCTCAAACTGGAAGGGCACAAAAAGAAATGCCTGCAACCGCTCCCTGATCACGGCATGGTCTTCAGGTCTGGCAAAGAGCAGCATGAAGCCCCCACCACCCGCTCCGAGAAGCTTCCCGCCCAAAGCCCCCGCCTCACGTGCGGCGCTATAGATCTCATCGATCTGGGGATTCGATATCTTGTTCGTCAGGCTCCGTTTCAGGAGCCAGGCCTCGTGAAGCAGTTTCCCGAAGTCAGTGACATCATCACTTTCCCGGTTCAGGATGAGGAGCGCCTCATCGACCATCTGTGCCATCGCGATCAATTCCTTCCCTTTTTTGGGTGTCTCCTTGATCTGCTCCTTCGCTATTTCAGCGGCGGTCCGGGAAAACCCGGTGAACATCAGCAGCATATGGTCTTCCAGGGCCTGGAGTTTTTCCCGGTTCAGTACAACGGTATTGACACTGAAAAGATCATCCCGAGTGAACTTGATAAGGTTAAAACCGCCGAATGCAGCTGCTATCTGGTCCTGAGAACCAACGTCCTCCTTTATCATCTGCTGTTCGATAAAGATCGCATGTTTGGCAAGCTGCTCTTTGGATATCATCTTGCCCTTTAAAGCGTGAAGGGCGTTCAGCAGCCCGACCGTGAACGATGAACTCGACCCGAGCCCGGAGCGTGCTGGCAGATCACCATCATGATGGATCTCGAGCCCCTCGTCGATATGCATGAACCGGAAGGTCTCCCTCACTGCAGGGTGAACAATGGAATCGATCGTCGAAGAAAGTTCGGTCTTTGAATAAACGATCCGGTGTTTATATTCGAAGAACGGCGGAAGCCGCCTGCAGCTCAGGTAACAGTATTTATTGATCGTCGTCGACAGGACAACGCCGCTGTTCTCCCGGTACCAGACAGGATAGTCAGTGCCGCCACCAAAAAACGAGATGCGGAAAGGTGTTCTGCTGATGATCATGGCAGCCTTTCAGAACACGGTCTGTATTTCGTCATGCGTATTCATTCTCCTTCCAAGATTTTTCTCGGCAGTTTGACCGAGCTCATCGTCTGAATATGCGACGTGATATGGTCGCCGAACTTCCTTCCCACCATTTCAAGGTATCCGGGGTTGGAAAAATAGGCATGAAAGGCATTGTCCCTGAACCTCAGGACCTCCCGGGCAGTGATATGCTTCGTCGGAAGAGGCAAGGTTTCGTATGCGTGCTGTGAATAACCGTGCCATGTCGTGGGAAGGTCCCAGCCTTCCTTGAGAGCGATCTCATAGAGCTTCGATCCGGGATACGCCATTGCAGAATAAAAGTTTGCAAACTCGCAGTTCAGGTCAATGGCCATGTCGAGTGTCTCCTGCATGGTCTCACGGGTATCCTCAGGGAGTCCGAAGATGTAGTTGCCGATGACCCGTATCCCGGCATCCTGGACATTCCGGACGACCTGCTTGATATCCTGCACCTTCATCCTCTTTGATGCCTGGTCCCTGATGTCCGGGTTGGCCGATTCAATCCCCAGAGCAAACCAGTTCATGCCGGCCTTTTTCATCTTATCGAGGTTTTCGGGTTTTACCGTATCAACACGTGCATAGACCCAGAAATTCAGGTCATACCCCTTCGGCAGGAGCATATCGACGATAGTCATATAATGCCTTTCGTTCAGCACAAACAGTTCATCCACTACCTTGATATTCTTTATGCCGTATTGTTCAACCAGCAGGCTGATCTCGCTGACCACCAGCTC
Organism: Nitrospirota bacterium; assembly: GCA_004321925.1. Taxonomy (GTDB): domain Bacteria; phylum Nitrospirota; class Thermodesulfovibrionia; order Thermodesulfovibrionales; family UBA6898; genus PALSA-1316. Next base: position 12,355 of record SCQH01000059.1, on the reverse strand, counting down.
AGGGCTCCGGTAGCGTATCCCGGGGCCTCCAAAGGGAGCATTGATGCAGCAGAAGACACAGTTATAGGGACATCCGAGACTCGTATAGATGGCGCCATAGGGCATGCGGTGATCAATATCGTCGAAGCAGTGCCAGTTGTGCGCCCGGTATTTATTCATCGGCAGCAGGTCCCAGGCAGCCACCGGCAGCGCTTTGTCAAGGTCGCGGATGAGTTCAGCCCGCGGATTGCTTCTGACAACACCCTTGTCATAGTACCAGAGTCCGGGCACCCGGCTGAGATCCGCCACGGGGGACCGGAGTGCTTCAAGCAGCGCCTGCAGGGTGAACGGCCCCTCCCCTTCGATCACAAAATCGACAGACTCCTCTTCAAGTGTGCGCTTGGGCAGTGCCGAGGGATGCAGCCCTCCCAGGGCAACTTTTGCTGAAGAGTTCTCTTTAAGGCTCCGGCAGATCCTGCCGGCAATGGTCATGTTCTGGGTAGACCCGGATGGCTGGGAGCCGTAGACGATGACTGCGGCAAGAGACGGGTTGAGCGCATTAACACGGGCAGCTGTCTCGTCCGGCGTTATATTTTCGGCATTGGCATCGATGATCTCAACGCCCAAACCAATGTTCCTCAGGTACGCAGCGATTACCGCAACCCAGAAAGGAGGCTCAACTGCCGACAGATCAGCGGCAAGCCCCTGATAGACCTGTTTCCGGTCGCCCGGATTAATAAGAACGACATCAAGTTTTTTCGCCATGCTACTTCTCTACGGTGAGGGCCTTCCAGGGGTTTCTCGAGAGCTCTTCTCTCCAATAATCGAGGATGTCAAGCAGGGTCTTTTCGAGCGGGATCTCGGGCTTCCATCCGGTTTCCTTCTGAAACTTCTCGGTGCTCGGGATCTGGAGTGTCACATCAGAAGGTCTCAGAAGTTCAGGGTCGACCCTGACTTCAAGCTTCGTTCTTGCAAAACCCAGGAGTTTCTGGAGTCCGTCCCCGATGGTGACCGTCTGGTTTCCCCCGATATTATAGACCTCGCCCGGTTTGCAGGTATTGACCATGATCCAGTAAGCCTTCACCGCATCTCTTACATCGCATATCGTCCGGACAGAGTTCAGATTTCCGACACGCACAACAGGCTCTTTCAGGCCAAGTTCTGCGGCAGCGATCTGCTTGGCAAATGCTGAAAAGGCAAAGACATCCCCCCTTCGGGGGCCCGTATGGGTGAACATCCTCGTGCGGATAGTTTTGATCTTGTAGGAAAGCCAGTACTGAAGTCCGACCATATCCTCTCCTACCTTGCTGACGGCATACGGCGAGGCAGGCCTGAACGGGCAGGCCTCAGTTATCGGAAGGTCGGCCTCGGTCACCTGGCCATAGACCTCTGACGATGAGCAAATATGGATCACCGGATCAATGTCGGACAGCCTGACTGCCTCAAGGAGGTTTGTCGTCCCGATGACATTCGCGGTGAGGGTCTGAATGGGTGAGTTGAAGCTCGTGAGAACATAGCTCTGCGCTGCAAGGTGAAAGATGATATCCGGCCTGACAGCCCTGAAATGTCTCGTCAGGGCGCTGAGATCGCAGAGGTCAGCCTCAAGCAGTTTAATTTTGTTATAGACATTGATCAGGTTGTCTTTCGGACTTCTCCACCTGCAGAGGCCATATATATCATGGCCTTCGTTCAGATTAAGTATATATTCTGCAAGATGACTCCCGACGAACCCTGTGACACCTGTTATGAGTACTTTCATATATGATCATTCCCCCTGCTCAGATTTTTCCTAGAACGGACCTTTAAATTCCACTTCTTCCCGATGCAGTTCACCGGCCGGAGACCATCTCTTCCCCGGGCTCAGCATGTCATGAGCGCTGACCGCTATCTTCCCGGCATCTGGATAAAAATGCGCTTCGAGCGTCGGAGTGGTCGGACAAGCCGTATGAGCAAAACCCATGCGCCGGACATCGATCTTCTTCAGCAGCCCCCGCTCAGCAAGCACGGCAAGGATCTCGGAGCCGGCGCCGCATGTCATCCAGGAGTTATCCACGATGATCAGGTGTCCTGTCCTGACAGCCGAGGCGCTGATCGTTTCGATGTCAAGAGGATACAGCGATACCGGATCGATGACCTCTGCTTTTATGCCGATCTCCTCAAGATGTCTGGCCGCCCTCAGGCATTCAACTGCCATCTGGGATACACCGACCAACGTGATATCATCACCCGGATTCAGGACCCGGGCCTTGCCGAAGGGAACGGTATACAGATGGTCGGGGACATAACCCTTCTGATAGTACAGATGCCGGTGCTCAATATACAGAACCGGGTTATTGTCGCGAATGGCCTGCACCATGCAGCCCTTTGCATCATACGGAGTTGTCGGCGCGACGATCTTCAGACCGGGGACATTCATAAAAAGCGGATAGATGCTTTGGGAATGCTGCGGTCCCTGCCCCCAGCTCTTCCCTATCATCGAACGGATGACAAGGGGAGCATAAAGGTCTCCCCCGAACATATAATGCATCTTTGCCGCCATATTGATGATCTGGTTCATGGCAAGGAGCAGAAAATCCATCCTGATATGAACATGCACCGGCCTCAGGCCCGCAAGGGCCATACCAATGGCAGCGCCGGTCATGCCGTCCTCTGCCAGGGGGGTGTCAAAGACCCTCTCCTGACCGAATCGTTCAAGCAGCCCTTTTGTGGTACCAAGGATGGCTTTGGGATCATCCACGCCCAGTCCAAAAAGAACGACCGTCGGGTCTGCCGCCATTTCCTGCTCCAGGGCCTCACGCAGCGCTTCGGAATAGCTCAGTGTCCTTTCCACCATTACTCCTTGTACAGGTCCTTATAGAGCTCGGCCGCTTCAGGGAACCGACTTTCCTCGGCAAACCTGAAGGCCTTGCTGATCTCCTGCTCCACCTCGTTTTCAATTATCCTGCATATCTGCTCGTCCAGCATACCCCGTACCCGGGGAACCTGATCCCCCTTGATCCAGCAGGCAACCTCCTGCTCCTCGCGGTAGCCGAGATGGAAGTCCTCCCCGGGCCCGACATGCTCTTTCCAGCGGCAGGTTATAACCTCGAGGAAGACCGGCCCGGACTCGCCTCTTCTCATCCTCTCAATATGATCACGTGCAACATCATAGACCTTGAAGACATCACCACCCTCGATCCGGACTGCAGGCATACCGTACGCACGCGCCCTCTCACAGAGATTGTCAGAATGGTGCCTTGTCAGATGATGCGAATGGATGGCATAAAAGTTGTTTTCGCATACGAAGAGGACCGGCGTGTTTTTCAGCGCAGCAAAATTAAGGCTCTCGTGAAAGTTTCCTTCATCGACCGCTCCGTCCCCGAAAAAGCATACGGCAACGGAATCAGCCCTTTTCAGTTTGAGCGCATACGCGTATCCGACCGAAACGGGGATCGTGGTGCCGACAATGGCAGATGTCCCCATCACTCCGTGCGCAGCATCGGCCAGGTGCATCGAGCCGCCCTTGCCCTTGGCGCAACCCGTCTGTTTGCCATAGAGTTCGGCGATCATCTTTCTGAGATCACCTCCCTTTGCCAGATACAGGGCATGCCCCCGATAAGTGCCGAAGACCGCATCAGACGGCCTGAGTGCCTCACAAACACCGACAGATACAAACTCCTGACCGATGGACAGATGCACCGGACTCTTGATCTTGTCCGTGGGATAAACGGCAACGATCTCCTCTTCCACTCTCCGGATTCTATAGAGTGAGCGATAGAATATTTCTATGAGTCGGCTCTCTTTTTCCATAATTATTCCCCGTCCGTACGTAGTCCGCGGGGGATCACCTTTATATATCTCTGTATTTTAACATTATCAAACATTCTGAGGCACGCATTTTCTTGATAATATCGTCCTGTTTTCTATTTCAGCAGCATCTCCTGAATTGCTACGGTGCAGTCCCCATAATTCTCACGAATGCAGACCCGGTAATATTTATACGCCCGGCTATTTTCAAAACGCCATTCACCCCACTCGCCGGGCCGAAGATGCGCATCGTTGACTTTCAACAGTTCTGCATAGTGCTTCCGGTCGTTACTTCCCTGCACCATAAATGCTTGGGGCGCCCTCCCGGCATTAATGCCTGCGTACCGATGGTCGTTTTGAGCCTGTATTGAGATACTTATCATAATCCTCGGGTGGGCGTATTCAGGTTCTATCCATTGGGGAAGAGGTGCGAGAAAAGATGAGTGCCAGGAACTCGCATCTGACGACACGCCATCAAACACCAGTTGCGGCCCGTAATCCTGCCACTGCGAACTTGCCCTCACTGCAACGATGTCAGGATTGGCCGTGCCGCTGCTCATCACCTCAGAACCGGCATCGACAGTGCTGCAGAGGGGCCTGAGTTCATCAACACGCTTAACCGCGGAGGGAATGCGATCCGGACAGAATCCGGCGAAATTCAGCGCTCGCACATTTTTGTAATCCCTGGAGAGTTGGTGCCAAAGGCTTATTTTGTAGCACTCCGTAAGGGGGGTAATCCTTTGCCGCTGAAATGCAAATGACACCCCTTTGTCGACCATACATATCGTCTTGTCAAACCGTTCAGGATTCTTCTTTATCTCGTGCCAGTGATCTCTGAAACTCCGGTAGAACCCGTCAATGTCCACCTCCGGATACCTCGAATACTTCCATGCACGGTTTATCTCCTTTGCATCCCCATACGCGGAGAACGAGGCGATCAGCACGACCGCGACCGCGGCATAGGACAACCCTCTCCTTCCCCTCAGTGTCCTGAGCAGGGCTCCGATCAGCATCACAAAGACAACCGAAAACACTGAACCGTAGTAATAGGTCGACCATGGCAGCAGGACATTCTGAAACGAGTGTATCAGCGTTATCCATCCTGTCGTTATATACAGCGCAAGCACTGACTTCAAAATATATCTCTTATCAGAATACTTGAAGTCAGCAACACTGAGAGCTATGAGGACAAGGTGCACGATAACAAGAGGAGCAAGAGTACCCAGGCTTGCCTCCACCGCGTAGTGCGACGGATCGAAACTATAGAGGCGGTCCTCGCTGATATAGAGCGGCAGATATCCCCTCAGCCCTATGTTCCCGGTCACGAACCAGTAGGTATTCATCATGACCCCGTAGTAGAACCAGGGATTCACGATATTCATGAAGGGATTGTTCCCTTTTGCCTCCTTAACGGCGGCAAGGAATCCGTATTCGTATCCGGCAAGCCTCGAAAGATAGGGGATGAGCAGGAACACCGCTGCCGCATAGCAGACGATGACCGCCAGATAAACCGCATATACCTGGCCGCCGGAACGATTGCCGCCTTTGAAACAGACCCTGAACATCTCAGGAAAAAAGACCGGGATAAGCAGAAATGTTATAAAGACAAGCGGATCCGTAAACAGCGAGAAGAACAGCGTCAGGCCCAACACTATCCACAGCAGGAGTCCCTTCCTGCCTTCCCCCGCGCTCCCGCTCCCTATCCCACGCAATAGCAGCACAAGATTCAATACCACCAGAAGAAAAAATACCGCAAGCATCTTCCCGGGATGCAGATACTGAAAGGTATAGCCCGCTGAGGCAGGGGACAGCAGAAATAGTGAGGTTATTGCCGCCGCCGCAGGTGCCCCGAGAATGAGGTACTTCTTTGTAAAGTTATAGAGCAGCGCCGTGCTGCATATCATCCCCACGAACCAGCCCATTGAGACCGCCGGATGCGGGGGCATATGCCTGAAGAGCCAGGCTCTGAACTTGATATCGATCAGCTGAAATAACGCGGTGAGAATTCGGCCTTGCCCCATGTCAACATGCTGCTCCCACCAGAATATCTTCCCCGCTTCCGTGAGATGAAAATCAAGGCCAAAGTGGTCAAATGATGTGTCGCTCAGATACTGTGCAGAGTAGATCAGTCCTTCGGGATGTATCCAGCCGTGCTCGATGCTGCCGGCATCGGCCAATAAAATGGAGAGCGCTGCCCCGATGAACAGAAGTGCTACAGCACTGTTGAACCGTGATGATTTTTCGACGATCTTATCTCCAGAAAAATACTTCCTTCAATATCTGCAGATAATAGGCTCCGCCCCAACGTATGATCTGAAGTTTTCTCTCCCCGCCTATTCTGTGCGGTTCGTCAACAGGGATCTCGCCGACCTTCTTTTTCCTCTTTGCACACCGTATCGAAAGAAGCGGTTCGATACTGATCTTTGTGAACAGAAGTTTTTCGGTCTGATACGATTCTTCCTTATCAAGGTCCAGCTCATAGAAAAGAGATCTTTTGTACGCACGATAAATCACCATAGCATCCGTATAGTTGCCGCCATGAAATAGATTTATTGACTTGGTGAACAGCCAGTTACCGAACTTTGTTACCGGATCATCGTCATAACTTACTGCATGTTCAAGATACCTCGAGGCAATGACCATATCGTAATCCTCTTTCATCTTTTGGATGAGGAGCGGTATTGCCTCAGGTGGAGAGTTGCCGTCCGGACTGAAGGTGATGACGATATCTCCGGTGATCAAGGGAAAGCCCTCGAAATAGGCATACCTTATGCCTTTTTTGGTCTGAACAAAGGTCTCATATCCGTGTTCCCGGGCATACTCGACGGTCCCGTCGGTCGAGCCGCCGTCAGCAACAATGATCTGGTCTACCCAATCCCTGTTTATCTGCGGCATGATGGCCTTCATGCCATCTATCTCGTTATAGGTGAGAATAAAAAGAGTTGTTTTCATCGTTTGTCAGGTGACTCCTTGCTGCTACAGTAGTTGAATATAGTAACATTACGCTGCCGCATTAAGGAATCACACAGGCAGGCAGCAATAATCACCGGACCCGTATCTCCTGAACAGCAGCGAAGCACTCGCCCTGAGTCTCCCGAATGCATAAACGGTAATATTTATATGCCTGTTTATTAACGAACTGCCATTGTCCCCAGGTGCCGGGATCGATGCTTGCATTCTTTATTCTCAGCAGTTCGGTATACTGCTGGCGATCATTGCTGCCGGACAACACAAAAATGCGGGGAGCTCTCAATTCATTGCCGCTCAAGTGCGGAGGGTTCATCTGCGACTGAATGGCAATGACGGTTATCATCCTGGGCACTGCATGCTCCCACTCCAGCCATTGGGGTATAAGAGAGTTCGGATCCGAATGCCAGGAACTCTCATCGGACGATATGCCGTCAAAGACCAGGTGCGGCCCGTAATGCTTCCACTGCGAACTTGCCCTCACCGCAACGATGTCAGGATCGGCTGAAACCTCACTCATCACTTCAGGAACGGTATCGAGCGTACTGCAGAGGGGACCGACATCCTCGGCAGCCCCCTCGGCGGGCGGAACCTCGTCAGGGCAGAATCCCGCGAAGTTCAGAGTAAGCGCACTTTGGTAGCGAAACGATATGCGTTTCAGAAGCGCCGTGTTATAGCAGACCTTCACCGGGTAAAGGTTCTTAGAGTTGAACAGGAGCGAAACCCCCTTATCGACCATACATATCTTTTTATCGAACAGCTCAGGATCTCTTTTTATCTCATGCCAGTAATCCTTAAAGCCCCGGTAGAACCCGTCGATGTCCACATCCGGGTACCTCGAATATTTCCATGCTCGGTTTATCTCCTTTGCATCCCCGTACGTGGAGAACGAGGCGATCAGCACGACCGCGACCGCGGCATAAGACAACCCTCTCCTTCCCCTTAATGTCCTGAGCAGGGAACCGGTCAGCAGCGCAAAGACGACGGAAAACACCGAACCGTAGTAGTAGTTCGACCACGGCAGCAGGACGTTCTGAAATGAATGTATCAGCGTTATCCATCCGGTTGTCAGGTACAACGCAGCAATGGCCTTTATGACATATCTCCGGTCAGAATACCTATAGTCAGCTATACACAGAGCTATCAGCACAAGGTGCACGATGACCAACGGAGCAACTGTCTCCAGACTTACCTCCGTCACGTAAAGCGACGGCTCGAAACTATATAAGCGGTCCTCGCTGATATAGAGCGGCAGATATCCCCTCAGTCCAAGATTCCCGGTCACGAACCAATAGGTATTCATCATGATCCCGTAATAAAACTGGGGATTCACGATATTCATAAAGGGATTGTTCCCCCTTGCCTCCTCAACAGCATAAAGAAATCCGTATTCGTATCCGGAGAGTTTCGAAAGATAGGGGATGATCAATAATACAGATGCAGCATAGCAGGCGATGACCGCCAGATAAACCGCATATACCTGTCCGCCGGAACGGTTGCCGCCACTGAATCTTACCCTGAACATCTCGGGGAAGAGGACGGGGACAAGCAGAAAGGTTATGAATGCGAGAGGGTCAGTAAACAGTGAGAGAAAAAGCGTCGTCCCCAGCATTATCCAGAGCATGAGTCCCTTCCTGCCCTCCCCCGCGCCCCCGCTCTCTATCCCACGCAAAAACAGCATAAGATTCAGTACCACCAGGAGAAAGAAGACCGCAAGCATCTTCCCGGGATGCAGGTACTGGAAGGTGTAGCCCACCGAGGCAGAAGACAACAGGAAAAGCGCAGTGATAGAAGCCGCAGCAGGGGCCCCGAGAATGAGGTACTTTCGTGCAAAGTTGTAGAGCAGAGCGGGGATGCAGAGGAGCCCTATTATCCAGCCGGCGGAAACTGCCGGGCCCGGGGGGATATATCTGAAAAGCCAGGCCCTGAATTTAATGTCGATCAGCTGAAATAATGCAGTGAGTAAACGACCCTGCCCCATGTCAACATGCTGCTCCCACCAGAATATCTTCCCCGCTTCAGCAAGATTAAGGTCAAGACCAACATGGTCAAAGGATGCGTTGCTCAGGTAATGTGCCGAATAGATCAATCCTTCGGGATGTATCCAGCCGTGTTCGACGCTGACCGCATCGTTAAGGAGAATGAATAGTGTAATCGAAAGGATCAGTAATCCGGAATATCCCCCGTCGTTAAATAGTCGCTTCATGCTCATTTCAGGGGCACGGATATCTTTAGTATTGATACAGCAGGGGGCGACGGCTGTTAACCGCGGGGGGCGTTGGGGTCATTCAGGGGATGCTGCCGCGAATCGTGAAACGGGTCTCTTCCTCTTGTCTTAAAGAAGGTCCCGTTGATGAATTTCCCAATAAAGATGAACATCAGAAAGACGGCTGCCAGGAACATGATGACAAAGGAGCCCAGCCAGAGCAATGTTTTCAAAATAATATCCTTCATAGTTATGAGATCGTCATATCGCTTTTATAGAATAGTTCATGCCGTATATGGCGGATCAACGGCAGTTCAGGTGCAAAATCATACATCTTGTTCTTCAGCTTCTGCTGGTAATAATAGCTTATCGGCTTGGCCGCCATCGTCGCCATGAACCTCAGGGTATCGTTATTCAGGCTGCTCATGACATTGCCGAGGGCATTTGCCAGAATGCTCATATACGAGAGATTGCCAATGCATATCCTGTCATGCTTGTTGAACCAGGGGATCTGACGTCCGTCAAAATCAAAATCATCAAAGACCCAAAGGCCCCAACCCTCAAGAGAGACCGGCGGCTTCAGGCCATGCTCAAGGGCAACCTTGAAATCAGGGGTCCCGGGGACCGCAGTATAGGTCGCCATGGTCTCAAATTCAGCCTTAGGATTATCCTTTTTCATGCGAAACATAAGATCGATCGACATATTCATATCTTCAAAAGTCTCGGTGGGGTACCCGATGATAAGGGCAAAGACCGGGTTAATGTCATGCTTCTTGCATCTGAGGTTCGATGCGATTGTCTGTTCCACCTTGATGCCTTTTTTCATCATGTCCAGAACGCGCTGGGAGCCGGACTCCGCCCCAAACTTCAGCGTATGCGCACCGGCACGCTTCAGCACGGCAACCTCGTCATCCGTTGCCTGCATAAAGACATCGACGCGGGTTCCGGAGGTATAGAAGCTGATATTGAGCTTCTCCTCGATGATCCCGAGGCATACCTGATGCGCCCTCTTCCTGTCTATATAGAATTCATCATCCCTGAGCCATATCCCGTCAAGCTTAAATCGCTTCACGGTCTCGGTTATCATGCTGAGGCTCTTGTCGACCGACATCGGACGCCATTTACGTTTTCTGATCGTCGCGCTGCTGCAAAAACCGCAGTTAAAGGGACATCCCCGGCTGGTCTGACCGATATCAAGCACCCTGGTGCTTTCCCTGAGATACATGTCCCGGTGAACATATTTTTCGACGTCGATAAGTTCCCACGGCACCGGCAGAAGCGTCTCTATATCCAGCAGGGGCCGGTCCTCGGTCCTGACAGCCTCGTCCCCATTGAGATACATCAACCCCTTAATGTTGTCGAGACCCTGCTTCTTTTCGAGGGCCTGCACGAGTTCGAGAAAGGTTTCATCACCCTCGCCGATAACAACGATGTCGACATTTTCATCCCTCAGGGTCTGCTCGGGCATTACCGAAGGGTGCGGGCCGCCCCAGACGATCGGGACGTTACCGCCGGTAATCTTTCTGACCATGCGTGCTAGCCTGAGGGCATTCAGTATCTGGGTGCCGGTCATGGTAGAGATCCCGACGCAAATGAGATCTGACGATATAAGGTCGCTCAGGATGTCCTCGGTGATGGACTGGGTCCTTTGATCGAGGATCTGAACCTTGTATCCTACCTTCAGCACCGGAGCTGCGATGCTCAGCACCGAATGAGGAGGAGCAACCGTGGAACCGAAATCAAACCCGGTCTTAGGGTAGAGAAGAAGTATATGTGGTTTCTGTCCGTTCTGTATCATCGCAATAGAGTCACTTAACGCTGATATAATAAAAGGTATTATGTCTATATGTCAAAAAATCATCAACCCCTACATTCTGTAACGGCGTTCCTTCGAACGTCAACTAATCGTTCCATCAACCATCCAAACCCTTCTTAACATCTCCCGAAGCGCGCAGAGGATCATAAGTCCCGAGAAACCTACAGAGACGATCAGATAAAGGAGGAGCACATATCCATAAAGCGGGTTGAACCGGAACTCCACCGTATGCCTGCCTGCCGGCAGTTCTATTGCCTTGAACACACCCATCCCTTTAAGAATAGGCACCTCACTGCCGTCCAGGTATGCCTTAAAGCCTTTATGATAAAGGTCCGTATAGAGCATGAAGGCACTCTCCTTCGTGGATATCTCGAAGCCCGCCGTATTGGCGCTCTTCTGAAGCAGGGTGACTTCCTGAGGTTCGGCTCCTGAAGTCCCTGCCATGTCCAGATCAACACGGGACTGTTTGGCTTTCACACCTCTGTCGTCCTCCAGAACCAGGACCGATCTCTGCAGGTAAGGACCAAAGTCCTCGATCCTCCCCCCGGTCGTATAGCTCCTGAAAAAATGCAGCTTCCTCTTCATCAAGTGCTCAAAGCCTTTTGTCCCTGACAGGTGATAATACCCCCGGTCCACGAATAACGTATGCGTCGACCCCCAGGTATCAAAATACCATGGCCCGTCGATCTTTTCTGCCAAATTATAAAACGTGATGCAGCACTGGAAGGGAGCGCTGAGAAAATCCGTTTCAGGCAGCACCGGTATATGCGCCTCAATATATCCGTCCGGCCTTTCAAAGGAAAAGCTGAATTTGCTGCCGTAGCTGAACAGCTTTCCTGCTGCATTATGATAATCGAGCCCGCTGACCGTTGAAAGGTTAGATCCGCCGGCAACAAGCAACAGGACAAGCAGCAGATGCTTATATCTGCCGATCCATTTTTCGCTGTTGAGATACCTGTTCATGACAAAAAGCAGCAGGATAATGGACAGGCCTGCCTCGGCAAGGAGGATGCGGTCACCCGTCCCAAGGAACAGCAGGACACCTATACAACAGAGGGAAAATGCAGCTGCCCGTTTCCACAGAACCGTACCACCATCTGCTTTTTTGCCGGAGATATCCCGAAGCACCTCAGCCAGGCCCAGGGCAGCAAGCACTGTGGCCGAAAGGGCAATGAACCCGGAAAAAAAACTGTACGAGCGTATCATCTTGTAGAGCGGCACCAGGTAGAAGCCGACATAATGATACGGGGTTTCATAGGCGATAAAATTCAGACACATGAATAACAGGATACTGAGCCAGAAAAGACTCTGCCGATGGCCCGCACTTATTCCGTAGAGCATAAGAACAAATGCCAGCAGACCGATCATGGGTACACCCTCACGATAGCCATCCTTCACGGTCATAAGGTAGGGGAGTATGTTCTTTGATTCTCCTTTTGATACGCTGATGCCTCCCTCAAGGCGGTCCCTGTAGTCTGTTTCCTGCTCCGGTCCCTTGAAGCGGCCTATCTGGTAATTGTCCTGCGTGATCTCCCGGTAGTTCAGGTAGGTCGGCAGGATCATCATTGCTATGACCGGAAGCGCAAGCAGCATATGCCTGA